>JAHCIP010000562.1 GCA_026129165.1 Anaerolineae bacterium
TAAGGCCGACGAGGACGAGGGCGCGGCCTTCCTGAACCACCAACGGCATCAGGGCGATGGCGAGGAAGCCCAGGCGGTAGAGCAGGACCGTCCGCGAGACGAGGGCCAGGCGGTTCTGGCTGCGTTCGACCTGCTGACCGGCCACCAGGGTAAACAGGGCGACGACAAGGGACGGGACAGACGACAGCCAGCCGATAAGCTGGTTCGACGCGCCGAGGCGCAGGGCGTACACGCCATTGAAGGTGATAATGGCGTTGTACACCCCCGCGCCGAATATCTCGATGTAGAGCAGGCGGATGGTCCGCGCCTCCTGACTGGAGCCGCGCTGCAGCCACCCCGCATACCAGCCCGGACTAAAGACGCGCCACATAGACTGTATGCTGTTACTCCCCGATGACCGCCGCCATCACCCGCAGGAAGTTGCCCCCCAGGATTTGGCCGACCGCCTCCGCTGAATAGCCGCGCCGCAGCAGCGCCTCAGTCACATTGGGCGTCTTGGCGGCCGAATCAAAGTCTTCGACCGCATCCTCCAGGAACTGGAGGTCGGTCCCGATACCCACGTGGTCAATTCCCACCAGGTTTACCAGGTAGTCCACGTGGTCTATCAGCCGTTCCAGGTGGACGGTGGGGAAGATGGCGTCGGAGGGGGCGCCGCCGCTGGCGCGCATGGCGGCCTCATACTGGAAGGGGTCCAGCGCGCCCGGCGTGGCGATTTGGTCGAGCAGGTCGAGACGCGCCTGGTTATACATGGCCGCCCGACCGCCGCGCCGCCCGTGGAGACACGCGATGTCCACAAAGGCGGACGAGCAGTGGATGCCGACCACGCCGCCAGTATCGGCAATGGCCCGCAGCAGGTCATCGGTCAGGTTACGGCGCAGCGGCGACAGCCGCTGGGGGTTGGAGTGCGACGCGACTATGGGTTGGCGTGTCGTCTGGACCACGTCCCGCACGGTCTGGGGCGAGGAGTGGGACACGTCAATGACCATGCCCAGTCGGTTCATCTCGCGCACGACCTGACGGCCAAACTCGGTCAGGCCGCTGGGGTCATGCTGCTCCAGGTCGTTGTCTACCCAATCCAGCGGCGAGCCGTGGACCAGGCCCGCCACCCGCATACCCAAGGCATGGTAGGCGCGCAGCATGGCGAGGTCGTTAGCGATGAGCAGGGCTTCGGAGTGCCAGAAGACGGCGATACGGCCGCTGGCGGCAATCTCGCGCGCCTCGCGCACGCTCCGCGCCAGAGCCAGGTCGTCGGGGTGGGTCTGGCACAGGCGAGCGACGGCATCGAAGCCGCGCAACATGCGCTGGACTTCGGACGCGCCACGGTAGACGGTGCGGATGGCCGGGCGGTTGTTCGGCTCGGTCTGGCCGGCCGTGATGGCGGCCGGGTCCACCGACACCTCGCCCGGCCCGCCCTCCGACAGCCAGATGCACTTGACGCCGCCCTGGCGCAGCTTGGGAATGTCTACCTGCCGCCCCGCCACATCCTCGTCGGGCCGCACGTACTCGATGGCCGTTGGGGTGAACTGACGCTGCATGTGGAGATGCGCCAGCAAGACGAAGGCCCTATCATGGACGGCTTGCGCTTCGGGCGAAATGGACATACGTCCTCCTACAGCCGTTTAGAACACGGATGAGGAGGATGAGCGGATGAAACCGATTTGATCCGCCTATCCTCTTAAGCCGTGCTCGCGTGGCTCAACCTCCCGAAGGTTCAGAAACCTTCGGGAGGTTCTTCGGTCACGCCGCGCGGTTCAGGGCGCGGTCCCTCCCCCCCGTGGCTTAAACGCCACGGCTGGTGGTCCCCGGCCGGCGCAGCGCCCGCCCGGCCAGGGTCCCCGTCAATTCGCCGTTCAGTATCTCCAGCCGGCCATTGACCACCACATGCTCGATGCCCTCGGCATACTGCGCGCCATTATCGTAGGTGGCGCGGTCCTGGACCCGGTCCGGGTCGAACACGACCAGGTCAGCCGCGAAGCCGGGGTGGACCTGCCCGCGATCCACCAGCATGTAGCGCCGCGCCGCGTGGGAGGTCATGTGGCGTACCGCCTCCTCCCAGGTGTAGTCGCCGCGTTGGCGGGTGTGATAGGCCAGGTAACGGGCGAAGCAGCCAACGCCGCGCGGGTGCGGATGGCCGCCGGAGTAGATGCCGTCGCTGCCCGCCATGTGGGCCGGGTGCTTGAGGATGCGCGCCATGTCGTCCTCGGAGCGC
>JAHCIP010000563.1 GCA_026129165.1 Anaerolineae bacterium
CGGAAGGCAACAACGGCTGACCAACAGGTCTTTCGTTCTTCGTCCTCCACCGGGCGCCCTATGTTCCCCATCCTTCCCTCGAAGGGGAACCACTAGGAGAACACCATGAAGGGAATCATTGGCAAAAAGGTTGGGATGACCCAGGTCTTCACCGCGAAAGGTGAGGCTGTGCCGGTGACGGTCATTGAGGCCGGGCCGTGCTGGGTAACCCAGGTCAAGACGCCGAAGCGCGACGGCTATAGCGCCGTGCAGCTCGGCTTTCATGAGGTGGACCCGAAGAAGGCCCAGCGTAAGCTGACCAAGGCCGAGCGGGGCCACCTGAAGGACGTTCGCCCCTTGAAGGTGCTGCGCGAGTTCCGCGTTGAAGGCGAGACGTTCGAGGTGGGCCAGAAGCTAGACGTCGGCGTGTTCGCCGAGGGTGAGCACGTGGATATTACGGGGACCTCGAAGGGCAAGGGCTTTGCGGGTGGCATGAAGCGCCACAATTTCCGTGGTGGCCCGAAGACCCACGGTCAGTCGGATCGCCAGCGCTCGCCTGGGTCCATCGGTTCGGGAACCACGCCCGGCCGTGTCCTAAAGGGCATGCGCATGGCGGGCCACCTGGGCGACGAACAGGTGACGGTTCAGAATCTCGAGGTTGTGCAGGTCGATCCTGAGCGGAACCTGCTCCTCGTCCGCGGCGCTGTTCCCGGCGCCAAGAACGGCCTGCTGATCATCAAGCAGGCGGTGAAGGGGAGGTAGGATAATGCAGGTTCCTATCGTAAACACGCAAGGCGCACAGGTCGGTACGCTAGACCTGCGAGACGACATTTTTAACATCGAGCCGAATACGGCGGTGATGCACCAGGCGTTGGTGCGTCAACTGGCGAACGCGCGCCTGGGTACGGTGAAGACCAAGACACGCGGTGAGGTGTCGGGGTCCGGCACCAAGATGTGGCGGCAGAAGGGCACCGGCCGCGCCCGCCAGGGCCAGAAGCGCGCGCCCCACTGGCGCAAGGGCGGTATTGTCTTTGGGCCGCGCCCGCGCAGCTATGAGCAGAAGATGCCGGTCAAGATGCGCCGCCTGGCGTTGAAGTCGGCGTTGTCGGCCAAAGCGCAGGCGGGGCAACTGGTGCTGGTGCAGGATTTTGGCGTGGTTGCACCCAAGACTAAGGAGATGGCGGGGCTGCTGGCGACAGTCTCTAGGGCGCGCAGCACGCTGATCGTGTTGCCGGCGGGGGACAACTCGGTCGTGGTGCGCTCGGCCAACAACTTGCCCAAGGTCAAGACGCTGCACCATCAATACCTCAACCTCCGCGATCTTCTTGGCTACGAGGTGGTGGTGTTGCCCGTGGCGGCAGTGGAGCAGATCGAGCGACACTACTTCGGCGACGCGGCCCCGGCCGAGAGCGCGGAGTAAGGGGAAGCGTCATGAACATCTATGATGTGTTGCGGCGTCCGATCGTCACCGAGAAGACTACGTTGCTGGGCGAGCAAGGCCAGTATGCGTTCGAGGTGGCGCGGGATGCCAACAAGGCGATGGTGAAGGACGCCGTGGAGAAGCGCTTCGGCGTGATGGTGCTGAGGGTGAATGTCATGCGGATGCCGGGCAAGACGCGCCGCTTCGGTCGCCACGTCACTAAGACGTCGTGGTGGAAGAAGGCGGTGGTTACCCTGGCCCCTGGGCAGAGCATCGAGGTGTATAAGTCGTAAGCGGGGCGGAAGTACCGTTCTCGTGCCGCCCGCTTACGCGAGGGGGCGTCGACGCTGCAAAGCCGCTCAGGCGAGCGGCAGCTATAGCGAGAGATGAGTATGCCGATCAAAGTTTACAAGCCAACGTCGCCCGGCCGCCGCGGCATGACCGGGCAAAATTTCGACGAGATTACGCGCAGCAAGCCGGAGCGAAGCCTCACTGAGGTGCTGAAGAAGCACTCCGGGCGTAATCATCGCGGCAAGATTACGGTGCGCCACCAGGGTGGTGGGACGCGCCGCCAGTATCGTATCATTGATTTCAAGCGCGACAAGGTGGGCGTACCGGCGCGGGTCGAGTCCATCGAGTATGACCCGAACCGCACGGCGCGTATTGCCCTGCTTCAGTATGAGGACGGCGAGAAGCGCTACATTATCGCCCCGCTCGGCCTGAAGGTCGGGACGATGCTGGCGAATGGTCCCGACGCGGAAGCTCGCGTGGGCAACGCTTTGCCGCTACGGAGTAT
>JAHCIP010000564.1 GCA_026129165.1 Anaerolineae bacterium
CCGAGACGGACAAGATCAAGGTCCTGTACAACACCGAGGTCAAGGCGTTCGAGGGCCGGCGCACGCTGGAAGGGGTCGAGGTCTACAACAAGGTGACTGGGCAGACTGACACCCTCCACCCCAAAGGGGTGTTCGTGTTCATTGGCCTGTCGCCCAACACCAAGTGGCTGCCGGAAACCATTCGGCGCGACGGGACCGGCTTTATCGAAACCGACCTGACGTTGATGACGAGCCTGCCGGGGGTGTTCGCGGCGGGGGACGCGCGCCAGGGCAGTACCAAGCAGGCGGCCAGCGCGGCCGGCGAGGGCGCCACGGCGGCGTTGATGATGCGGGAGTATTTGAAGGGGGTGTAGACCGGCGAAGATTTTCCTCTGTCGGGTGAAACGAAATCGGTGTCTCCATAGACTCTTGCATGTCTGGTACGCCTACTGGACGGCTTGAGGAAAGGAGACACGGATGAACAAGGTTCTTCGACGCGCCATTATTGGTCTAATCGCCGGTCTGATTGCATCCTCTATTCTCGCCTTGACGGTGGGCAATGCGGCCCTGGCCATCGTCCTGGGCGCGGGCCTGGGTGTCGGGTATAGCCTGGCCTTCCGGCCCGCGCCCAGCGCCTATGTGGATAGCCTGATGACGGCGGCGGCGTTCGCCGTGCCGTTGTGGGGCGTGGTCCAGGTCATCGCCCTGCCCGTGCTGATGGGGCAGGGGCCGCAGTGGTCGGCGCGGGGGATGGCTGGCCTATTTCCCTCCCTGGTCGGCTGGACCCTGTTCGGCGCGGCGCTGGGTCTGCTGGCCCAGGCGTTGACGGACGGCGCGCTGGCCTGGCTGGGGCCCGAGGTCGAGCCAGCCCCGGCCCCGCGCGAGATTCAGACGCGCATCGTCGTCCTGGGTGGCGGCTTCGCTGGCGTGACGACGGCGGAACACCTGGAGCAGGAGTTTGGCGCGGACCCGACGGTGGACCTGGTCCTGGTCAGCGAGACCAACGCCCTCCTCTTTACCCCGATGCTGGCCGAGGTCGCGGCGAGCAGCCTCGAACCCACCCACATCAGCAGCCCGCTCCGCACGAGCCTGCGCCGCACCACAGTCGTGCGCGGCAAGGTCGCGGTGATTGACCAGGAGCGGCGCCGCGTGCGCCTGGCCCCCGAAGTCGGGCTCGACGGCCACCTCACCCCCGGCGACGAACTCCCCTTCGACCACCTCGTCTTAGCCCTGGGTTCCATTACCAACTACTACGGCCAGACAGGGGTCGAGCAAAACGCCTTTGACTTTAAGAGCCTGCTAGATGCCATTCGCATCCGCAATCATGTCATTGATATGTTCGAGCGGGCCGACAAGGCGATGGACCCAACTGCTCGCCAGGCGCTGGTCACGTTTGTCGTGGCCGGCGGCGGCTTCGCCGGTGTCGAGCTGGCCGGCGCGCTCAACGACTTCGCCCGTGGCGTCCTGGTCTACTACCCCAACATTCGCCCCGACGACGTCCAGGTCATCCTGGTCCACTCGCGCGACACGATCCTGCCCGAACTGAGCGCGGAGCTAGGGACGTATGCCCTGGAGCGCATGGCGGCGCGGGGCGTCCAGTTCAAGCTCAACACCCGCCTGGCCGACGCCCGCCCTGGCGTGGTCGTCCTCAAGCCGGACGAGGAAATACGTACCGAGACGCTGGTCTGGACAGCGGGTGTGCGTCCCAACCCTCTCCTGGAACAAGTCCCAGCCGAACGCGACCGGCGCGGCGCGGTGGTCACCGACGAGCACCTGGCCGTCAAGGGTCTGACAAACGTGTGGGCGGTGGGCGACTGCGCCGCCATCCCCAACGCCGAGACTGGCCAGACCGCCCCCCCCACGGCGCAGTTTGCCTTGCGCGAGGCATACACCCTGGCCCACAACATCCGCGCCCAGGTGCGCGGCGAGGCGCAAAAGACTTTCCGCTTCAGCCCCCTCGGCGTGCTGGCCGTCGTCGGCCACCACACCGCCTGCGCCGAACTCGCCGTACCCTTCATGAAGGGCAAGTTCCTGCGCTTCTCCGGCCTGCTGGCCTGGTTTATGTGGCGCGGCATCTACCTGTCCAAGCTGCCGGGGCTGGAGCGCCAGGTGCGTGTCCTGGCCGACTGGGTGATCGAGCTATTCTTCCCGCGCGACATTGTCCAGACGGTGGACTTTAGCCGCGATGTGATGGCGGACCGGGGCGGCCCAAT
>JAHCIP010000565.1 GCA_026129165.1 Anaerolineae bacterium
AGGACGACAAAGGCGACCTGTTAGCTGGCCGTTGGCAGAGCGGGCCGTGGGAAGCGCCCGTGACCGGGCTGTCCCTCACGCTGAGCGAGATCCAGGACGTGGCGGGGACGCAACTGGGCCTTTTCCCGACCGCTACCCCGCCGCACACCGAGAAGGACCTGGTCAGGCAGTGGCGGGTGCGTTTTGGCGCGGAACGCCTCCGCCGCGCCCGCGTGGTGGACCCCCGGGCGTTGTGTGTCGAGCGGCGAGCGCAGTGGCAGGAGTGGGCGTCGTGACCGGCCGGCTATGGCGCGAGGGTGAGCCAATCACGGTGACGGCGACGGACCAGGGCAAGCCCCTTAGCTTCGTCTGGCTGGGGGAGCGGCATCTCGTCGAGCGAATCTGCGATCGCTGGCGGGCGAGCGAGGAGTGGTGGCGCACCGACGACGAGGCCTGGCGGGACTACATCAAGCTCGCCACGCGCAGCGGCCTCCTCTGTCTCGTCGCCCATGACGGTGGCACTCAGAACTGGTGGTTGATCCGTCTCTACAACTGACATGTACGTGGAACTCCACTGTCACAGCTACTTCTCGCTCCTCGACGGCGCCTCCTCCCCCGAAGCCCTGGTCGAGCAGGCGGTCGCCTTGGGCATGCCGGCCCTGGCCCTCACCGACGACGACGGCCTCTATGGAGCCGTTCGCTTCTGGACTGCCGCCCGCGCCCACGGCTTGCAGCCCATCCTCGGCAGTGAAGTCACCCTCGAAGACGGCGGGCGCCTGGTCCTCCTGGCCGAGACGCAGGCAGGCTATGCCAACCTCTGCCGCCTGCTGTCCTCGGCCCACCGTGGAGGCGCCAACCAGTTCCCCGCCGACCCCTGGCCCGGCAAGACCGCCCCGCGCCTGGCCTGGGCCACCCTCAACGCCCACCGGGACGGCCTCATCGCCCTGTCAGGAGGCGGGCCTGTTGGAGCGAGTGCTACCGGGGATGCGGGCGCTCTGATTCGGCGTCTCCTTGACATCTTCGGCCCTCAGCATCTCTACGTCGAGCTGCAACGCCATCATCTGCCCGGGGAAAGTCACCGGGTGCGTGACCTGGTAGACCTCGCGGGCCACTTCCGGCTCCCCCTCGTCGCCACCAACGACGTCCACTACGCCCGCCGCGCGGAGCGCCGGCTGCACGACGTCCTCGTCAGCATCCGCCACCTGTGTTCGCGGGACGAAGCGCGAGCGCGCGGCCTCCTGCGCGTCAACAGCGAGTACTTCCTCAAGCCGCCGGCCGAAATGGCACGGCTCTTTGCCGGCCTGCCCGAGGCCCTGCGCAACAGCCTCGCCATCGCCGAGCGCTGCCACGTGAGCCTCGACTTCAGCCGCCAGCGCCTCCCCGCCTTCCCCGTCCCGCCGGGCCATACCCCCTTCAGCTTCCTCTACGACCTGTGCCAGCAGGGCTTGCACCGCAAGCTAGCCCCGGTGACGCCGCAGGCAAGCCGCCAATTGGCGCGCGAGCTAGACGTCATCGAGACGACGGGGTTAGCAGGCTACTTCCTCATCGTGTGGGACATCGTCCGCTTCGCCCAGGCGCGGGGCATTCGCTACCAGGGACGCGGCTCGGCAGCCAACTCGCTCGTCGCCTACCTGCTCGATATGACCCCGGTCGACCCCCTGGCCCACCACCTCCTCTTCGACCGGTTCCTGTCCGAGGACAGCCGCACCATGCCCGACATTGATATTGACTTCGCCGCCGACCGTCGCGAGGAAGTCATTGACTACGTCTACGGCCGCTATGGCGTTGAGCACACCGCCATGGTCTGCAACGTGGTCACCTTCCGTAAGCGGTCGGCGTTACGCGATGTAGGGCGGGCTTTGGGGCTTGCGCCAGACCTGGTGGAGCGGCTGGCGCGGGAGCGAGCCGAGCGCGAGGCGGACACCGAGAGTGACACGACGCCGCATCGCCTCCTGTGGGAGATGTGCCGCGAGTTGGAAGGCGTGCCCCGCCACCTCTCGATCCACAGTGGCGGCATGCTCATCACCGCCGCGCCGCTGGTCGAGGTCGTGCCGACGGAACGGGCGACCATGGCCGGGCGGGTCGTTGTTCAATGGGACAAGGACAGCGTCGAGGACGCGGGGCTGATCAAGCTGGACCTGCTGGGCCTGCGGATGTTGGGGCTGGTGGATGAGGCCGTGCGACTGATTGAGGCGGGGACGGG
>JAHCIP010000566.1 GCA_026129165.1 Anaerolineae bacterium
TTTGGCTCCTGGGTCCTGGTTTGGTTGTCCCAGAAGCTTAGCTCACTCGGCGCTTTTTGCCAGATCAACTCGGACGAACTACTAGCAATAGGGTTTTCGAACTGGTGGGGGGGTGAGAAAATCTTTACCTATCACAGGCTCACTAGGCCCATAGCACTGGCAAAGGGGGATGAAGTTTAGGGCGCTGTGTTCCCTCAACAATTCTTGCGGTCCACCCCCCCTTATGCTACACTCTGTCCTCTGGCCTCAACGGGACAAGGAGGGCGAACATGGTGGATGTCGTCGTGGTGGGGGGCGGGCTGGCGGGAATGGTCGCGGCGTGGCGGCTGGCCGAACGCGGGGCGCGCGTGACGCTGTTCGAGGCGGGCGAGCGGCTGGGCGGCAAGGCCGGCGCGAAGCAGAACGGCGCGGACTACGACGAACACGGCTACCACATCTTCCCCGACTGGTACCGCAATGCCCACCAACTCATCGCCGAGCTAGGCATCCAGGACCACTTTCTCGATTGCGCCGAGTTCCTCCAACTGGAGCCGGGCCAGTTCCCCCGCTTCAAGTCCTACACCAATATCACCTCGGCCCGCTATGCCTGGCGCAACCTGACGTCGGGCGTGCTGCCCTTCTTCGAGGCGCTCCTGTTCTACTACGCCGCCCTCGACCTGATGAGCCAGCCCTACAGCTACCGCGCCCGCCTGGACCAGGTCACCATCAGCGGCTTCCTGCGCTCGCGCTTCTACCGCACCGACAACGTCGCCCTTCAATTCGAGGAGTTGATGCTCAAGGGCATCTCCGTCCCCACCTACGAAGTCTCGGCTATGACCATGCGCAACGTCATGCGCTACTGGGTCCGCTCGCCCGAACCCATGCACCGCATCCTCAAGGGCAACTTGCAGGAGTTCTTCATCCAACCCATCCAGCGCAAGCTAGAGAGCCTGGGCTGCCAGATCCACCTGCGCCACACCCTGACCCACCTCGAACCCACCGGCGGCCGCATCGCCCGTCTGGACTTCCGTACTGCCGACGGCCAGACCGTCAGCCAGGCCATTGACCCCCAGACGCGGGTGGTCCTCGCCATCCCCGCCGAGAAGGTCCCTCCCTTCGTCACCGATGAGTTGTACCAACTGGCCCCCGACCTGGGCAAAATCGCCTATCTCTCCGCTCGCCCTATGGCCGCCTTCAACCTGTACTTCAAGCGGCGGCTGCCCAACATGCCCAGGGCGCACGTCAACCTCATTGACTCGCAGTTCGGCCTATCCTTCATTGATGTCTCGCAGTGCTGGCAGGGCTACCCCAACACGGTCCTCAACCTCATCGCCTCGGACTTCACGCCGCTGGAGGGGCTGTCCGACAAGGCCGCCCTTGAGGCGCTGATGGACGACCTGTGCCGCTACTTCCCCGCCATCGTCACGGATGACATCACCCGCGTGGATTTCCAGCGTCACACCACCGAGCCGCTGTTTATGAATGATGTTGGCGCGTGGGCCTTCCGCCCCACTGCCGCCACCTCCATCCCCAACCTCTTCCTGGCCGGCGACTACTGCCGCTCGCACATTGACCTCGTCTCCATGGAGGGGGCCATCTCCACCGGGCTGCTGGCCGCCGAAGCCGTGCGCGCCGCCGCTGGCCTGCCCAGGCCGGTCCAGGTGCTGGTCCCGCCCACCTACCCCGACTGGCTGCTGCGCCTGGGCAGCTTCATCCTCATCCCGGCCGTCATCCCCGTCTACGTGGCCGCCCGCCTCCAGGGCTGGCTCACGCCCAACCAGCGCGATCTGAGCATCCAGACCGTCGAGACGCCACGCAACACCGCCAACACGCTGCGGCGCAAAAAGGAACCATGACAGACACCCAGATACAAAGGCCGTTCCACGCTGTGGCGTGAACGCCACAGTTCTCGACCTGGGTCAACCACCGCTTGTGATAATCATATAGGCTACTGAGACGACGGGTCCTTGTGGATACTGCGCGCATAATACCGCGGACGACTCTTGATTACATACCGACTACATCCGATGGGAACGACGGGTATAGGTGTACCTGGCTCAGTCTGCCCCCGACTATGTCATACAGCGACTTGGATGCCGTCAAGAAGTCACGGTCCCTCAAATTATTGGCCTA
>JAHCIP010000567.1 GCA_026129165.1 Anaerolineae bacterium
GGAATCTTCTCAAAGCCGTACATATCGCGGATCTTCTGGCGAATCTCCTCCTGGTATGCCTTGATATGGTGGTCGGCGTCAATCTCCTGGGCATACAGGTTGGGCATGATTTCCACCGCTCCCTGGCCGAAGATGTCGCGTTGGAAGATGTCCGACAGCGACGCCTGCGGGTCTACGCTGAAGACGAGGACCTTTTTGCCCTCCTTCGCCAGGTAGTAGCCCGTCGCCGCGCTAAACGTCGTCTTGCCCAGGCCGCCTTTCCCGCCGTACATGATGTAGGAGTAGCGTTTGACAATGTCTGCTAAGCGGGACATGCAAGCTCCTTTCACGCCAACGCATCCACCAGGTCCTTCTCGCGCAACATGCGCCGCTTCCACGTCGCGATTTGGGGCACGACATAGGGCAGCAGCCGCAGCGAGTAGTAGGGCGGGAGGATGGGGACGCCCAGCAGGTCGCCCATGGTGATAAGGATAAACAAGTGCTCCATCGAACCGCGCGTCTTGAGCGCCTGCCGGGTCATCTCGTGCGCGCTCATGCCATAGATAAAGTCCTGCATGCCGCGCTTGGCGCGTTCAAAAAAGCTCAGCTTCTCTTCGTCGGGCATAGGGGTAAGTCTCCTGTAGGGGGATAGACCTTTAGGGTTTTGGAAACCCTAAAGGTCTTTTCGCGTAACATCTCAAACCGCTGTCAGCTTGCGCCGGACCAGGCTGTCCAGAGCGGCCTCGTCCCAGCCATAGTACTTCTCATCGCCCACGATGAACGTGGGGTACTTGCGGATGCCGCGCCGAATCGCCTGCCACAGCCCGCCCACAGACTGCGCGTCGTGGATGCGCACGACAAGCCGGCCAGGGTAGCGTTCGGTCAGGCGGAAGATGAGGTCGGACAACTGCGTCCACTCGGCCCGCCACTCCGGCGGGTAGGACTCCATATCGCTCTGGTGGACCTGGCCGCCGACCCCGCTGCCGTCAATAAACACCTGGCAGTGCTGGCAGTGGGACATGGACCCCAGCACGTGCGTTACGACTTCGACCTGGAGCATCGGCCCTCCCTGGGACGGGTGGCGGGTGACAGGTGACGTTGTTAGATCGTCCGCGTCACCCGCCACTCGTCACTCGTCACTCTATTTGGCAGCCGGCGCCGCGCCGGGCCGCATCCGGCTCGACGTGCGCGCCTTGTTGAGCGCCTGCATCCCGTCCCAGGCCAGGACAATGGCCGCCGCGCTCAGGAAGAAGCCAATCGCCGCCGACACCAGGTTGCCGAAGGTCCAGGCCGCCGCCGCGAAGCCGGCTGCCGGCGGCACAAAGGCCAGCTGGAGCGAGGCCCAGCCGGTGTAGAGCAACGCGGCGACTGTCGTAATGTACATGAAGATACCAGGGTAGAACGCCCAGCTGTAGGCCTTGGACTGCTGCGCCAGCCAGATGGTAATCAACAGTAGGGCCAGCCCGGCGAACAACTGGTTCGAGCCGCCGAACAGGATCCAGATGCGGTTCCAGAAGCCCGTCCACAGCAGCAGCAGGGTGAAGCCGATGGCGACGAGCGACCCGAAATGCGGGTTCTTGAAGGCAGGCATGCGGTCGCCAATCAGTTCAGCGCTGGCGACGCGCATGAAGCGCAACACCAGTTGCATCACCGTCAGGGCCATGACCACCAGAAAGACCGAGCCGAACGCCTGGCCGAACGTTTCCGGCACCCCCAGGCGGTTCAGGAAGACCGCCATGCCGTTGGCGAAGACGCCCGGCGCGCCGAGCTTACCCAGGCCGTCGGTCAGGTACGCCTGGTGGCTGGCGAAGGTCGCGGCGGCAAAGGACAATGACAGCACACCCAGCACGGCCTCGGCGTACATGGCGCCGCCGCCGACGGGCAGCGCGTCGGTTTCCTTCTCCAACTGCCGCGCCGTGCCGGACGTGCTGACCAGCGAGTGCCAACCGCTGACCGCGCCGCAGGAGATGACGACAAACAGCAGCGGCCATAGTGGGCTATCTACGCCAGGCGCGAGTGGCCCCTTGACCATAAAGCCACTGTAGGCGTTGATGGTGTAGTTCGCGCCGCCCTGGACCGTCGCCACAGCGATGCCGAGAATCGCGCCCAGGACGCCCAGGATAACCAGCCA
>JAHCIP010000568.1 GCA_026129165.1 Anaerolineae bacterium
GTGGTCTACAGCCGCGACCCCGACGGCCTCAACACCGGCGACGTGATTGACGTTTTCTACCGCCGCTCAACCGACAACGGCGCGACCTGGAGCGCGCCGCAAGACCTGGGGGTGTACAGCGTGGACCCTGAGCTATGCCTGATGCACAATGGGGTGCTGGCCTGCAGCTTCGGCCGGCCGACGGTCAACGTGATGTTCAGCCTGGATGGCTGCGGGCGCGAGTGGACCGCGCCGACGACGGTGTTCACCGGTAACAGCACCTGCTATACCGGGCTGCGCGAAGTGGCGCCGGGCCGGCTACTTCTGGTCTACGACTCGAACTCGGAAGGCCGGCCCTGGGACGCCCGCGACAATCAAATCAACGCCGTCTTTGTGGATGTCGGCTGAGACGAGGGACAACGATGACAGACACGGTTCGTACCACGACCGCCGCTGGTTACACCCTGACCCTAGGCGAGAGGCTGCACCTACCGACGGTCGGCAGCTTCCCGGCCGACCCCTTCCTCCATCGTCTGCCCAACGGCCACCTCATGGCGCACGGCTACGCCTGTGATATTTGGGGCTTCCAATCCACCGACCAGGGCCGCAGTTGGTATGTCGTCCCCTGGGGGATGGGCTGCTCCATTGTCAACTGCCGCGATGGCTCCGTCCTGGCGATGGACTACCTCACCTATCCGAGCGACGACGCGCCCAGCGGCCCCTACTTTGGGCGCGGCCGCTGGCTGACGCCCGACTACGACAACCCCGGCAACCCCATCCAGGCCACGCTGCACATCCCCGGCGCCATCCCCATTGTAGACGATACCGGTCGCTACGGCGGGGGGCCATCCTTCTGGCGGTCCATCGTCGAACTGGACGACGGGACTCTACTCGCTAGCGGCTACGGCAACTTCGAGCACAACGACGCGCCGCCCCTTGGCTACCCGGCCGAGTGGGGGATGCGACGCTTCGAGTCGTTCGTGATGGAGTCGGGGGACCGAGGCCGGACCTGGCGCCTACGCGCTATCATCGCCGGGGACCGCATGACGGGCCAGGAGGGCTTTGGCGAGCCGGTGATGATCCATCTCGGCGGTGGGGAACTGCTGGCCGTCATGCGCACCGGGCGGGCTGCTCCACTCTACCAGGTCCGCTCCCTCGATCACGGCTACACCTGGAGCCAGCCCGAGTCCCTGCACGTGCCTGGCGTGGACCCCAGCCTCATCCAACTGAGCGATGGTACAGTCGTCCTAGGCTGGGGCACCCGTGTGCCGGACGCGCCATGGGACCGCGCCAACCTCGATGATTACCAGACGCGCTACGTCGAGGGCGAGGGCGACCCGCCGCTGACGCCGGCCGGCTTTATCGCCCTCAGCACGGATGGGGGGCGCAGCTATAGCCAGCCGATACAGCTTGACGAGGGTATCGGCCAGAGTTACACCGCGCTGCTCGAAACGCAGCCTGGGGAAATTCTCTTCGGCATCCGCCACAATTGGCGCAAGTACACACCAACTGAATGGCCGACCGGCGAGGGGCGCAGCTACCTGTATCCGGTCCGTCTGGAGCGAGAGGGATAACCTATGCATGACATTCGACTGGGCGAGGCGCGTGTGCGGCTGGGCGAGCCGCGCCAAGTGACGGAGGGCGTTGACTATCACTGGTTCCCCAGCCTGGCGAAATTCCCGACCGGCGAGTTGATGCTGAGCCACCTCCTCGTCGCCGACACTAACGAGAACCACCTCAATGGCAACGGGGTGTGCATCTCCCGCGACCACGGTGAGACCTGGGACGCGCCCTATGAAGTCACCGGTTTCATCGGCGGCTGCGCCGTGCGCGTGCCCCTACCCGACGGCGGCCTCGGCGCGCCGGGCTACTACGCCTACCCGGACCCCACAGGCCGCTCGACTGGCCTGGTGGGGCACTATGAGACCTTCACCGACGGCGGCCGGCGCTACAGCCTCGAACCGTGGGCTGTGCGTATCGAGGGTCTGCCCCGGCCGGTCGCGCCGTCACCCTACACGGGGCGGTGGGGTCGGCATTGGATGTTCCAGTTCTGCTTCTGGGGAGATGCGGTAGACCTGGGCGGAGAGGTGGTCAGCCTGGCTTATCTCCGCTACGA
>JAHCIP010000569.1 GCA_026129165.1 Anaerolineae bacterium
GAGCGGCCGCTCGACGGTGATTTTGCGGAAGCCAAAGTCGGCGTTGTCGAACACCTTGCTGACGACGAGCGTCTTGGGCTGGCCGTCGCTGATGACGGTGCGGGCGTCGCCGTCGCGGCATTCCCCGTAGAGGCGGGTGATGTCGCCAATATGGTCCGGCTCGCGCGGGTCGTCGGCCGGGTCGCCAATCTTGTTGCGCTTGTTGCCCAGGCTCTTGCGCATCTTGACGTAGAATTGGCGGGCGTCAATGAGTTGAATCTGGCCCTGGCGCGTCGGCGCCTTGCGGTTGGTCAGTACCCAGATATAGGTCGAGATGCCGGTATTGTAGAAGAGCTGGTCGGGCAGGGCGACGACGGCCTCCAGCCAGTCGTGCTCGATGAGCCACTGGCGGATATTGCTCTCGCCACTGCCCGCGTCGCCGGTGAACAAGGGCGAGCCGTTGAAGACAATGGCGATGCGGCTGCCGCCGGCCTGGGGCGGCTGCATCTTGGACAGCATGTGCTGGAGAAACAGCAGCGAGCCGTCATTGATGCGGGGCAGGCCCGCGCCAAAGCGCCCCTCGTCGCCCAGGCTATCGCGCTCGTGTTCGATAAACCGCTGCTGCTGCTTCCACTCCACGCCAAACGGCGGGTTCGCCAGCATATAGTCGAAGGTGTACTTCTGCCCGTCCGGGCGGCGGTCGAAGCCATCCTCGGTGAAGGTGTCGCCGCGATGGATGTTGTCGGCGTCCTCGCCCTTGATGAGCATGTCGGACTTGCAGACGGCCCAGGCTTCGTCGTTCCAGTCCTGGCCGTAGAGCAGCGGGTGGGCCGCGCTATTCAGGTCGCGGATGTACTTCTCGGCCACCGACAACATGCCGCCCGTGCCGCAGGCCGGGTCGTAGACCGTCTTCACCACGTGGCTGCGGCGCAAGTCCTGCTCCGGCGACAGCAGCAGATTGACCATCAGCTTGATGACCTCGCGCGGGGTGAAGTGCTCCCCGGCCTCTTCGTTGGACTGCTCCGCGCCGATGCGGATCAACTCCTCGAAGACATAACCCATCTTGACATTGTCCACCCGGTCCGGGGCGAGGTCCACTCGGTTGAACGCCTTGACCACCTCGTAGAGCAGGTTCTTCTCAGCCATGCGGGTGATCTGCTGCTCAAAGGCGAACCGTTCCATGATGGCCCGCACATTGGGCGAGAAGTCGCTCATGTAGCCGCTGAGATTGAGCGCGAGTTGGTTGGGGTCATTCAGCAGCGTGGCGAATTCGAGTTTCGACAGATTGTAGAAGGGGTGGCCGGTGATGCGTTCGAGACGGCGGCGGATGACCGTCTCGTGCTGCCCCTGGCTCGCCTCGGCCGCCTGGAGGACCTGGGCCTTGGTCGGCATGAGCAGACAGTCGAAGCGGCGTAACACCGTCAGGGGCAGAATGACTTTGCGATATTCGTTGCGTTTGTAGGGGCCGCGGAGCAGATTACAGATACTCCAGATAAAGCTGGCAAGCTGGCTGTGTTCCATAAGGTTCCCGACCCAGGTATCCTGTCTCTCGTTGTCAGGCAACATTACATCATGTAAACCTGCCTGTCAAGTTGTGCGCTACGGCGCTGAACCCCTCCCCTGGTAAGGGACGGGGGAGGCGACCTCACCCCCCGGCCCCCTCTCCTAGAAAGAGAGGGGGCGGCGCGTCTCGCAGGGGGCTGTCTTCTCCCCCTTCCCTCGTAGGGAAGGGGGATGGGGGGTTAGGTCAGGGCGCCCGCTGGTCGCGCACGGGGCCGGCCTGGACGCGGGCGTACAGATCGGCCCACTCCGCCGTGCCGTCGTCGGGGTGGACTGCCATGCGCACGCCCCGCTCCTGGGCGGGTTGGTTGCCCATGAGGAAGTCGTCCCAGCACTGGGGGCGCATGTTGGCGTAGTGCATCACCCGCCCGCCGGGCCAGACGACCGACAGCAGCAGGCGCGGAGCCGGGTGGGCGTAGGGCGGCGCCATGCGGTAGCGCGTCAGGGCGGCCTCGTCAATCTCGATGCCGAGGCCCGGCCCGTCGGGGACGCGCACATAACCGCCCTGGACC
>JAHCIP010000057.1 GCA_026129165.1 Anaerolineae bacterium
TCGACGGCCTGCCCCTGGCGATTGAACTGGCCGCCGTCCGCGTCAAGCTCTTCTCCCCTCAGAAGCTCTTACAGCGGCTGGAGAACCGCCTGGGGATGCTGACCGGCGGCGCGCGCGATCTCCCGACCCGACAGCAGACGTTGCGCGGCACGCTCGACTGGAGCTACGACCTTCTGGACGAAGCGGAGAAAATACTGTTGCGGCGTCTGGCTGTGTTCAAGGGCGGCCGAACCCTGGAGGCCATCGAGGCGGTCTGCAATGCCGACGGTGACCTGGCTGACGTAGCGGATGGCCTCCAGTCGCTGCTAGACAAGAGCTTGCTGTCACAGGTTCCCTTCAGGGTACGCCAGGGGCAGGGCGTCGCAGATGAGGTACGCTTCGTGATGCTGGAGACGATCCACGAGTACGCGACAGAACGCCTGAAGATCAGTGGCGAAGACGAGCGAGTGCGTCGCGCGCATGCCAGCTTTTTTCGGGCCTTCGCGGCCCAGGCCAGGGGACGTCTGGAAGGGCCACAGCAGGTCGAGTGGGTGGAGCGACTGGAGGCAGAACACAATAACCTGCGCGCGGCGCTAGCCTGGCTGCTTGAGTATCAGCGGGTGGACGAGGCGTTGCGGCTGGCCTGCAGCTTAGCCTACTTCTGGGAGTGGCGCGGCTACCTAAGTGAGGGACGGCGGTGGTTAGAGGCCATGCTGACCAGCGAGGGTGGCGCCCAAGTCGGCCTGGCTGAGCGGGCGCAGGGCTACGCCGAAGCCAGCCTCCTGGCCTACCGACAGGGCGACTTTGCCGCGACCGAGCAGTATGCCGAGACGAGTCTGGCCCTCTCGGACGCGGCGGGGAGCCAGGCGAGCCGAGCGTTGGCGCTGCGCATGTTGGGAATTCTGTCCTTCATCAACGGTCAGCATGCCTCGGCTATCGCACGTCATGAGGCGAGCCTGGCGTTGTACCGCGAGGTGGGTGACCGGCGAGGCATTGAGGCCGGCTTGGTTAATCTCGGTCTGGCCTATACATTTACCGGTGACTACGACCGCGCCGAGCAGTTGTGTGAGGAGGCAGTAGCGGTGGCGCTGGCAGGTGGCGACGACCGTATCGCGGCGCAAATGCGCTTTTTCCTGGGGCTGGCGATCTTTAGCCGGGGCGAAGGCGAACGCGCCGCACCGGTGTTGATGGCAACGCTTGCCAGGTTGAATGAGGCTGGCGACAGGTGGTGGATCGCCCAGACCCTGGACCTGCTCGCTGCCGTCGCGGCGGAACAGGGAGAGGCCGGGCGTGCGGCGCGCTTGCTGGGCGCGGCCTCTGCTGTGCGTGAAGCGCTTGGTTCTACCCTCATCGCCTTCGTCGCCATGCAGGAGCGCTCGGTCGCCGCGGCCACAGCCCAACTTGGCCCCACCTTTGCCACGCTGTGGGCCGAAGGCCAGGCGATGACGATGGGGCAAGCGGTTGAGTATGCCCTGAGCGACAGATAGACCCGCCAGGGGTACGTCAACCTGCCAGGCCGTGACACCTTTGCGCCACGTAAAACCCCCTTTCCAAGGTGGACAGGGGGTTTCGGACAAGAAGGGCCACTTTTCTAGCGCGGGAGGGTTTGCAGCCGCTGGCCGGCCTCGGACAGCGGGCCGTCGTTGGCGATGGCGCGCTGGTAGGCGGCGCGGGCCTCGTCGTAGCGTCCCAGACCACGCAACGCCTCGGCCTTCTGGAGCCAGAGCGAGCCAGAGCCGTATAGACCATCGCGGCTCTTGGCGATGGCTGCGTTGACCTCGGCCAGCGCCTCGTCGTAGCGCTCCAGCTTGTTTAGCAGCTTGATACGCAGCGAGCTATTGCTCGACGGCGAGCCGTTGTTCGACGGGCCGCCAGGGCCGGGCATCGCGCTCGTCCCGCGCGCCGCTGTGTACTCGTCCAGGTTATCCAGGGCCTCCTGGTAGCGCTCGGCGCCGGTCAGCGCCTCGATCAAGCGACTCCAGGTGCGCCAGTCCTTCGGGTCGGCCGCGAGCTTCGCTTCAAGGCTGGGCACGGTGCGGTCGTACATGCCCTTGTCCGTCCAGTCGGGTCCCAGGATAGCCGCCACAAGCGGGGCCTGGTCGGGGCGGAAAACCGGGACATAGTACGACCAGTTGTAGTCCCAGCGGGAATCGAAACTGCGGTAGGAGATGGCGATGTTGGGGCCGAGTAGCGAGTCGTTGACGTAGAACACGCCGGCGCGGTCGTCGTAGCCCTGGACGACGCGGAAGTGGCCGAGCCGCCACGTCTCGCTGATGTACTGGAGGACAATGACTGGAATGTCGTTGGCGACGAGCGCCTTGACCAGGTCGTCGTTGCCATTGAGCCGCACCTTCGCCTGGAGGCCGAACTTGGCGACGTAGGGCGGGATGACGTGCTGCGACATACCCCGGCTTTCGGCATAGGGCCGTAGCACCTTGCGGGCCTCCTCCTGCGACACATCAATGTCATAGAAGCTCATGGCCGAGACGACGGACGCCGGGCCGCAGTTGTTGAGCGTCTGGACCGAGTGCTTGAGCTGGCCCATGAAGTAGGCAGCCGGCGCGGGGCGCGGCGTCACACCATTGGCCGCTGGCGCGGCGATGTCAGTGTCAGGCGCGGGCGCGGCGCCTACCGACATGACCGATACGGCGAAGACGAGCAGAGCGAGGACAACGACAATACGCAGTCGAGACATGGACCACTCCTAAGACAAGGTGACGAGTGAGGGGTGACGAGTGACGTTGGTGTCACCCGTCACCACACTACCCGCCACGATGGACAGGGCTTAGCTCCGCAGATACTTGTTAAACCAGGTCACAGATTGCTCCCAGGCATCCTTGGCGGCATCGGCCTTGAAGTTGGGGCCGGTGTCGTTGTTGAAGGCATGGCCCGCGCCATCATAGACCTTGACCTGGTAGGTCTTGTTGGTTTCCTTGAGTTTGGCTTCGTAGGCGGGCCGGGTGGAGTTGATGCGGTCGTCGTTGCCAGCGTAGATCATGAGCAGGGCGGCGTTGGTGTTCTTGACATCGTCAAGGTTCGTCGGCGCGGCGCCGTAGAACGGGATAGCCGCAGCGATTTCAGGAATGCTCACGGCGGCGATATTGGTGCGCTGTCCGCCCCAGCAGAAGCCGGTGACGCCAATCTTGCTGCCCTGTACGGCGGGCAGCGCCTTGAGGTAGGCCACGGCCGCCTTCAAGTCGGCCACATTCTCGTCGTCTTTCGTCTGTCCGATGGCGGCCGTCTTCTCCTGCTGGGTGGCGAACTTCTCCGAGCCGCCCTGCCGGCTGAGCAGATCAATCGCCAGGGCCACGAAACCCGCGCGGGCAAAGCGCCGCGCCAGGTCCTGCTCGTGGGGGGTCAGCCCCCGGTTCTCGTGGATGACGATTACCGCCGGGTTGGGGCCGCCCGTCGCCGGACGGGCCAGATAGCCCTTGATGTCCGCGCTGCCACTCTTGAACGTGACCATCTCGGCGCTGATACCAGCCGTGTCGGCCGGGACTGTGCCATACGGGGGGACAGCCGGGGCGGCTTTGGCCGCCGGGGCTGTGGTCGCGGCCGCCGTGGGCGCCGCCGTCGGGGGAGCAGTGGTCGGGGCGGGGGCGGTGGTGTTGGTGGCGGCCGGCTTGGGCGCTTCGGTCGCTTTGGCGGGGGCCTGGGTAGGCGCCGCCGTCGCCGCGGGGGCCGTGGCCTGTTGCGGGGCGCAGGCGGCGACGAGCACCGAGGCCGCGCTGACACCGAGCAGGGCAGTCGCTCGCGACAGGAAGGCGCGGCGGTCAATCAAGCCATGCTGGTAGTCGTCAATCACATAGTCAATCGGGGGATGGTTCGGGCCTTCAAGGCACATCAGGTTTCTCCTTAGGGCTTTGGGTTGACGGCTCATATCTAGTGTAGCAAAACTGACGGGAGAACGCAAACCGGGCGACCTAGCCAGCGTGCGCTAACTTAAGAAAATATTCAGTTTGGCTTCGCCTGCTTTGGACGGGGCATAACGTCTCCCCTGAGAGGGGTACGTAGGCGGAGCGTGGCCCGGATGTATAACCAGCTGCATAAAAAGAGGACGAAGCCTAGTGGCTCCGTCCTTCCCGTTTCTTACGCTCTGCGGTTGAGGCTAGTTCCCCCTCCTGCCCCCTGTCTACGGGGGGATGGAAGGAGGGTCATCCCTACTCGTAGCGTAGCGCTTCAATAGGGTTGAGGCTGGCCGCCCGGTTGGCGGGGTAGAGGCCGAAAAACAGGCCGACGCCAATGGAGAAGACCGTCGCCAGCAGGACCGAGTCCAGACCGATCATGGGCGTGAGCGTCAATGTCCCCAGTGGGATACGTGAGATAAGCAGCGAGAAGCCGTAGGCGAGGGCTACCCCGATCAGCCCGCCCAGGACGCTGAGCACCATCGCCTCCACCAGGAACTGCGTCAGCACGTCGGCCCGCCGCGCGCCGACCGCCTTACGCAGGCCGATCTCACGGGTGCGCTCGGTGACGCTAACGAGCATAATGTTCATGATGCCGATGCCGCCGACAAGGAGCGAGATCGCGGCAATGGAACCGAGGAACATGGTAAACACGGCCGTGGTATTGCCGAGCGTTTGCAAGATATCCTGCTGGCTCACCACCGAGAAATCATCCTCATAGCTCACCCGGTGGCGCTGGCGCAAGATTTCGCTGACCTGCTGGATCGCCGCGTCGTTCTGCGAGGCATCGGTGATCTTGACGTTGATGACGCTGACCTGGTTCGAGCCTCGGAAGCGGCCGCCGCCAAACAGGCGCGTGTAGACCGTCGTCAGCGGGATATAAATCTGGTCGTCCTGGCTGCCGAAGCCCGTGCCGCCCTTCGCCGTCAGCACCCCGATGACGCGGTAGCTGGAGTTGTTGATGCGGATGGTCTTGCCGAGCGGGTCTTCGTCGCCGAACAGGTTGCTGGCCGCCGTCGCGCCGAGCACCGCCACCGTCGCCCGGCTCTGAACATGCGCGGCATTGATGAACTCGCCATCCGCCATGCTCATGTTGCGCACGTCGAGGTATTCCGGCGTGACGCCCGTGACACGCGAGTTCAGGTTGACGCTCTGGTAGACAACCTGCCCACCCGCGCCAAATTCAGGCGCGACCAGATCTACCGCCGGCGCGACGCCAGGCTCGGCCAAAGCCCGCGCGTCCTCGTAGGTCAACGTTTGCGCCGACCCCTGAGCCTGGGCCACACCGCCCTGCCGCTGGGCGCCGGG
Source organism: Anaerolineae bacterium (assembly GCA_026129165.1). Taxonomy (GTDB): domain Bacteria; phylum Chloroflexota; class Anaerolineae; order Epilineales; family JAHCIE01; genus JAHCIE01. The sequence goes on from JAHCIP010000057.1 coordinate 5,193, forward strand.
GCGCACATAGAGCAGGTTGGTGCCGTTGGCCTGAATCTGGGCCTCGATCTGCGCCTGCGCCCCACGCCCAATCCCCAGCATGGTAATAACCGCCGCGACGCCGATGATGATGCCAAGCATGGTCAGCACGGCGCGCAGCTTGTTGGCGGTCAGGCTGTCCAGCGCGATCTGGAAGGACTCAAGAATGCTCATGCCGGTACTCCCTCCGGGGCCAGCGGCTGGGCCACGGGCCGAATAGCCGTCGGATCGTAGTCGTAAGCCAGACCGTCGAAGATGCGGATGATACGGCTCGCCTGGGCAGCTACATTAACATCGTGCGTCACCAGGACGACAGTAAGCCCCTCTTCGGCGTTCAGCCGCTTAATGATGCCCATGACCTCTTTACCCGATTTGGAGTCGAGGTTGCCCGTCGGCTCGTCGGCCAGGAGGATGGCGGGATGGGTCACCAGAGCGCGGGCAATGGCGACGCGCTGCTGCTGGCCGCCGGATAGCTCGCTAGGTCGGTGGCCGACGCGCTCGCCCAGCCCTACGGCTTCCAGCGCGGCCACGGCCCGCGCGCGGCGGTCGTCGCTCCCGTTATAGACCAGGGGCAGCGAGACCTGTTTCCAGGCGGGGACACGCGCCAGCAGGTTGAAGCTCTGGAACACGAAGCCGATCTTGTGGTTGCGAATCTCCGCCAGCTCATCGTCGTCGAGCGACCCCACCTCAATGCCGTCCAGACGGTAGGTGCCAGCCGAGGGCTGGTCGAGGCAGCCAATGATGTTCATGAGCGTAGACTTCCCCGAACCGCTAGGGCCGGTGATGGCGACAAACTCGCCGCGCTCCACGAAGCAACTGACGCCCCGCAGCGCCTGGACCTCCACATCGCCCATGTGGTAGACCTTGGTAACATTCTCAATCTCGATCACATGATCGGGCATAGAAACTCCAATGACATAGTCCTACCGGCCGATGAACACCGGCCCACCCCCACCACCGGGACCGAAGCCACCCGGCCCGCCGGCGCGATTGGCCGTGCTCGTCGTGCTGGTCAGGACGACCTGGTCGCCCTCTTTGATGCCAGCGCCGGAAATCTCAGTATTGGTGCCATCGGTCATGCCCGTCTGGACTGTGACCGGAATCTGCTGGCCTTCGAACAGGACACTCACGCTGCGGGTCCGCCCCTGGGTGCGGATGGCCCGGTTCGGCACGAGTAATACGTCCGACTTCTGCTCGATGACGACGTTCATGTTCGCCGTCATGCCAGGGGCGACGGACGCATCCGGGTTGATGAGCCGCACTGTCATGGGGAAGTTGACGACGCCCTGCTGGGTGACGCCGGCCGGACTGATGGAGACGACCTGGCCGCGCAGGTTGACCCCCGACAGCGCTTCGAGCGTCAACTGGACTTCCTGCCCCACCTTGAGGCGGGAGCGGTCCAACTCGGAGACATTCGTGACGACTTGCAGATTATTCAAGTCGGCAATCTGGATCGGGTTGCCGCTGCCGGCGACGTTTTGCCCCGGCACGACCGTGACCTGGGTGATGACGCCATCGAAGGGGGCAAAGATGGTCGCCTGCCGCAGCTTGAGCTGGGCCTGTTTAAGGCTCACTTCGGCCTGGTCCACCCCGGTCTGAGCGACCTGGAGCGCCAGGGCATCCGGGCCCGCGTTAAGGGCGTCGAGCGCGGCCTGAGCCTGGGTCACGTTAGACTGGGCCTGCGCCAGGTCGGCGTCCGTGGGCGGTTGGCGCAGCTTGTCCAGGGCGGTCTGAGCCTGATTGACGTTCTGCTGGGCCACAGTCAGGTCGTTCGGGTTGACCGTTGTGAGCTTCTGGAGATTGGCCTGCGCTTGCGTCACGCTGGCCTGGGCTTGCGCCACATCGCTATCTGTCGGCCCGGCCAGCAAGGTGTTCAGGGCATTCTGCGCAGATTGGACATTCAGTTCGGCATTGTTGACCTGGGCGCGGGCGCTATTGCAGCTGGTGTCCTCGTCCGGGTTCTTGGCACGGCCGCAGGTCGAGTCACGGCTGGACTGGGCCGCCCACAGCGAATTCTTCGCCTGCTCGATCTTCTGTTGGGCGTCGGTGATGGCCGACTGCGTCGCCCCACCCTTCACCTTATCCAAGTTGGCCTGGGCTGAGGCGAGGCTCGCCTGCGACGCCGCGATATCGGCCGATGTAGCCGACCCCTGCCGCGTCTTGGTGAATTGGGCCTGGGCCGAAACCAGTCGCGACTGAGCGTCGGCCAGGTCCTGCGGTGTAGGACCGGCCTTGAGTTTAGCCAGCGCCGCGTTGGCCGCGTCGAGCCGGGCCTGCGCTGAAATAACATCGGTGTTCTTGGCGCCCGCTTTGGTTTGTTCGAGCTTCAGCTTGGCGTTGCGCAGGTTGGCTTCTTGCGCCGCCACGGCTAGCTCCAGGTCATCGGATTGGACACGGATCAAGGCGTCGCCCGCCTTGACTCGATCGCCCTCCTTGACCAGCACCTCTTTGACGATGCCGCCCGAACTAAAGTTCAGGTAGACCTGGGCGGCCGACTGGATGTTACCCGCCGCGGCGACGGTCGCGGTAAGCGTACCGCGCGTGACGGGGCGGGTTTCGATACCCGCCGTGGCCGAGGCGCGCGCGCCTTGGATTTGTCGGTAGCCTAACGCAATAGCGATGCCGACGACAATCAGGACAATGAAGGGCGTAATAAGGCGGCGCCACGGGCTTTTCCGTGAACGCCGCACCGAGGGGGCCGAGGTGGTCATGGATGCTTTACCTCCAGCATCATTAACATTGACTCGTTGCGCGAGCCATACTCAACATTATACTTGACCCAGGCGTTGACCTCTGAAAACGGCATAAGAGAAAAGTAAGAGGATGCTAAGAGTTTCTCCTCGCCTGTTCGTCACGGACTCTCGCGGCGGCGGCGGTCGGTGGGCGGGCGCGTCGAGTCGGAGGGCGCATCCGCGGGGAGGATGCGGATCAAGCGAGCTTCGAGTACGCCATCGTCGCGCGGCTGGCCCAGGACGATGATCCGCGCGCCGGGGCGCAGTTCAGGCAACTCCCCGAGGCCCCCGCCGCCGAGGCGCGCCGGGGGCCGTGTGGTGGTGGAGAGGAAGCGCGTCTCCGACGTGACCTGAATGACGTGTTGTTCCCCCTGGCGGTCGCTGACGATGAGGGTTTGCCCCTCGATGCTCTCAATATCGGCCACCACGCCATGTCCCGTTCGCCACAGTGCGTGCCGCACTACCGCCACGCCCGGCAGGCCCGCCGACGAGTCCTGGGCAGCGCGGCCCCTTTCCCACACGGCTGTCATGCCCACGCGCATCCCCACCCAGAGGCTAATACCCAGCAGCGCCAGCAGCGCCAGCGCCGCCGAACAGCCTAGCGAGCGTAGACTCGGTCTCATGCCCGACTCCCCAGCGGCAGGGTGGCGACAAAGCGTTGCATCAGCCAGACCGCTACCACGAGCACGGCCAGGGTGAGGCTCAGCTCGATGATGGGCAGCGCCTCCACCACGGCGTAGAAGGCTTCAGTAGGATACGTGACCAGAATTTCAGGCTGTGACTGGATGAGGGCGGCCAGTTCGCCCAGGCCGCTGCGGTACGCCGCCAGCACGGTTTCGCCGCCCAGGATAATGAGCAGTAGCCAGGCGGCGACCGCCTCCAGGCCATTCCAAAGAGAGAGCGCCCAGTTGGGCTTCACCGCGCGTGGCGCGGCTTCGGGCAGCGGCAGCGTCGGCTCCAAGCGTGCGATAATCGTCGCCGCCAACTCCGGGGGCGGGGCCACCGCCGTCTGCATCCGCAAGAGGTCGCCCATCTGGGCCAGGCTGACCAGGGCCAGCCGGCAGCGATCACAAACGGCCAGATGGGTATCGGCTACAGCGCGTTCCGCCGGGGTCAGCAGTCCCTCGGCATAGGCATCCAAGATGTCGGGGGTGAGATGGCGCATATTTCCACCGCTATGGTGTGCTATCCACCCAGTTCGGCCTTCAGGCGCGTCTGTAGCGCCTTCTTGGCCCGCGCCAGGTGGGTACGAACAGTGTTTAACGGTAGCCCTAACGCTACCGCAATGTCTTGATAGGACATGTCTTCCATATAGCGCAGCACAATGGCGGCTCGATAAGCGGGCGGCAGGCCCTCAATAGCAAGTTGCAGCGCCTGGCGCGTCTCCTCCGCCTCGACCAGCGCAATCGGCAGCGGCTGGGTGTCCGGCACTCTCTCGGCGGGGTCCTCGCGCTCCTCGCCCTCCTCTGGCGCACGGCTCAGGTCAGCGAGGGCTAGAGGGCGCTGGCGCTTGGCCCAATCCCGACACAGGTTGACAGCGATCTGAAAGAGCCAGGGTTTGAATGGTAAATCGGTCCGCGACGTGGGCAGCGCCTCGAAGGCGCGCCGAAACGCTTCCTGGGTAATGTCCGCCGCCTCTTCCCGATCGCGCGTCAGCCGGAAGGCAAGGTTGAAGAGGGCGGGGGTATGCCGTTCGACGAGTTGGCGAAATGCGTCGCGCTCGCCAGCCAGGTAACGCTGGACCAGGATTTCGTCGGCTATCACGCCCGGCTCCTCTACCAGTAAATCACACGACCGGCGGGCTGAAAAGTTTCAGGCCCGCCTAATGTACCCCAGGCTACATTTGATTCTTATCTGCCTCTCACATCCGCTTAATCTGCGGTTCATACCCCTCAATTATAGTCTAGCCATCGTCAAAGATTAACCTCCCCCTCTCAGGGACGATAGCCTGGCTACCGCGCGGCGGCGGTAGCCAGGCTATGTCTTTTTGTGTCGGGATGAGCGGGTCGTTACGGGGCGGGCGAGGCGACGGGCCGGGGGCGCGTCCAGTTGCCAGGGGTCTGGACAGGGACGCGCCAGGCGGTTGGGGCTGGCGCAGGCTGAGGTGGCGGGGGTACGATTACGGGGGGTCGCGGGACCGGGGGGCGCACGGTGGGCACGACGACCGGGCGGCTGGGCAGGAGAGGCGCGGCCGTCGGGACAGCCGGCAGGGGCCGCTGCGGCGGCCGAGTCGTAGGCTGATGGGTGGCCGTGGGTTCAACAATGGTAATGACCAGGTTCATGGTCGTCACCTGAAGCACGTCGGGGATGATAGGGGTTATACCCTCCGCCTTCAGGGCAGCGACGATAGGCGAGGCGGTGGGCAATAGGGGAAGCGGGGTAGCCGGTGGGCGGGTCGGCGTGACGCCTACCAGCGGGGAGACGGCGCTTCGGCTCGCCTGGGTAATGATGGGCACGGGCGTCGTCGTCCGAGGCGCCTCGACGCCAGCAGAGCGTAACACGACACCGCTCGACGCAGTGCCCTCATCCAGGGCGCCAATCTGATCCCAGAGGTGCAAGCCGACAAAACTGACCCCGACGAGGATGAAGGCAGCGACGAAAGGGCGTACCCGCACCCACACCGACACACGCGGGGACGGAGGGGCAAGCGGCTGAGAGTCCGATGCGGACGGGTGGAAATCCATACCTTCTCACCTTCTCCCTGGTTCCCTCTCTCCATCATAAACGTCACACGGCGGTATCCGTTACGCTCACCCAGCCTCAGCGAGAGCTTGCCGGCGGGTGGGTGAATTGGGCAAGCGCCCCGGTTCGTGGTAAACTTCACGGCCTGACGTCCTCGAGCGGCGCGGAGACCTGTCAGGTCTTGGTAGGCAAGACTCATGACTGGACATCGGGTCGAGAAGGTTGCTTTGAGTAAGTGGCGCGGGGCTGGCTTTACCGACGGCTTGATCGAGGCCTGTGTCTACCTGGCCGTTGTGTTGACGCCTATCCTGGTAGACGTGAATCTCCAGCGCATCTTCGTGCTGCCGAAGGTGGCGCTGATTCGTTTACTGGCGACTGTAATTGTGGCGGCCTGGGCTTATCAGACGCTGACATCACGGCGCTGGCCGAGCCGGCGCGCTATCTGGCGTCATCCGCTCGCCTGGCCCGGCCTGGCTCTCGGCCTGACTCTGGTATTGAGCACCACACTGTCCATCCTGCCTTACACGAGTCTATGGGGCGGGTTTCTACGCCTGCAGGGACTGTGGACCGAGGCCAGTTATGCCATCCTCGGTCTAGGTGTGGCGGCGTATGTGGGGACAGGGGAGCGGCTGCAACGGCTGGTGGACCTGATCCTACTGGCAAGCTGGCCCGTCGCCCTCTATGGCCTGGTTCAGTTTGTTGGCCTCGACCCTTTGAGTTGGGTTGGCTACACCGGGCGTATCCTGTCGACCCTGGGGAACCCAATTTTCCTGGGCGCCTACGTTGCCTTGATTGTGCCCCTGACGCTCTATCGTGGCCTGACCCTCCTGGCCGACTATCGGGTGCAGCCGACCAGGCCAACCCGTCTCGGCCTGGTCTGGGTCGGCACGCTGCTCCTGGCCCAGGCGCTCGGTCTCGTGTTGAGCCAGAGCCGAGGGCCGTTGCTGGCGCTCCTCATCGAACTCGGTCTCCTGGTTGTCTTCTTGACGCGGCGGCGCGCGGTCGTCATGGGCCTGTTTGGGGTGACGGCCGGCGGAATCCTGCTCCTTGTGGCCGTCAACGTGCCCGGCTCCCCGCTCCGCCCGGTTCAAGACTGGCCTGTCGTCGGGCGATTAACCGATTGGCGTGACGTCAACTATCGTGACGTTATCTGGTCGCACGTCGTTCAATTAGTTGAGGCGCGTTTGGATCGTCTGGTAGTCGGCTACGGCCCCGAGACGCTCGATGTGGCGCTAGCGCCGTTCTATACGACACGGCTGGCATATTTGGGGGGGCAGGCGCAACAAATTGACCGCACCCACAACGCTTTGTTGGAAGCCCTGGTGACGACGGGGCTGGTGGGGCTTGCCGCCCAGCTATGGTTCTTTCTGGCGGTGGCAGCCCTGGGCCTGGCCTCAATCGGCCTGCTGCGTACCTCGACCCAGCGCCACCTTGTCTATAGTCTGCCTGTCGGCTTGGGCCTGGCGGGGGCCGCGGGCACGCGCCTGGTCACCGGAGCCTGGACATGGTCGGCGCTCGCCGGGGGGTTAGGCCTTCTGGCCGGACTGGGGATCGTCTTGTGGGCGCTCATCGCCCGGCCGCCCCCGTCCTGGCCGGACCTCCGACCGGGTGATTATCAACTGACCATCTGCCTGTTGGCGGGCTGGCTGGGGCATTTTGCTGAGGCGCAATTTAGCCCGACGGCGGAAACCGTGCAACTGCATGTCTGGGTGGGCCTGGGTATGCTGATCGCCAGTGCCCGTTTGCCCCACGCTGACGCGCCCCCCGAACGCCTGACCGTCAGCCTACCAACGGGGGGCGACCCTGGCAGGCGCAAGCCGATGGAGCCAGGGGAGAAGGCGGCTGGCGACAAAGTGGCCTTGCTCGATGCCCTGTTAATCGGGCTGATGACTCTGGCCCTCGTGATTGGTCTGGTGGATTGGGCGCCGCCGTTTAGCCTGAATGGTCACCTGGGTATCGTGCTGGGGTTGGCGCTGCTGACATGGGGCTTCGCCATGCTGTGGCATCGCTGGCGCCAGGCCAAGATGGGGCTAAAGCGGTCGGTCGCGGCCCCCCCTGTCCTCTGGCAGGTAGCCTATGTCTCGCTCATCGTCGTGTTCGGCGGTCTGACCCTCTATGTGATTAGCCAGTTCGTGTCGCGCGGCGTGCTGCCGGTGGTCCTGGTGTACCTGTTAGTGCTTGGCGGGCTGGCCGGCTTGGCGTGGCTGCTGAGCGAGGACGACCGCCCCGTGCCCAGTGCGCCGCGCTACCCCCTGGCGGCCAGCATCATCAGTGTGATCAGCCTCGGCGTGGTGACATGGCTGGTCTTCCTGCCCCACCTGGCGGATCGCTATTTCGCCTTAGGTCGTCGACTGGTGGGGCAGGGTCAGACAACCCAGGGGGTGGAGGCGCTGGCGAATGCTCGCCGCTTGGCCCCGGACCAGGACGTTTATTTCCTGATCAGTAGCGATGTGCTAGCGAGTGTGGCGGCCGGGTTGACCGATCCGGCCCAGCAGACCGCAATGTTTGAAAGCGCACGCGCGACGGCCCAGCGGGCGATAGCCCTCAAGCCCAGTCAGCCGTATCACCTGGCGAACCTGGCCCATGTTGAATTACGTTGGGCCGAAAGCGCCCAGGACGACGCGGTCAAGGCGGCGGCGATTCAGCGCGGCCTCGACGACCTGGCGCGGGTGAGTACGGCGCTGGCGTTTGACCCGGCCATCTTCGACGACTGGGGCTATCTCTATTATCTACGCCATGATTTCGACATGGCCCTAGCGAAGTATAAGATAGCGCTAGAACTTCAGCCGGGCCGGCCGCAGACCTATAGCTTGATGGGGCGCGCCTATCGCGACGCCGGCGATTGGGCGGCTGCTGAGGAGAGTTACCGCGCGGCTATCCAGTTTGACAAAGACCACGTGGAGGCTTACTCTGAATTGACAGAGTTCTATTTGCAGCAGGGTCGGGCGGCTGATGCGCTGCCCTACGCCGAGCGCGCAGTCCAACTCGCCCCCACACGTTACGCTCTGCACCACACACTCGCGCAGGTGTATGCGAGTCTCGGAAAAAACACCGACGCAGCCGAACAGATTCGTATTGCCCTGCGGTACGCTCCGGCGGCCGAAGGCCCGAAATTACGGACGTTCTTGCAGCAACTCACAGGTCAGTAAGGGAGATACCCATAGATATGACGGTGGCAAATCATGTCGTGGTGGGCGAAGAGACGCTCCACCTGATGTCCGAGATGGAAACGTTTAATCAGTGGATGTTTGATAGCATTCGACCCTGCATTGGGCAACGTGTGCTAGAGGCGGGCGCTGGCATCGGGAATTTTACAGGGCGCCTGGTGGATCGTGATCTCGTCGTCGCCCTAGAACTCGAGGCCGACCGCGTCGAGCGCCTTCGCCAGCGGTTTGCAGAGTACCCGAATGTCCATGCCGAGGTGGGGGACCTGACCGATCCCCGCCTGCTCCAGTTGTCGCATTACGGCTTTGACACCATCATCTGCCTGAACGTGCTTGAACACATCGAGCAGCACGTCGCCGCGCTCAGCCACATGCACGACGTATTGGCGCCCGGTGGGCGGCTCTTGCTGCTCGTGCCGGCGCACCCGGCGTTATATAGCTCCCTGGACCAGGAACTCGGCCACTATCGCCGTTACCGCGAGAGCGACCTCCGCGCCTTGCTAGAACAGGTGGGCTTCGGTATCGAACGCCGCTTCTACCTGAACCTGTTTGGCATTTTTGGCTGGTGGCTGAACGGGCGGGTCCTCAAGCGCCGCCTGTTACCGCGCGGCCAGTTGAGCGTCTACGAACGGCTGGCGCCGGTCTTCCGAGGCATGGAGGAGGGGTTAGGCCGTCGCTGGGGGTTATCCGTGGTCTTCGTGGCTCAGAAGGTGGAACTGTAGACACCTTGTTCAAATAGCCTACACCGCAGGAGGCAGCGTGTTGCATTTGGAGGACATTACCCTGTCCGTCGTCATGCCGGTCTATAACGAACGGGAGACGATTCAGGAGATTGTCGCGCGGGTGATGGCCGTTCCCATTCGCAAGGAACTCATTATCGTGGACGACGGCTCGCGCGATGGCACCCGCGATTTACTAGGCGTGATCCAACGCCAGTACCCCCATGACGTTCGGGTGATCCTGCAACCGTCGAATCAGGGCAAAGGCGCGGCGCTCCGCACCGGCATTCACGCGGCGGTGGGTGATTATGTGGTGATTCAGGATGCTGACCTGGAATATGACCCACGTGACTACCCCAACCTGCTCAAGCCCTGCCTGGAGCATGACGCCGATGTCGTGTATGGCACGCGCTTTGCTGGCGGCGCGCAGCGGCGCGTCCTGCTCTTCTGGCATTCTCTCGGCAACCGACTCCTGACGACCCTGAGCAATATGTTGACCGACCTGAACCTGACCGACATGGAGACGGGCTACAAACTCTTTCGCCGCGAGATCATCCAGGGGATTGACCTGAAGCAGAACCGCTTCGGGTTCGAGCCAGAGGTGACGGCCAAGATCGCCCTGCGTGGCTTGCGCATCTATGAGGTGGGCATTTCCTACGCCGGGCGCGGCTATGACGAGGGGAAGAAGATTGGCTGGAAGGACGGGGTGGAGGCGATCTACTGTATTCTGCGCTATGGTATCGAGCAGCGGCTCCGCGTCCGACGCGAGCGCCAGGCCCATCGAGCAGCGCGGCCGCGGGAAATGGCGTAGTGATCCAGAAGTTGGTGTGGTGGGCGCTGATAGGCGTCTGTGTGGTGTACGGCCTGATGGGCGTGCGGCAGGCGATACAGGAGCAAGCGCCGGGCGCGCCGGGGGCCTGGGAAACGACCGATGCCTGGCTCGCCAGTCTGGAGTTGGCCTCCCCTTCGGCATCCATCCGCGCCAGCCTGACCCACCCTGCCGATGAAGGTGCTGCCCTCTTCGTCGGGCTGGCCGGTGACTCCTCCTTCCCTTTGACCTATTATGTCATCAGCTACCTGGCCTGGCCCCGTCGCGTGGGCGCGGTGCAGTGTGGGCCTCAAGCCGGGCAAGCCATGCCGTATGTGCCTCTCGGGACGCGCATCACCACTGTGCTGTTCTACCGACGGACGGCGCCCGCCTTCCTGGGCCAGGCTACCTCTCTCGGGCCTTATCTGCGCCAGGTCAGCGAACGGGAGACACGCGATTGGACGCAGTACTGTTCACGTTAACCCTGCTCTCACTGGTCATACCGGGCTGGGCTGGCGTGACACTGCTCGGACCACGCCACGCCCGACTCCCCTGGCCGGAAGTCCTGCCCCTGGCCTTCCTGCTGGGCGCGGCGCTGGTAACCCTCCTGTCGTTTGGGCTGGGGTTCGTCGTCGCCGGCGCCTGGTTGCGCGGCCTGGTCGTGGCGCTAGGGGCTTTGTTCACCCTGGCCGTGTTCAGCCGCCAGACCCTTAAGGGTCTGGCGAGGGGATGGAAGCTCCCTACGGGGGCTGCTCGTCAGCCTCTTAGGCTTCCATCCTCTAGCCAGACGGCTTTAGCCTCTGGCGGCCAGCGCCACCGCGTAAGTCCTGTCATTGTAGTGATCGTAGTGATCCTGGCGGCGCAGGCGGCAGCGGTGACCTGGCTGGCGTGGCGCGGCACATTGGAGTGGGATGGGCTGGTGGTCTGGGAGGCGAAGGCATATCTGGCCTGTTTGAACGACGGCCGGGTGCCCCTGGCCTACTTCGCGGACCCCTCGCGGCAGTGGAGCCACCCCCAGTACCCCTTGTTTGTGCCGCTGCTGGAAGCCTGGCTGTATGGCTGGCTGGGACGGTGTGATCAAAGCCTGGCCGACCTGCTGTTCCCTGCTGTTCACTAGCCGCCGTCGGGCTATTGGTGGTGGCGGGCAGGCTGCGCTTGGGAAGCGCCTGGGGCGCGGTGCGGCGTCGGCCCTGCTGCTGTTCTGTGTTCCCCAGTTGGTTGTCGGCGCGGGCAGCGCCGCCTCCGGCTATGCCGACTTTCCCCTCGCCGTCGTGTACCTCGGCGCGGTGGTCTATCTGGCCGACTATGCCCTGACCCACGAGCCAGGCAGCCTGCGCCTGGCCGCTGCGTTGGCCTGTCTGCCCTGGATCAAGCAAGAGGGGCTACTGTTGGCGTTGTGCTTCCTGGCGCTGGCGGCTGCGGTATTAGCAGCGGCGGAGGAAGAGTCACTCTTCTGCTCGTGCCGTCTGTCCTGGCCCCTGCCTTTGTTTTGGACAAGTTTTCTGGCCTGGCAAGAGTCTCGGCCCCAGGACTTCCTCCCTTTACCCCTGGCGACCCTGGTCGGCCATCTGGACCGTCTTGGTCCCATTGTTGTCGCGGTCGTTGATGAGTTGACCTCTTTGGAGCAATGGGGCGTAGTCTGGCTGGCTTTCCCAGTGGCGGCGCTTCTTGCTCGCTCTGCGGCGCGATCGCCCTTCTCCTGCTCGGACTGGCTATCGCTCCCGATCATACTCTATGGGTCGACCTATTTGTTTAGCGCCTGGGTTCCGTACTCGTTACACATCGCCTCCTCCCTGCCGCGCCTGCTGAGCCACGTCGCGCCGCTAGCGGTCCTGCTGCTAGGATTAGCCATGCCTGCCCAAGATCGGGGCCCAGCGGGGCGGGCTCATCTCAGCCCCTATCTCAGGAAGACTGTCATCGAACGCAGTAAGGGATCTGCTCCCGAGCTCTACCAGAGTAGATGCTTACCCCAGATTACCCTCCATTCGGGGGAGGACTAGGCGGGAGCACAAGGTCGCTTCGCCCAGCATGAAATTGAAAAGACTTATGTGGGCCAATCCCGGAGTAGTATGCCCCCATCCCTGACAGCGCCCTTACGAGTGCTGGTGATCTTTGGTACGCGACCCGAAGCCGTCAAGATGGCGCCAGTGGTGCGCCAGTTATGGGCCACGCCCCACGTCGAAGCCAGGGTGTGTGACGGCCCAGCACCGCCAGATGCTAGACCAAGTGTTGGACCTGTTCCACATCCAGCCGGACTATGACCTCAATGTAATGCGGCCAGGTCAAACGCTGGCCGAGGTCACCAGTAGCGTCCTCCAGGGGCTAGAGCCGGTGTTCCACGCTGCGCGGCCCGATTGGGCGCTCGTCCAGGGCGACACGACGACCACGCTGGCCGCCGCGCTGGCGGCCTTCTATCACGGCGTCCGGGTCGGCCACGTCGAGGCCGGGCTGCGGACCGGCAACAAGCGGCACCCCTTCCCGGAAGAGATCAACCGCAAGCTGACGACCGTGCTGACCGACCTGCACTTCGCACCGACCGAGACCGCTCGCCAGAACTTGCTGCGCGAGGGCGTGCCCGACGCGGCCATCCGCGTCACAGGCAACCCGGTAATTGACGCCTTGCTCGACATCGCCGGCCGGCCGTATGACTGGCGCGCCGGGCCGCTGGCCGCTGTGCCCCGCGACCGCCGGCTGGTCCTGGTGACGGCCCACCGGCGTGAGAACTTCGGCCAGCCGATCCGGGACATCTGTGCGGCGCTGCGCCGGCTGGCCGAGCATTACGCCGACGCGGTCCACTTTGTGTACCCGGTCCACCTGAACCCGAACATCCAGGCGCCGGTCTATGAGTTATTAGGGGCCATCGCCAATGTATCGCTGCTGCCGCCCCTGGACTATCTACCCCTGGTCCACCTGATGCAGGCGGCGACGCTGGTCCTGACCGACTCCGGCGGGTTGCAGGAGGAAGCGCCGAGCCTGGGCAAGCCGGTCCTGGTCATGCGCCAGACGACCGAACGGCCCGAAGGCGTCGCGGCGGGGACCGCGCGGTTAGTGGGGACGGACCCGGGCGCGATTGTCGAGGCCGTCAGCCAACTGCTGGACGACCCGGCGGTTTACGCCCGCATGGCCCATGCCGCCAACCCCTACGGTGACGGTCACGCGGCGGCTCGCATTGTCGAGGCGTTGGTGGGGAAGGCCGAGTGAGCGACAGCGCCGAAACGCCGCAGGGTATGGCTCAGCCGGACGACGGCGCGCACGAGTTGCGGCTCACTGTCGAGGATCAGGCGGGCTATATCGCCGTGCTGCTGGCGCGGCTGGAGCATGTCGCGGGTCAGGAAGTCGAGTTGCGGGCGCTGGGGGCAACGCTGGGCGAGCAGGTGGCCCGCGCGGACGCGGAGCATCGCCGCCTGGAGGCGGAGTTGGCGCAGGCGCGGGCCGAGATTGGCCGCCTGAAGCAGCGGTTGGTCGTCCGCACAGCAAGCGACGCGAAGGCAACTCCCTCGACGGCGGCTGGGATGATGGTTAGCCTGACGCGAGATGAGCTGGTCGCCCGACTGGAGGACGACGTGACCGAGTTGCAGGCGGCGCTCAAGGCCCGTGACGAAGCCATCGCCTGGCTGCAGGGCGAACTGGCCCTTACCGAACGGCGCGTTGGCCGCGCCACGGTCAAGGTGGTTGGGCGGTTCGCCAGCGTATATCGTCGGCTGGCCCTCTATTTCCCTGGACGACGGCGGTAGACCCATGCGCGCCTCGCTGATTCTGCCCACCCAACGGCCTACCGCCGATCTTCAGACCGTTGTCGCGGGCTTAGCCTTGACCTCTGATGAATGCGCCGAGGTCGAGGTGATTCTCGTCGGGCTAAACGAACCCCTCCCCCACCCTTCTCCTGAGAAGGGTGGGGCTTTGGCTCCTCTGAACCCCTCCCCCAACCCCTCCCCTGAGAAGGGTGGGGGGTATGAGTGGTCTTCTCCCCCTTCCCTCCCAGGGAAGGGGGCCGGGGAGTTAGGTCCTCATCTTGCGGCCTGGAACGTCGGAGCCGCTCAGGCACAGGGCGATATTTTGGTTTTTCTAGACGAGGCTGCCCAACCGACACCCGGCTGGCTGGCGGCGCTCCTCGCGGCGGCGGAAGCGCATCCGGCGGCAGTTATCGGGAGTTGCCTGCTCTACCCCGACGACACGGTCCGCCAGGCGGGCTATGTCATCGGCCAGGACCACACGCCGCGCCCCCTCTACCCTGGCTGGCCGGCGAATCACCCTGTCGTTCGTCGTCCGCGCGCGCTTCAGGCGGTGGCCGGCGTAGGTATGCTCGTCCCGCGCTCTAGGTTCCTCGACATTGGCGGGTTTGACCTGGACCTGGGCGAGTGGGCGGACGTGGACCTGTGTCTGCGGCTACGCGAGCGCGGGGGGCAGGTCTACTTGTGCTCCGCCAGCCGCCTCTATCACCTCGCCGCCGAGCCAGACGGCCCAGACACGGCCGGCCTCGCCGCCTTCCGCCAGCGGTGGGCCAACCGCCTGCGGCCCGACGACGTGGCGACCTACCAGGCCGACGGGCAGATCCAGGTCGAGTACCCGTCTACTTATCCACTCCGACTAAATCTGTCGCCCCGGCTGGTGACGATGGGAGGGGACCAGGCGACCTTGACCGAAACATGGCTCGAAGTGCGGACCGCGCAGGTGGCGGAGAAGACGGGGGAGATAGTACGTAGCGGGGCGCCCGCGTCCCGGAGCGAGCCTGCCCGCCCGGTCGCCTCCCCTGCCCATGCACCCCTCCCCACCCCCTCCCCTGAGAAGGGAGGGGCTTCCGACTCCCCCTTCCCTCTTAGGGAGGGGGGCAGGGGGGTAGGTAGCACTAGACCTCGCCCTCACCCCTCCCCTGAGAAGGGAGGGGCTTCGGCTTCCCCTTCCCTCGTAGGGAAGGGGGCCGGGGGGTTAGGTCTTCATCCACCCGCGCCCCTCGACGGCGAAGCCGAGCCGTCGTTTCCGTACCCGCCGCCCGACCTGGTGTTCCGCGTCGTCGGCGCGGCCGGGCTGGACTACTTCCTCCAGAGTGGACAGATGACCGAGGAGGACTTCCGGCTCGCATTGGCCGACGTGGGGAAGACCTACGCCGCCTTCGAGGCGATCTACGATTTTGGCTGTGGCAGCGGGCGCGTGCTGCGTTGGGTTCGCGCTGCGGCCCCCCACGCCCGGCTCTACGGCTCGGACATTGACATCCCCGCCATCACCTGGCTCCGCCGGGCGTTACCCGATGTGGATGTGCGAGTCAACAACTACCTGCCGCCGCTGCCCTTCCGTGACGGCCTCTTCGACCTGGTCCTCGGCTTTAGCGTCCTCACCCACCTGGACGAGACTTACCAGGACGCCTGGCTGGCCGAACTCCACCGCGTGACCCGCCCCGGCGGGCTGCTGCTGCTTACCGTGCACGGCGAGTATGCCTGGCGCGAGTTCCGCCGCACGACGCTGGCCCAGGTGGAGGCAGTGGCGGCACTGGAGGCTGAGTTGCGGGCGGCCGGGTTTCTCTTCTGGCGCGGCGATGGCTGGGAGCGTCA
This sequence comes from Anaerolineae bacterium, assembly GCA_026129165.1. Taxonomy (GTDB): domain Bacteria; phylum Chloroflexota; class Anaerolineae; order Epilineales; family JAHCIE01; genus JAHCIE01. The sequence continues at coordinate 20,862 of JAHCIP010000057.1, forward strand.
CTTCCCGGACTATTATCATTCCAGTTGGCACCTGCCCGACTATATCCACCGCCACTGGTCGCGCTGGTTCAGCGTCCTACGCATCCGGGAGCGCGGCGCGCGCACCATCCAGGATATGGTCGTGCTGCGGCGCGAGGCGTAGCCCATGCCCGACCGCGCCGTCTGCACCATCGTCGCCAAACCAGGGCTGCCCTATGCCCGCGCCCTGGGGCTCTCGCTGCGGCAGCATCACCCCGACCTGCCGCTGCATGTCTTGCTCCTGGACGAGGTGGAAGGCCGCTTTGAGCCGGCGCAAGAGCCGTTTAGCTTGCACACCGCCGATGCCTTGCCCGTGCCCCACCTCAACCGGCTGCGCTTCGCCTACGCCCAGCCCGACCTAGCCGAGGTCATCAAGCCCGTGTGGCTGGGCTATCTGATGGCGGTCTACGGCGTCCAACGGCTGGTGTGGTTCGAGCCGCATGTCCAGGTGTTGGGGTCGCTCGACCCGCTGTTCGACGCCCTGGACCATACCTCGCTCCTGCTGACGCCGCGTCTGCTAGGGCCGGAGATGTCGGAGCCGGCGCTGGCCGCCGAGCGAGACTGCCTCCAGGGGCGGCTGTTCTCGACTGGCTGCCTCGGTCTGTCTAGTACGCCCACGACGAGCGCCTTGCTGACCTGGTGGGCGCGGCGTCTGCTCACGCCTGATGGCGAAACCCTCCCCTGGCTCGACCTGGCCCCCAGTCTGTTTGAGGGGGTCGCCATCGCCCGCATGCCCGGTCTGGATGTGGCTTATTGGAATCTCCACGAACGGACCATTGAGACATGGAACGGTCAGGCATGGGTCAACGGCCAGCCGCTGGTGTCGTTCAACTTCCGGGGCTTTGACCCGTATCATTCCTGGCGGCTATCTTGGGAAGCGCCCGAACGCCGGACAGTAGACGCGGGCGCGGCGGCCCCCTTCTACTGGCGCTATCTGAATGCGTTGAGTGTGCATAGTTACCACAACGCACAAGGCTGGGGGTATACTTACGATCACTTCGACAACGGCGTCCCCATCGCGCCAGCTATTCGCCGCGTGTATCGGGAGTTGGGGGCATCGGCCGACGCCCTGGGCGACCCGTTCCAGACCTTTGTGCCGGGCAGTTTCTTCCGCTGGCTCAATCAGCCGGTGGGCGACGTGACCGACCCGGCGCGCCCCGTCACCCGGCTGTGGCACGCCCTCTACCGCCAGCGCAGCGATCTTCACGCCGCCTTCCCCGACCCGCTGGGCGCCGACCGCGCCGCGTTTCTCGCCTGGACGGTCGAGTATGGGGCGGGGGAGATGGGTATTGCAGCGGTCTTTGTGCCGAGCGTCCGACGCACGGGCGTAGAGTAGGGCAGGGGCGATGCTATCGGTGATTGTGCCCGTCGAGGGGCAGGTGGCGGCCACCCGCCAGACGCTGGACTACCTGGCGCGGCAGCGCGACGAGGGGCTTGCCCTGGAAATCATTGTCGTCGCCGCTGAGCCGCCTCCCCGTGTCGAATGGCTGTTAGCGGACTACGGTAACGCCGTGCGGCGAGTGTCTGTCCCGACGGGGGTTGGGCTGGGCCGCGCCATCGCGGCGGGCGTGGCGGCTGTCAGGGGCGAATACCTCGTTTGCCTGCCGCCGCCTACTTTGCCGAGGCCCGACTGGCTGCGGACGCTGCGCGACTATGGGGAGGCGCATCCAGAGGTGGCGGTTATCGCCAGCCTGATAGTGGATGTGCGGGATCGGATCGAGCACGCTGGCCTGGTAATCGGCGGCGACGGGCTGCCCCATCGCCTCTACGTGGGCTTTCCGGCCGACCACGCCGCCGCGCGCTCGTCGCGGCCTGTACGGGCCGTCAGCCTCCTAGGGGCGTGGTGGCGTCGTGCTGACTACGAGGCCGTGGGCGGGGTGGCAGACGACCTGGACGACCTGACCATGTGCGCCGACTTTTGCCTGCGCCTGGACGAGCGCGGCGACTCGGTCCACCTCTGCGCGGCCAGCCCACTGTGTTGGCTCGGCGGTCCAGGACTGGCCGAAACGAGTCCGGACAGCGACGCGGCGCGGCAATTTCGAGCGCGCTGGGAGGGCCTCGCTCCCGACGACCTGAGCCGTTACCTGGCCGATAGCCTGGCGCGGGTGGAGTATCTCTCGCCCCGGCTGATGCGCTGGACGCTGGACCCGGCCATGGCTCAGGTGGACCCGGCGGCGCGGGCACGGGAGGTCGAGAGCCTGCTGCGCGAGTATGAGGCAAGATTGTAGAATGACGCAGCCAATTATAGAATTAGACGGCGTTTCGGTCTGCTACCGATTGCCTAAAGAGCAAATCATTTCGTTTAAGGAATACGCCATCCGCTGGCTGGGACGGCGCATCACCTATCACGAGTTGTGGGCCTTGCGTGACCTCTCGCTCAGCGTGCAGCCGGGCGAAGTCGTGGGCGTGATTGGGCCAAACGGCGCGGGCAAGTCCACCCTGCTCAAAGTCATCGCCCGCGTCCTCAAGCCGACCCTTGGCCGCGTGCGCGTCGTCGGCCGCATCGGCCCCTTGCTCGAACTCAGCGCCGGCTTTGACCCGGAACTGACCGGCCGCGAGAACATCTATCTCAATGGCGCCATTCTAGGACTATCCAAACGCGAAGTGGACCGCCGCTTCGATGAGATTGTCGCCTTCGCCGAATTGGAGAACTTCATTGACGCCCCCCTGCGAACGTATTCGAGTGGTATGGTGGCCCGGCTCGGCTTCGCGGTTGTGACGGACGTGGATGCCGAGATATTGCTGGTGGACGAAGTGCTGGCGGTGGGCGACGAGAGTTTTCAGCGCAAATGTCTGGCGCGGATCCAGGCATACCGCGAGCAGGGCGTGTCCATCCTGATTGTGTCGCATAACATGCAGACGATTCGCGATATGTGCGACCGCGCGGTCTGGATCAGCGGCGGGCAGAAGCAGGGTGAAGGCGCGCCCGAGGCAGTGATCCAGGACTACCTGGCTGGCCTGGACCTGCCGCCGGATCATCCATTACCCCAGACCGCCTCCCTGCTCTAGCTCGACTGAGACTACCATGCTAGTAAGCCAATTATCTCCACCATCCCTTACAGACGACTCGCCAGATATCCCCGCTCGCCCCAGCAACGATCTGGAGCAGCTTTATTGGCGGGAACGCCAGCTAGATGCCGTCGCGCGGGCAGCGCACATCGAAATCGCGGCCCAGCAGGCCGAGTTGACGGAGTTGCGCGCCCGGACAGCCGAGCAGGTGGCCCAACTCCAGGCGGTTCAGCAGAGGCTGCGGACGTGTGAGGTGGACCTGCTTGTCAAGGACCGCCACATTCGTCGCCTGCGGAGCGAGATGCGGGCAGTGCAGGACTACGTCAGGACAGCGGTCCATGTCGGCCGCTAGCCCCCGCCAGGCCGTCGGCACGGTCATCGCCAAGAACTACCTGCCCCATGCCCGCCTCCTGGCGCGCTCACTGCGGCAGACGAATCCCGGTGTCCCGCTATATGTGCTGTTGGCGGACGAGGTGGACGGCCGCTTTGAGCCGGCCAACGAGTCGTTCCACCTGATGTGCCTGGACGACCCGGCCCTGCCCGACCTGTCCGCGCTGGCCTTCCGCGCCACGCGCCGCGAACTGAATAAGGCCCTGCCGCCTTATCTGCTGCGGTATCTACGCGAGCAAGGTATTGTGCAGACCCTCTACCTCGACGCGGACACGGTGGTAGAAGGCTCGTTAGCGGGGGTGTGGTCCCGATTGGACGAGCACCCCGTCGTCCTGACGCCCTACCCTGGCCTGGCTGGCCTCGCCCCCGGCCCGCTGGCCGAGAGCTTCCTGGCCGCCTGGGCCGCCCACGCCGAAGAGGCGATCTGGCAGCCGGTGGTGGACGATGCGCAGGACGCCGGAGACTGGCTGGCCCACGCGGCAGCGCGCTTCGCGGGCGCGTGTGTGGTGGACGAGCCGGGGCTGAACCTGGGCTACTGGACGCTCACCGGACGCCAGGTGGAAATCCGCCGGGGCGTAGTACGGGTAGACGGCGCTCCGCTGGTCACGCTCCATTTCAGCGGC
>JAHCIP010000570.1 GCA_026129165.1 Anaerolineae bacterium
GCGCCACGGGGCCAGCGTGCTTCATCGAGAGCAGTTTTGGCAAGTCCAGCAGCCGGCCGGGTAACTTTGAGTTGATTGCCCTGGAGGGGAACGAGCTAATCCACTACTTCAAGGACAACGGCAGCCTGAGCAACCCCTGGCGGCGCGCGGGCTTCCCCCCCATCACCACCCGCGCCACCGGCCCGGCCTGGCTCATTGAGGGCAGCTTTGGCCGCAGCAGCGGCCGCCCCGGCAACTTCGAGCTAATCGTCCCTGAGGGCAATGACCTGGTCCACTACTTCAAGGACAATAGCAGCCTGAACAACCCGTGGCGGCGCGGCCAGACCATCACCACAGCAGCGCTGGGGCCGGGGGTGCTCATCCAGAGCAGCCAGGGCGTCGGGGCGGACAAGAACTTCGAAGTGCTGGTCCAGGAGAGCTTCGGCTCGGTGATTCACTATACCCACCCCAACCAGGACGTCACCTTGCCCTGGGTGCGGCGGCACGTGGTCATGGCGAGCGGCCCATGGCCGGTCAAGCTGTCGCGGACGCGGCGGATCGGGCAGTTGACGGGCGAGACGGACGCCCAGACCGGCCAGCCGGCGCTCAACCAGACCGAGACCTACGCGGGGCTGCGGGGCACGGACCTGGGGGTGTCGTTCGACCACAAGGGGGCGACGTACTTCCTGTTTGGCGACACCTGGCGCACCTCATGGCAGCCCCACTGTGGGGACCGCAACGATGACCTGGACGCTATCGCCTCGACGACGGACCGCGCGGCCTACGATGGGCTGCGGTTGACGTTCAACGGCGAGATTGTAGGGCGCGAGGGCGACCGCTTTAAGGTCAACTCGCTGCCGCCGCGCCTGTTTGACCACGGCGTCCCCATGAGCCAGGCGGCGTTCGAAGTGCCCCTGGATGGGTTCAGCCACGACGGGCGGATGTTCGTGTTTTTCAGTCACCACACACGGCACTTTGCCATTCGGCAGAAGCCGACGGAGGCGGGAACAATAGACGGCGATGTGATGGGGCGGTCGGTGCTGGCTGTCTCGACGGACGAGGGCCACGACGGCTATACCTTCGATATGCTGTATGAGTTCTCGGCCGACAAGTTCATCAATGTGTCGGTGGAGAAGGTCCAGGCGGCTGACCACGGCATCCCGGAGGACGGCGAGGTGTTGCTGGTCTGGGGCAGCGGCCGCTATCGAGGCAGCGATGTCTACCTGGCCTACCTGCCCATCAGCCGCCTGTACGAGCGAGGCGCGGTGCGCTACTTCGCCGGGCTGGGCTTGCGCGGCCGGCCGGCGTGGAGCCGCAACGAGGGCGACGCCCGACCGCTGTTCGCCGCCGGCTGTGTGGGCGAGCTATCGTGCCGCTGGAACCGCTATCTGGGCCGCTGGATCCTCATGTTCAACGGCGACCCGCCGCGCGGCATCCAGGCGTACCTGGCGCCGCGCCCCTGGGGTCCTTATAACGATGTGCGCCTCGTCTTTGACCCGGCCGATGGCTACGGGCGGTTTATGCACGCGCCAGGGCGCGATGGCATCAATGACCGCATGTTTGGCTGCGACCGCTCTAACGAGTTCGGCGGCGAGTACGGGCCGTACCAGGTGACGCGCTACGCGACAGGCGTGACGGATAGGTACACCAAAATCTACTTCAGCCTGTCTACCTGGCACCCTTACCAGTCGCATCTCATGAGCGCGGTCATCCCCGTCGAGGGCGACTCGCTCATCCCGATCAGCCGCTTCGTAGACCGGGCCGCGACGGCCAGCCTCAAGTTCGCCCGCCTGGCGCAGCGCCTGGCCGAGTTGGGCGCGGAAAGCGAGATCCACTGGGAGAGTCAGCGCCAGGGCAGCCTGGACTACCCCGACCACGTGGAGTGGGCCGAGTACGAGAGTGTAGAGACGTTGCGGACGGAGGTCCTGCTGCGCTTCCGCCACATCGTCGGCCACCTGTCTGACCCGTACCGACAGTTGGAGGTCTATGCCCACCTGGCAGCGGACCTGGTCGAACTCGGAGGGGCGCTGCCCGACGACCAGCCCGACTTCTAGTGGCATAT
>JAHCIP010000571.1 GCA_026129165.1 Anaerolineae bacterium
GCGCGATCTGGGTATAGGTTGCCCGCGATACGGTGAGGGCCAGGTGGTGCAGGTTACCGATGCCCTCCGGGTTCGGTTCGGGGTCGTTCTGGCGCGTGGGGCGCACGAAGAAGGTCAGCAGTCGGCCGTCGCCGGGGTCGAAATACAGATGGGTCTCTTCAGGGACGTCCAGGTTAGGCTGCTCGAAGATGAAGGGCATCCCCAGGACGCCCGTGTAGAAGTCAATGGTCGCCTGGCGGTTGGAGCCGACGAATGTAATATGGTGGACCCCCTGAACTTGAATACGTGACATAGGCTCTCCGTCTTACTTGACTGCCATCCCGAACGAACTGGACTATACTTTACGAGAAGGTGAATGTCAATGCCCTTACCCCTGGTGGGCGAACCACCGTGCCTGAGTTGCCGCGCCCTATGCTGTCGCGGCTTCAAGACCGTTCCAGTCTACCCGGACCGCTATCCCCAGGACGCCGCTTTTGTTGAGGCCGGTTACGCCGAACGGCGCGGCCCGCTATGGGTGATTCCCCGCGAAGGCCAGCGCTGCGCCTACCTGGACGATGTGACCAGCCTGTGCCTGGTCCACTCTGACCGCCCCTATGCCTGTCGTGACTACGATTGCCGCGTCCCCTGGTCCGCCCGCAACCTCATCGCCATGTTGGAACAGGAAGGGCTAGACGGCTCCGAGGTCCCTACCTGGCCGGTCATCCTCGACGCCGCGCGGCAGTAGCCCGGCCGCCGCGTAGACAGCCAGCACGGTGGCTAAGGCTCGGCGGCCCTCCTGGCCTGTCACCATAGGCGGCCGGCCGTCTCGCACCGCCGCCACAAAGTCGGCAATGATACGCTGGTGGTTATCAATCTTGATGCCCGTCGGTTTGGCCGCCGCCCCGGCATCCGCCGCGCTCGCCGCCTGCTGCATCGGCTCGCCCAGCCGTCCCCAGCGGAAGATGGCTTCGCCCTCCACCTGCACCCCACCCCGCGTGCCGTACACCTCCAAGCGATGCGGGAAACCGGGCGCGGCGGCGGTGGTCGCGGCTAGGACGCCCTGCGCCCCACCTACGAACTTAAGGGTGGCCGAGACGACATCCTCGACCTCAATGTCGTGGACCAACGTGGCCGCCTGGGCCTGGACCGACACCGGGTCACCCATCCACCACACCAGCAGGTCCACCAGGTGGACGCCCTGGTTCATCAACGCGCCGCCGCCATCCAGCGCCCAGGTGCCCCGCCAGCGCGCGCTGTGGTAGTAGGCCATGTCACGCCAGTAGGGGATGGTGACCAGGGCGAGGGTCGGTATACCCAGGTCGCCCCCGTCCAGAGCCGCCTTGATGCCCTGAAACACTGGATCGGCGCGGCGCTGGAGGACGACACCCAGGTGGACGCCAGCTGTCTGACAGGCCTGGATGGCCTGGTCAGCCTCCGCGAGGCTCAGCGCCATCGGCTTCTCGACCAGCGCGTGCTTGCCGTGTCGCGCCGCCGCGATGACCTCCCGGCTGTGCTGGCCGCTGGGCGTGCAGACGACGACGGCATCCACGTCGTCGCGCGCCAGCAGGTCGCCCGGCGCGAAGCAGGGGACGCCAAAAGCGGCCTCGGCCTCGGCGCGGCGTGCGGGGTTGTCGCGCGCCACGGCGACAAGTTTCGCGCCGGGTGTCTGGCGAATCGCCGCCGCGTGATAGCCCGCAATCATGCCCGCCCCCAGCAGGCCAAACCGCACCTCGTTCATCGTGCCCCCTCCCACTCAACCGATAAGTGTAGTCAGCGGGACAATCTGAACCCCGGCCGCTTCAAGGCGCTGGCGCAACTCAGCCCCGATTTGAGGCGCGGTTGGTCCGTCGCCGTGCATGCAGATGGTATCGGCCCGCAGCGTAACCCGCGTCCCATCGTGGGCGACGATCTCGCCATCGCGCATCATGCGTAGGACCTGGTCGGCGGCCTGGCCCGGATCATGGATCATAGCGTCGGGCAGGCGGCGCGAGCGCAACGCGGCGTTCGCTTCATAGACTCGGTCGGCAAAGGCTTCGTCGGCCACGCGCAG
>JAHCIP010000572.1 GCA_026129165.1 Anaerolineae bacterium
GCTCTACGTTTCCGGCGCGACTACCCGCCTGGGCAAAGTCGAGGAAGGCTCGACCGTCTCCGACTACGAGCCAGAAGAGGTTCGTCGCCACATTTCAATTAGCACGTCCGTATTGCCGCTGGAGTGGAACGGTAACAAGATTAACCTCATTGATGCCCCCGGCTACTCCGACTTCGCGGGTGAAGCGAAAGGCGCCATTCGCGCTGCTGACGCAGGTCTGGTTCTGGTGGATGCTTCGTCAGGCGTCGAGGTCGGCACCGAGTTGGCCTGGAGCTACCTGGAGGAGGTGAAGCTGCCGCGCGGCGTGGTCATCGCCAAGATGGACCGCGAGAATGCCCGCTTCGAGCAGGCGCTGGCGTCGGTGCGCGAAGCCTTTCCGGGCGTCAAGTTCACTGTCGTACAGCTTCCCTGTGGCGAGCAGCACGAGTTCGACGGCGTGGTGGACCCCGTTCACCATAAAGCTTTCCTCGGCGAGAAGGGGCAGTCCTCGGACATCCCCGCCAGCATGAAGGCCCAGGCCGAGAAGATTTTTGAAGGCCTGGTTGAGGATGCCGCCGAAGGTGACGACGAATACCTGATGAAGTATCTGGACGGCGAGGCGCTCACCGATGCCGAGGTCCAGCGCGGCCTGAAGGAAGCGGCCAAGGCCGGCAAGATCATCCCCGTCTTCTGCGTCGCCGGCACCGCCATGCGCGGCGTCCAGGCGTTGCTCGACGCCATCATCAACTTCCTGCCCTCGCCGCGGGGGGCCATCAAGCGCGAGGCCGTCAACCCGGCCACGGACCAGACCGAGACGCTCAAGCCTGTTGGCGATGCGCCGCTGGCCGCCCAGGTCTTCAAGACAGTGGCCGACCCCTACGGCAAGATTTCCTACTTCCGCGTCTTTTCGGGCACGATTAGCTCCGACAGCCGCGTCTGGAACGCCCGCTCCAACGCCGAGGAGCGCCTCGGCCAGATTTTTATTCGCCGTGGCAAAGAGCAGATCAACGTAGACAAGCTGCACGCGGGCGACATTGGCATCGCCCTCAAGCTCGACAGCACTACCACCGGCGATACCCTGTGTGACCGAGGCCATCCCCTCCAGCTTCCGCCCATCACTTACCCCAGCCCGGTCTACCTGACCGCCCTCAGCCCACGCACCAAGACCGACCTAGACAAGATGGGGTCGGCCATCCAGCGGTTGTTGGAAGAGGACCCGACGCTCAAAGTGCGCCGCGAAGCCGAGACAGGCGAGACGATTATGGAAGGCATGGGCGAGTCGCACATTGACGTCGCCGTGCGCAAGATGCAGTCCAAGTTCGGCGTCAACCTCGATACCGCCGTGCCTAAAGTGCCCTACCGTGAGACCATCACCCGCAAGATCGAGCAGCAGGGCCGCCACAAGAAGCAGTCGGGCGGTCGCGGCCAGTTCGGTGACGTCTATGTGCGCTTCGAGCCGAACGAGCGCGGCGGGGGCTTCGAGTTTGTGGACGAGGTGGTGGGCGGCTCGGTCCCACGCCAGTATATCCCCGCCGTTGAGAAGGGGCTGCGCGAGATTATGGAGCAAGGCGTCGTGGCAGGCTACCCGACGGTAGACTTCAAGGCCGCCCTCTACTATGGTTCGTCACACCCGGTCGACTCGTCGGAAATGGCCTTCAAGCTGGCGGCGCATATCGCCTTCAAGGAAGGCTTGCCTAAGGCCAACCCTGTCCTCCTGGAGCCGGTCATGCACGTCGTCGTCACCATCCCGTCGCAGTACGCGGGCGACATCATGGGCGACATGAACCAACGGCGCGGCCGTGTCCTCGGCATTGACCAACAGGGTAACAAGACGATCATCGAGGCCGAAGTCCCGCTGGCCGAAATGATGCGCTACGCCACGGAGTTGCGCTCGATGACCCAGGGGCGTGGCATCTACACCATGGAGTTCGTGCGCTACGAGGAGGTCCCGCAGCACCTGACCTCCCACATCGTGGAGGTGCGGCGCAAGGAACTGGCCGAAGAGAAAGGCTAACGTACTTCGTAATGCGTAATGCGTATTC
>JAHCIP010000573.1 GCA_026129165.1 Anaerolineae bacterium
GTTGTTACAGCTTGCTTATTAGAGTCTGATAAGAGTCTGATCATCGTTCATAGGGTTATTTCCATTACACAGCTAGTTAACAAGAAACATGTAGGTATATAGAATCACTTCGTGTCTAATGGGTTGTTCTCCGTCGCAGCAGCGCTTCGAGACCCAGGAGGTAGGACAGCGGGCCAAAGCCGAGAATCTGACCGGCGCAGACGGGCGCGAGGACGGATGTGTGGCGGAACGCCTCGCGAGCGTGGACATTGGACAGGTGGACCTCGACGGCCGGCAGGCCGACGGCGGCGATGGCATCCCGCAGGGCGTAGGAATAGTGGGTAAACGCGCCCGGATTGATCAGGACGGCATCCGCCCAGCCTCGGTTATCATGCAGCGTGTCAATCAGCACGCCTTCGTGATTGGACTGGACGATGCGCAGTTCGACATCGGCTTCAGCGGCGCGCCCTTCGAGCATGGCGTTGATCTGCGGCAGCGTCGTCTGGCCGTAGACGCCTGGCTCGCGCGTGCCGAGCAGGTTGAGATTGGGACCATGGAGAACGAGTACTTTCATGAGGGGTCTCCTATCACCGCCTGAAGCGCGGCCTTGACGGCCTCGGCCGGGATGTCGCCGACAATGACCACGTCGCCAAGGGCGCGGGGCAGAATAAAGCGCAACTTGCCGCCGGCCTTCTTTTTGTCCTGGAACATGGCGTCGTAGACCTGGTCCACGGCGAAACCTGGCGCGGCGATGGGCAGGCTGAAGCGATTCAGGCAGGCCCGCAGTCGAGTTTCCAGATCGGGCGAGGCGTAGCACAGGCTGGCGGCCAGCCGCGCCGCCGCCACCATACCCACCGCGACGCACTCGCCGTGGCGCAGGCGGTACTGGCTGACATGTTCGATGGCGTGGCCAAAGGTGTGGCCCAGGTTGAGGACGGCGCGCCGGCCCTGCTCGTAGGGGTCGGCCTCGACCACGCGCTGCTTGACCTCGATGGCGCGGGTGATGGTCCAGGCCAGCGGCTCGGCGCTCCCGCGTTCAAGATGCTCGAACAGGTCAGGATCATCTATCACCCCGGCTTTAATTACCTCGGCCATGCCAGAAGCAGACTCGGCCGGGGGCAGCGTCGCCAGGGTGTCGAGGTCGGCCAGGACCAGGCGTGGCGTCTTGAACGCGCCGATGAGGTTCTTGCCCTGGGGCATGTCCACCGCCACTTTGCCGCCGACCGACGCATCCACCATGCTCAACAGCGTTGTCGGAGCCTGGACAAAGGCGACCCCGCGCAGGTAGGTGGCGGCGACAAAGCCAACCATATCGCCGATGACCCCACCGCCGAGCGCCACAATCGTGGTGTCGCGGCCCAGGCGAGCCTCCAGCAGGGCGTCATAGGCCAGACGGACAGTGTCGAGGGTTTTAGCGGCCTCGCCCGCTGGCAGGGTGACGAGGTGAGCCGTCAGGCCACCATCTGCCAGGCTGCCCAGGGCGACCTGGGCGTGGCGCGGCCCGACCTCGGTATCTGTGACCAGGGCGACTGGCCCGCGCAGCCCGCGCTCCACCAGCGCTGTCCCCAGCCCTCTCAACAGCCCTGGCCCGACCAGGACATTGTACTCCCCATCTGGGGCGCGCACGACCAAGCGTATGGCCTCCAAAGCTTGACCGGTCAACTGGCCCATGTTATCCTCTTAGCAACGCGGCATTATTCTTGCGGCGTGATTATACACATCCCAAATGGGTCAAGGCAAATAGGAGCTGAACTATGCAGTACGTCAAATTGGGGCGGACCGGGCTGCGCGTGAGCCGGCTCTGCCTGGGGACGATGAACTTCGGGCCGCAGACGAGCGAACCCGACTCGTATTCCCTGATGGACCGCGCGCTGGACCACGGCATCAACTTCTTTGACACGGCCAACCGCTACGGCGGCCACCTCGGTCCTGGTACGACCGAGGAAATCATTGGCCGCTGGTGGGCGCAAGGCGGTGGCCGACGCGAGAAGGTCGTCCTGGCGACCAAGGTATATGGCGCGATGGGCCAGTGGCCC
>JAHCIP010000574.1 GCA_026129165.1 Anaerolineae bacterium
GCATAGCCTGGCCCAACTCGCCACCCAGGGGCGTATCCATGAGACGCGCACCGGGCGCCGGCGCATCAAATACTTCCTGGATGAGACGCCCAACGGTCGGCTGGTGGACCAGGCGCCCCTGGACAATCTGTGGCTCGACATTCCGGATATGATGCACCTGCCGCCCGCTGAGCGCACTGGCTACCCGACTCAGAAGCCACTGGCCCTGCTCCAGCGCCTCATCCGCGTCTCATCCAACCCTGGCGACCGGGTCCAGGATCCCTTCGCCGGCGCGGGGACGACACTTCTCGCCGCCGCTCAACTCGACCGCCGCTGGACCGGGCTGGAGGCGAGCGTGGCGGGCGTGGCGGTGGCGCGAGCGCGGTTATTGACGCAAGGGGCGACTGGTTTCACCGTCTATGAAGTCCAGGACGGAGCAACCACGGAGGCGCACAGACACAGAGGTGATGAGATTAAGGGGAAGCCCGAGTTTCGCGTCGCAAGGCGGGACGCCGAGGTAGCCATTGCCCTGGTGAGCGCGCCTGACCCGCTCGAATACTGGGCAGTAGACTGGCAGTACGACGGGACGTTCCGATCCGACTGGCAGGGCTGGCGAGGCTATGCTCGCCCACCTCGCCTCCTGCCTATCGAGGCGACGGCCACGCTCCCCAGGTCAGGCTTGCCTATTGGCATCCGCTGGGAAACGTTAAATGGCGAGTGTGGTTTCGTGACCCTGGCTCCGCCCAAAGCATAGGCTCGGTTTCACCGCAAAGGACGCAGCGGGCGCAAAGGATTTATATGCTTCCTTCTGTGCCCTCCGCGTCCTTTGCGGTGAGCTATTACGTTCGATAGTCCGCGTTGATGCGGATGTAGTCCTGCGACAGGTCGCACGTCCAGACCTCGGCCTCAGCGTCGCCCTGACCCAGGTCCACGCGCACCGTGACCTCTTGTTTGGTCAGCGTGGCGTGGGCGTCCTCTTCACGATAGTCGGTCGGGTGGCCGTAGGCGACTAGTTGCACCTGGTCGAACCACAGGCTCATGCGGTCAGGGTCCACGTCGGCCCCGCTGTAGCCCGCCGCGCACAGGACGCGGCCCCAGTTGGCGTCCTCGCCATGAATAGCAGTCTTGACCAGGTTCGAGTTGGCGACGGCCAGGCCAACCTGCCGCGCCGTGGCCCAATCCGCCGCGCCCGTCACGCGCACCGTGACCAGCTTGGTTGCGCCCTCACCGTCGCGGGCGATCTGCCGCGCCAGCGCCGCGCACACCTCGCGCAGGCCAGCCAGGAACTCAGCATAGCCCGGCGCGTCCGGTCCGGTCAACGTCTCGTTCTCCGCGCAGCCATTCGCCAGGACGATGAGCGTGTCATTGGTGCTCATGTCGCCGTCCACCGTCACGCAGTTGAACGAACGGTCGGCGGCGTCGTGAAGGGCAGCCTGGAGCGCGGCGGGCGTGGCGGCCACGTCGGTCACGACCACCGAGAGCATGGTCGCCATGTGGGGGGCGATCATGCCTGCGCCCTTGGCGATGCCGGCGATGGTCACTTCCCGCCCACCGACCGTCACTCGTGTCGCCGCCTCCTTGGGGAAGGTGTCGGTCGTCATGATAGCCCGCGCCATGCGATGCCCGGCTTCCGGCGCGGAGTCGAGCGTCTCCGTCGCCGCCTTGACGCCACTCAGGAGGCGATCCATGGGCAGCGCCTGGCCGATGACGCCGGTGGACATGACCAGGACGCTGTCCCTCGGCAGGCCCAGCAGTTCCTCCGCCGCCCGCGCCGTCGCCTCGGCGTTGGTCAGCCCGGGCGCGCCCGTGACCGCGTTGGCATTGCCACTGTTGACGACGACGGCCTGGACCGCGTTCGGGTTGCGGGCCAGCACGGCCTGGTCATAGAGAACGGGCGCGGCCTTGACCTTGTTGGTCGTGAATACCGCTGCGGCGGCGCATGGATCGTCCGACGCGACCAGGGAGACATCGAGTTTGGTCAGCGGGCTGCTGGCCTTGATACGGGCGT
>JAHCIP010000575.1 GCA_026129165.1 Anaerolineae bacterium
GAACTCCAACCACGCGCCACGGTTGGGAATGAGCTTCGCCATCGCCAGGCTACGCCCCGTGGCGCGGTCCTCTTCGGTGGTGAAGTAGACACCCGGCGAGCGAATCAGCTGCGACACCACGACGCGTTCGGTACCATTGATGATGAAGGTACCCTTGTCGGTCATGAGCGGGAAATCGCCCATGAAAACTTCCTGCTCCTGCACCTCGCCGGTATCACGGTTGAGCAGACGCACCTGCACCCACAGGGGCGCGGCGTAGGTCATGTCCATCTCGCGAGCTTCCTGCTCGCCGTGCTTCGGCTCATCGAAGCGATAGTCCACAAAGTGAAGCTCCAACGCCTTGTTGAAGGAGACAATAGGACTAATCTCCTCGAACAACTCGCGGAGGCCTTCAAGCTGAAACCACTTGAAAGACGTGCTCTGAATCTCAATCAGGTCCGGCAGGTCGGTGACTTCGGGGATGCGGGAATAGCTCTTGCGCGGTCGGCGCAACAGGGACTCTGGGAGGGGACGCAGCGTGTCAATAGCCATACAACCTCGTCTTCTCCTACGCGGGACAAGAATCGAACCCGATTCGGGTCCGCTGACGGTGAAGCAATCATCGTGGACTGGAGCGCCCTCGCTTGCCTTCCGCTCTCCGCCAGCGAGCGGCACAGGCAGCCATCAGCGACAGTTCGATTGCTCCTCAATGCGGGCCAAATCGGGCATGGCGGAACAGTGCAATGGGGTAGTATACAACAGACGCGGGGAGTTGTCAAGTCTTACGCGCGCCCGCGCGCCAGGGCTTCTTCGCTCTGTGAAGAGGAAGTCCTGGCGCGCGGCGAGAGCAGAAGCAGGGGCGGCGCTAAAAGGGGATTTCATCCTCGCTGATCTGGCCGCCTTCGTAGGCCGGCACAGCGCCTGGAGCGCGACTTGCGCCGCCTGCGCCGCCCGACGCCGCACCTTCGCGACCACCGAGGAACTTCACGGTCTGGGCAGTCAGCTCCATGGTCGCCGCTGCCTGCCCCTCGCGGTTCAGGTACGGGTTGACCTTGATGCGGTCGCCCTCGACCAGCACCATACGGCCCTTAGCGAGGTACTGGCTACACGTCTCGGCCAGCTTACCCCACGTCGACACACGATACCAGGTCGTCTCATCATGGGTCTGGCCCTGGGCGTCCGTCCAACGCCGGTTGACAGCGACGCTGAAGCTGCACACCGCCTGGCCGGTCGGGGTGTAGCGCATCTCAGGGTCGCTGCCGAGATTCCCAATCAGTATGTGCTTCGAGTACACACGTCCTCCCTAGCAAGTTGAGCTTGCCATCGATGACAACTTGCGGCCGATCAAACACGTGTTCTTAGTGTACAACACCACCGTCCAACCGTCAACCTCGCTCCACGGCCCCAACGCCCTGCCGGCCCGCGACCGCTCCCCACTATTCCCCACCCCTGCGCCCTGTTTTTGGGCCTCAGCGTAGGAGCATCTGGCCCTCGGCCACCCCACGCGCACGTCGCAGCCGCTAGGTGCGCCAGGTTGCACCCTCCGATGCGGCGCGCCGTGGCATCGAGGCCGTAGCCCTTGTAGCCACCTTACAGCCACGCTTCATGATTCCGCAAGGTTTTGCTCGCTGTTGCTCGGTAGTGCTATCTTATGCGCCTCTACAACCTTACGTTTTACGAGTCGGAGTCAAATTGCCAGGCCTAGCTGTTGACAAATCCCTGTGGTGGGCTAAAATGGTGAAAAGTGGAGATTCATGGTGGATTTGTGGGGGCGGGGGGGAGCCAGTGGTAAGTGAGCGCGGTTTCAGCCAGAATCGCGCCTAGAAATTATGTTCTAAGTGGGGGTTGCCTTTCCAGTGTTCTCCGGCGAATTCGAGCACACCCTCGATGACAAGTGCCGCTTCATTGTTCCCATCCGCTTCCGGGAACGCCTCGACGCCGGCGCAGTCATCACGCGCGGACTGGACGGCTGCCTGTGGATCTTCCCCTTCGGCGACTACGAAAC
>JAHCIP010000576.1 GCA_026129165.1 Anaerolineae bacterium
ACCGACTACCGACTACCGACTACTGCGTACTGACTATTGTCTACTGTCTACTCCCCTAACTCGACCCGTGTCAGGCTCACGATGCGCTCCAGCGCGTGGCGCACCACGTCGGTTTCGGGGTGGCGGACGATGATGTAGCCTTCACCCTCGTAGCTCTCGGCCTTGGGCTGGCCGACCTGCGGGACTTTGAAGTCCGTCACCAGGTGGCCGACCTCGCGATAGACCGCGTCCAGCCCGTGGACGGCCTTGACACGCCCCTCGCCCATGCCGCGCAAATAGGCCCCGCCGGCGGCGTACTTGCGCGTCGGCGGGTCGAACGTCTCATAGACCAGCAGCCTGACCCAGGCCTGGACGGCGTCGAAGTCGTGCGCCCGCGAGATGAGCGTGGTGAACTGCGCGCCCGGCGGCCGCGCGGCGATCTCCGAGATGGCGAGGCTGCCGTCACGGCGGCGGAACCACTCCATATGCGTCATGCCGGTCCCCATGCCCAGCACGTGCAGGGCGCGAAAGGCAGCCGCGCGAATATCGTCGTACTCGGGAACATCTATCTCGCGCGGCAGCACCACCGTCCACTGCATCCACGGGTGGTTGAGGACTTCCAGCGGGCTGGGGTAGTAGTGGGTCAGCGAGTGGAACAGCGGCTGGCCGTCGAGGACGTAGCAATCGAAGGAGTGCTCGCTGCCCACGATAAACTCTTCGAGCAGCGCGGGCTGGTCCTGGCTTGGCTGGGCGGCGGCGAGGGCCTGGCCGAACGCCTCTGGCGTATCCACGCGAAAGGTAGATTGAGAGGCGGCGCCAGCCGGCGGCTTGACCACCAGGGGGAAGCCGGTCTCGGCAGCGAAGGCCCAGGCGTCGTCAGGCGAAGCGACGAGGCGGTGGCGGGCGCACGGCAGGCCGTGGGTCTGGAAGAGGGCCTTCATGCGCGCCTTATCGCGGAAGTTGAGGGCGGTCTGGACGTCCGCGCCCCGAATGCCCAGCCACTCGCGCACCTGGGCCATGACCACCTGCACCTGTTCCTGGCCGCTGAAGATGCGGTGGATGGGGCCGTGGCGCTGCGACAACTCCTGGGCCGCCCACGCGACCTGACTGGAGTCCAGGACGCTCGGCACGCGCCAGTGACCGGCGATGCGCGTCTGCAACTGGGGGGCCATCGTCTCCAGCGGCGTCTCGCTGATGACGCCCAACTGCACGTCCAGCAGGCTTGTGGCGGCCTCGATGTAACGGTGGGCGGTGTCGGAGAACCAGGGGCAGGTGAAGATGACAAAGGGCATAGGGCCTCCAGGAGTAGGGGAGCTGGGCTGGCGTGCGTAGGCGTATTGTACGAGGGATGGCGCGGCTGTCAAAGCACATCGGTCATCAAGCGTTGACCCGTAGCCGATCTTGGGTTATACTCAGCGGGAGGCCGTAACATCAGACCCAGACGGTCGCGTTGTAGTGAGCAGGGAGAGGATGCGCGATGAGCGCCGAAGTAGCCTATGATGTCGTCAGGTTGACGGCGGAGCAGACAGAGGTGGCGCTCCAGAAGCTTGTGGCCGAGCGGAAGCGCGAGACCGGGGTGGACCGCCTCATCCGCGCGATAGGCCAACTCCTGGGCCGGCTGGCATTAGCCAATCTGCTGGCAGCCCTCCTCTTCGCCGAACAGTATGGCCGCATCGCGCTCGGCTTTGTCCTGATCGCCGTGTTGCTGGGCATTGCCCAACTGGCGCGGGACCGCCTGGCCGAGATGGAACGGATGGTGGCGGGGCAGGCCGCCGCGCAGCGATTGGGCATCCGCGAACGCTTCGAGGCGGAATTGCGGGATATCCGAAGCCAGACATGGTACTGGTTTACCCTGCTGCCCTTGTACCTCTACCTGCTCGTCGCGCAGTGGACAGGTTGGCCTCGGCCGTGGTGGCTGTTCGCGCTAGGGGCCACCGTCTATGCGCGGCTGGTGTACG
>JAHCIP010000577.1 GCA_026129165.1 Anaerolineae bacterium
AGCGGCGGACCAGGACCTCGCCGGCGTGGGGCTAGAGCGTGACCGCCACAACCGCCAGGTCTACTG
This sequence comes from Anaerolineae bacterium, assembly GCA_026129165.1. GTDB lineage: Bacteria > Chloroflexota > Anaerolineae > Epilineales > JAHCIE01 > JAHCIE01. Next base: position 67 of record JAHCIP010000577.1, read on the forward strand.
CGACCCGAACGCCAACTTCCATGTCCTCCAGGCCGCCTCGCTGGCGGAGGCGGTCACGCTGCTGGCAATGGACGCGGCTACGCGCTGGGGGGCGATTCTCGACACCTCGGTCGAGCTGCGCCGCCACTCCAACTTCGTAGGCCGCGCCTGGCTCAAAGCGCAGGTCGAGGCGGTGGTCGCCAGCCAGGACAGCGGCTACCTGTTGCTGACGGCCGGCCCCGGCCTGGGCAAGAGCGCCTTCGTCGCGGAGCAGGTACGGACCGCCCTCTCGCCCGTCGTCCACCACTTCATCAAACGCGGCATGGGCGACTGGGATAACCCCTCGGTGTTTCTGCGCTCCCTCACGGCTCAGCTTCGCCGCAAGTACGTCCTACTTCCCCCAGACGACGAGCAATCCATGTCGCCCAGCCAGGTGTTCCTCCGCACGCTGGGGCAGGTCAGCGACTGCCTGGAGGTGGGGGAGTCGGAGGTGATCTATCTCGACGGCCTGGACGAAGCGTTTGGCTCCATGAGCCGCTTTCATCAGATCGCGCTCCCCGGTGTCCTGCCTCGCTACCTGCCGTCGGGCATCGTCATCGTCCTGACCTCGCGGCCGGGCGAACACCTGGGGTGGCTCGCCGACCCGAGCCTCTGCCACCGTCTGGACCTTGACCCCGACGCCCGCGACAACAGGGCTGACATCCGAGCCTACCTGGAGCAGCAAAACGAAGCGCGGGGTCTGGGGCTAGACCAGGAACTCATGGACCGGCTGGTGGTGGCGACCGAAGGCTTCTTCATCGTGGCCGTGCTGTATCTGCGCCAGCGGCCCGAGCTTCGGGACGAGTTGCGAGCCTGGCGCGACGCCCCGCAGCGGATCCCGCGTGGTCTGACGGGCTGGCTGACGGAGGAGTGGCAGAGGCTCATCTTCGCGGCACGGCAGGAGGGCATCCCGGCTGACGTCGTGCGCGGCGTGATGGGGCTATTGGTGGCGGCGCAGGAGCCGCTGTCGCGGGAGCAATTGACGACATTCCTGTCCTACGCCGACCGACAGCCGTCGTCTGCAGGGTCGCCCCTCACGATCGGCTTCGTTCCCATCAGCGAACTGGGCCGGCACCTCGGCCGCGTCATGGAGTTAGCCCAAGAGTTCTTCGAGCCGTTGGACCCCAGCCAGGGCGCGAACGCACCCTATCGGTTCTTTCACACGCGGTTCTCTGAATTTACTGTTGCCCAGGTAACGGAAGTAGAACTCCGTGATAGCCATCATGTATTAGCAGAGGGGTGTCTGGGTTGGCCGACGTTCCCAGACAATGCAAGTCAGTATGCTGTTGAGTACGTGCTTAGCCATTGCGCGGTAGGATTACAGTGGGGAATAGGAGTGTCGCTGCTAACGGATTTTGGGTATCTAAAGCAGCTCGCAAGACAGTTGAAGCACCAAGGAACCTGGCCTGGTTCTCTGCGTTTAGAGAACTTCCTAAACAAGATCATTCTACAGATCCCAACGGTGTTCAGGATGAATAATCAGAAACTTGAGCGCTTGAGTTCAAACTTGGGAACAATTGTTGAGTGCCTGGACTTCACATTATGGTCTTATTACCGACCTGCGTTTGAACTGAATAAGTCCCCACACGAGCTTATTGCTGACCATGAGGCAGTTTGCTCATCATGTGGCGAACGTACAATTATCCACGGCTCACTCGATCTCGGTTCCATAGATTACGAGATGCATTACTTCGTTTGGTGTACAAACTGCTTCTGGGCATGGAAAGAAGAAGAGGAATGGAGGAATATGCAGGACAATGTTGTGATTCGTGAGTTTGATTACTCAACCAATACATATCGATGACGCTCGATGAAGACGATGATGTCAGTCGACCATCTCAACGCCCTC
>JAHCIP010000578.1 GCA_026129165.1 Anaerolineae bacterium
CCTGGGCGGCCCGCCGCTGGTCAAGGCGGCGACGGGCGAGGACGTCAGCGCGGAAGAACTGGGGGGGGCGGATGTCCACACCCGCCAGTCAGGCGTGGCCGATCACCTGGCCCTCAACGACGACCATGCCCTGCAACTGGCGCGCGACATCGTCGCCTCGCTCAACACGCGCAAGCGCGTGGCGCTGGACCTTAAGCCGCCCGAAGAGCCGCTCTACGACCCGCAGGAACTCTACGGCGTCCTCCCGCGCACCTTCCGCGAGGCGTATGACGTGCGCGAGGTCATCGCCCGCCTGGTGGACGGCAGCCGCCTGCGCGAGTTCAAGCCCCTCTACGGGGACACGCTGGTGTGCGGCTTCGCGCGCATCCACGGCTACCCGGTCGCCATCCTGGCAAACAACGGCGTCCTGTTCAGCGAGTCCGCCCTCAAAGGCGCCCACTTCATCGAACTCTGCACCGCCCGCAATATCCCGCTGTTGTTCCTCCAGAACATCACCGGCTTTATGGTCGGCCGCGAGTACGAGGCCGGCGGCATTGCCAAGGACGGCGCGAAGATGGTGCATGCCGTCGCCAACGCCCGCGTGCCCAAGCTCACCGTCATCATCGGCGGCTCGTTTGGCGCGGGCAACTACGGCATGTGTGGCCGCGCCTACGCCCCGCGCTTCCTGTGGATGTGGCCCAACAGCCGCATCAGCGTCATGGGCGGCGAGCAGGCGGCCAATGTCTTGCTGACCGTCAAGCAAGAGCAACTGGCGCGCACCGGCCACCCCTTGATGACGACCGAGGAGCAGACGCGCTTCAAGGACCCCATCCTCGAAAAGTACGAGCACGAGGGCAGCCCCTACTATTCCACGGCGCGGCTGTGGGACGACGGCATCCTCGACCCGCCCGACACGCGGCGTGTCCTGGCGCTGGCCCTGTCGGCCTGCCTCAACGCGCCGGTCGAGCCGACGCAGTACGGCGTGTTCCGAATGTGAGTCCACGACGTCAGACCCCTCCCCTCTCCCCTCCCCCGATCGGGGGAGGGGAGAGGGGTGAGGTCATGAGAAGGCAGGGCGTATGGGAAATGAGAGTTTCGATTGGCGGGCCGCGATGCGCGCGCCGGTTCAGATGCCGGTCGCCTGGGCGGCCGACCGCCCAGACCGCCTGCTCGTCTTCGTGCGCGGCGCGACGCAGGCCCGCATGACGGCCTGGGAGGTCGGTCAGGAGCCGCGCCCCCTACCGCCAGCCGCGAAGATCAGTTATACCTGGCTGTCGCACGACTGCGAGACGGACTACTACGTCAAGGACAAGCACGACAGCCAGGTGGGCCACTTGATTCGCGTGCCGTGGGAAGGTGGCGAACCCGAACCAGTCGCGCCTGGACTGCCCCCCATGTACTTCTATGGCCTCCAGGTCGGACGCGATGGCACGCTGTACTTCGCGGGGTCGGGCCAGGGCAGCTATCGCATCTATCGCCTGGACCAGAACGGCCCCCACGTCCTCTACGAACACGCCAACGAAGCCTACCTGCCCCGCCTCTCCGCCGACGAGACGCTCCTGGCCTTCTGCACGAGCGAACCGGCCAATAACCGCCACTGGCAGGCGACGGTGGTGGACGCTCGCACAGGCGAGCGGGCCGCCCAACTCTCCGACGGCGACGAGTTCGCGGTCGCCCCTGGCTACTTCCAGATGGCAGCCCTGGACCTGCGCCCCTGGTCGCCTATCCCCGGCGACACGCGCCTGCTGGTGACTTCAAATGCCAGCGGCGCACCCAAGCCCAGCGTCTGGAATGTCCGAACGGGCGAGCGGAGACGGCTGGCCGAAGACCTGCCGGGCGAAATCCTGGCCGTAGGCTGGACGCCGGACGCCCAGGCCGTCATCGTCCAGCAAGCGTACCAGGGCCGTGTCCAGCTTCACCGCTGCGACCTGGCGAGCGGCG
>JAHCIP010000579.1 GCA_026129165.1 Anaerolineae bacterium
CATCGTCGGCGCGGACGGCGGGGCGGATGTCACTATAGAGGCCACATCGGCCACGACGTCCACTTCGTGGTGTCCACTGAGCGCGGCCCAACTGCCGATGGTCAGGCCAAGCGCGGCAGCCGTGACCAGAGCTTTCACACCAGCGGTGCTAACTCTACGCGGGGCGGTGGGTTTGGAGCGAGGCTGAGCCATGGTACTCTCTCCTAATCGTCGTCACCCTCGCCGGACTCGTCGTGATGGTCATCCTTGTGGTCGCGTCGCTCGCCTGTAGAGCCGCTTCGTGGGTCGTATGGCAGCAGCGACTGACTCGACTGCCCCGCCTCCGGCGCGGCTCCCTGGGCCGAGGTCGTCTCAGTGGACGAGACGGGCTGACTCGCTGGGCTGGCCTGAGACAGGCGTTGCAGTTGTTCGGTCAGGGCTTGCTGCTGACGGTAGGACTCCTGGAGTTGGCGATTGGCCTCCGTCAGACGCTGGTTGGCCTGTTCCAGCGCCGCCTGGTAGTCCGCTTCACGTTGGGCTTGCGCCGGCTGTATGTCGCTTGCCAGCGCGCCCCCCTCTGCGGCCGCCGGGCTACTGGCAGCCGCTGTGGTGGCGGCGGCTGGCGTGGCTTGTTGCGCGACACGGATGCCCACGCCGACAATCACAACGACGAGAAAAACGGTCAGCAACGTCGCCACGGTAAACGCTGTTTTCTGAGTCATCAGTTCCTCCAAACAGGTGTTGATGTTGCTCCCAGTCTATCACACCCGCAACGCCCTGTGGTTAATTGGCTCTTAACGCCCTGTTAAGGCCATGTTAAGGGCGTAACTTCCCCTTGCGGCCCGAATCGACTACACTTTGGGCAGACCCATAACGTGGATAGGGTCCCAACGTCTATCATAGTAGACACCCTGTGGCCTCGTTCACTATGGGTGGAGGTCCGATGAACAGAATACTCAGTCTCAGCTTGCTGAGCCTGGCGCTGGCGCTGGGTCTGCTGCTGGGCGCGCTGGCGGCCGGTCCCGATAGCCTGGCCCAGGCGGATCCCACCCCCGGCAATTACGTTCAGCTCCCCGTCCTGGGTACTATCGGCAATACGACGACGGGCGTGGAATGGGTGATCCAGGCCCAAAACGTAGGCGCGACCTGGACCAAGATTGCCCTCCTACTCTTCCCCGAAAACCAAGGCTTCTGTCAACCCCAAGTCGCCGCGCCCTTCAAAATGGAATGTACGGGTCTGCTCAAGCCAGGGTCCGCCTGGATCTGGACCAGCCAGCAGGTCAGCCGCGCGGCCAAGAGCGCCATCGCCTTCAGCTTTAGCCCCTTCCCCGAGTACAACCCGACCTACTACCGCTGCGAGAGCCTGGAGACGCTGCGCCGCACGGTGGCCTGGCCGGAAGGCTGGCCCGGCGTCGCGCCCGGCGTCAACGCCTTTCCGTTCAACTGGAATGTCTTCCGGGGGGAGAACATCGCGGTCGAGGTGGTGCGCCGCGCGCCGGGCAATATCAATGCCAGTTTGGTCATGGCGGGCGCGTATAGCGGCCTGAGCGCCGCCATGGAGGGCCGCTACGATCCCGTCTTCGGCGGCTTTGCCTACTACGCGCCCGTCGTTTACAGCGGGTTCATGGGCTTCAACTCGTGGCTCTACATCCAGAACAGCGGCTCCGAGTGTTCCAGCGTTGAAATCTGGTTCAAGGCCCAGGACGATTGCCTCCGCTCGCAGGTATGCCAGGTCGCGCAAGTCGCGCCGGGCTATACGGCCCTGTTCAACGTCAGCACCTGCGTGCCCAGCGGCTTTGTCGGCTCGGCCTGGATTCGCGCCAGCCAGCCCATGGGCATCATCGTGGACCAGATCGGCCCCAATGCTCTGATGAGCTACTCAGGCCTGGCCGCCCAACTCTG
>JAHCIP010000058.1 GCA_026129165.1 Anaerolineae bacterium
TGCGTGAGCGCCGCTGCGTCTCGTTCGCGCGCCACTCGGTGGCCCCAATCTTATGTTTTGTCCACCCCTCTCCTCTCGGAAAGGGCGTAGAATACACGCTTAGCATGACCAAAAAGCGCGGAGAGGTCAAGGGGGACTCCCCTCGCTCGCTGGGCCAACTTATGTACGACAAGGAGACCAGTGATGTCAGAGATGAAGGCGGTCCGCATTCATAGTTACGGCGGCCCCGAAGTGCTGGTGTATGAAGATGCCCCTCGCCCAACCCCTGCCCCCGACGAAGTTTTGATCCGTGTCCACGCGGCTGGTGTCAACCCCATTGACTGGAAGATCCGCTCCGGCTACCTCAGCGCCTTTCTCCCCCTGCCTTTTCCCTTCATTCTGGGTATTGATGTGGCGGGGGAGGTGGAGGCGGTGGGGGCCAACGTCGGTGACTTCAAGCCAGGCGATGCCGTATACGCCTGGGCCGACATTTCAAGAAATGGCTCCTATGCGGAGTATGTGACGATTAAGGCCGAGAATGTGGCCCCGAAGCCGGCATCGCTAGACTTCATCCAGGCGGCGGCCGTGCCGCAGGCGGCGCTCACGGCCTGGCAAGCGCTATTTGAGACGGGGGGCCTGCAATCAGGGCAGACAGTTCTGATTCATGCCGCGGCCGGGGGAGTGGGAACATTCTCCGTTCAACTAGCGAAGTGGAAGGGAGTGAACGTCTACGGCACGGCCTCGGCCAGCAACCTGGACTTCTTGCGCTATATCGGCGTGGACGAGCCCATTGACTACGCCACGCTCAACTCGGAGGCCATCGCCCGCCGTGTGGATGTCGTGTTGGATGCGGTCGGCGGTGAGACCCAGGACCGGTCGTGGATTGTCCTCAAGCCAGGTGGCGTTCTCGTGGGGACGGTCACTCCACCCTCAGAAGAGGCCGCTGCGGCGCATGACGCCCGCCATGCCTTCCACATGACCCACGGCAGCGGACAACAGTTGCGCGAGATTGCCGCCCTCATTGATGAAGGGCACATCCGACCCATCGTGCAGGAAGTGATCCCGCTGCAGGAGGCACGACGCGCCCATGAGTTGAGCCAGACCGGGCACGTCCGAGGCAAGATCGTCCTGCGGGTCTGAGGTTCTCACACAGTTGATTACAACCTCCAGGCTCTACAGGTCTTAGTGACTTGTAGAGCCTGGGTCTTCCAGGGCATAGGCCACCGCCTGGTCTAGCGTCAGGCCCTGGCCCTCGGCCCAGGCCGCGGTAAAGGCCGCTTCATCGAGTTGGGCGCGCGCCAGGGCCAGGTTGCGATCAAACTCAGCCTGGTCGGGCGGGTCGAAGCGGCTGTGGTCGGCCTCCATCAGCGCCTTGGCCGCGCCAAGGAGTCGGGCTCCTCGAATCATATCCCCGCGTACCCCGTACACCGCCGCCAACCCGGCGACACAGGCGACGCTCACCAGGTGAAACTCTAGCTCCTCGGCGACCGCCAGGCCCTGCCGAAAATTGGCCTCGGCGGTCCTGTGATCTCCTTTATGGAGCGCCACATGGCCTAGGTTGTGAAACAGCCAGGGCAGGGCGGCAGTGTTGTTGGCTTGCTTGGACAGCGCCAGACTCGCCTGGTAGTAGGTCTCAGCCGTTTGATCGTCGCCCAGGCTGCGGGCGATTTCGCCCAGGGTGTTGAGGACATTCACCATCTCGGCCATGTCGCCCAGTTCTCGACACAGGCTCGCGCTCTCCTGTAAGAGCGTCTGCGCCTGTTGGTAATCGCCTCGGCCAAACAGCTGAGAGCCGAGGCTGTGCAGAGCGCGGGCCATCCCATTCTTGTCCCCACTCTCGCGGTAGTGGGCTAGCGCCTGCTCGTACAGCGCCGTGGCCGAGGCGTAATCGCCTTGGGCAAAGGCCACAGTCCCGGCGGCAGCCAGGGCCTTGCCGAGGGCCGGGCTGGCCTCGGCCCCCGGCTGGCGCAAAACCTGGTCTAGCCAGGCCCACCCCTCCGTCAGGTGACCGTGGAAGAGCCAGAACCAGCGCAGCGCTCCAGCCAGGCGCAGTCCCGCCTCGACCTGCCCTGTTGCCACTGAGTAGCGCAAGGCGGCGCGGAGATTGTCATGCTCCAGCTCGAGGCGGCTCAACCAGACGGCCGGCCGCGGTCCCTGGAGCCTCGGCTCGATGTCCTCAGCCAGCGCGAGATAGTAGGCGGCGTGGCGGGCGCGCCAGGTGTCGGCCTCGCCGCTCTCCGCCAGCCGCTCCAGCCCGTACTCGGCGAGGGTGGGCAGCATGGCGAAGCGTGGCTCGCCGTCGCCCCCCTCCTTCGCCTGGAGCAGGCTCTTGACCACCAGCGACTCTACGCCGTCCAGCACGTCAGAAGGCGGTAGGCCGTAGGCCGTAGGCGGTGAAGAGGCCGCTGGTCTGCCTTCCGACTTCTGACCTCTGCCTTCTGGCTCGTCTGTGCAGACCGCCTCCACAGCCTCCAGCGTGCAGCCGCCAGCGAACACGGCAAGCCGGTCGAACAGCCGCTGTTCGGTCGGCGTGAGCAGGTGATAGCTCCAGGCGATGGCGTTGCGCAAGGTCTGCTGCCGCGCCGGGAGGTCGCGCGGTCCGCCGGTTAGAAACTTGAGCGGTTGGCTCAGGCGAGTCAGCATAGCCGATGGGGCCAGCAGGCGGACCCGCGCCGCGGCCAGCTCAATTGCCAGCGGCAAGCCATCCAGGCGCTGGCAGATCTCGGCTACGGCCGGCGCATTGTCGTTGGTCACCTCGAAGTCGGGCTTGACCGCCCGCGCCCGATCAATGAACAGGCGGACGGATTCGTACTGCGTAATACGTACTGCGTAGTCGGTACGTCGTAGTCGCTCGTCAGTCGTAAGCAGTCCGTATTCCTTACTCCCTATTCCCCCCTCCGCCCTCGGTGGCAGGGCCAGCGGCGGAACAGGAAACTCAAACTCGCTCCGTAGATGCAGGGGAATGCGGCTGGTGACGAGGACCTTGAGGCCGGGCGCCGCCGCTAGCAAGTCCCAGACGAGGGGCGCCGCCTCCACGACCTGCTCGAAGTTGTCGAGGGTCAGCAGCACGTGTTTGCCCTGGAGCCAGCCCTTGAGGGTATCGAGTAGCGGCTGCCCGGCCTGTTCCCGGACCCCGATCGCCTGGGCGATGGTGGACACGACCAGACTGGGGTTCTCGGTGGTGAGAGGGACGAAGTAGCAGCCGTCGCGGAAGGGGTCCAGCGACTCGGCCGCCACTTGCAAGGCCAGCCGTGTCTTGCCAACGCCGCCGGCGCCTGTCAGGGTGACGAGGCGCGCGTCAGCGCGTTGTAGGAGCGAGGCGACCTGCTGCGTCTCAGCCTCGCGGCCGATCAAGGGCGTGGGCTGGACGGGCAGGTTGTGGGGATGGCTGTCGAGGGTCTTGAGGGGCGGAAAATCGGCCGGTAGGTGAGGCAGCACAAGTTGGTAGATGTGTTCGGGGCGGGTCAGGTCGCGGAGGCGGTGTTCTCCCATATCCCGCGCGCTGACACCGTCTGGCAGAAGGTCGCGCACCAGATCATACGCCGTTTGCGAGAGCAGCACCTGCCCGCCATGCCCGGCCGCAAGGAGACGGGCGACGCGGTTGAGGGTTGGGCCGAAGTAGTCGGCGTCACGGGACTCGGCAATGCCCGTGTGGAGGGCCATACGGACCCGTAGCGTGACGGCGGATGGCGGACCGCTGACCGCCGCGAGGGTAGCCTCCGAGGACCGGCGGTCTGTCGTCGGCGGTCCTTCGTCCGCCGCCAGGGCGCGCTGCGCGTCAATGGCGGCGGCCAGGGCATCGGGGGCGGTGGGGAAAGCGGCGCAGAAGGCGTCGCCTATCGTCTTGAAGACGTAGCCGTCATGGGTCTCGATGGCCTGACGCAAGAAGGCATCGTGACGGGCGAGGGCCGCCAGCATCGGCTCAGGGAATCGCTCCCAGAGCCGGGTGCTGCCCTCGATGTCGGTAAAGAGGAAGGTGACGGTGCCGGTCGGGCGCTCAGACATGGCAGCCTTCTCCCAGGGGATCCGGCTCCAATTATACCCCGTCACGCCTGTCTGTCCAGAAGGTCAAACGCCGGGGTTATTGGGGGCCGTGCCCTGGCCGCGCTGCCAGTCCCACCGCCCGCAAAACACCAGCGCCACCGTCGGGCGGCTAGTCAGCCAGGCATCTAGTGCCCGCCGCTCACTTCCGGTATCTGAATCAGGAAGAACATGGCGGCCAGGATGATGTAGAGGGACACCAACTGGAGACCTTCGAGCCAGTTGGTCTCGCCGTCACGGCTGATATAGTTAAACAGGAAACCGGCCGCCGACACGGCCACAATCTCCATGGGTAGGAAGACCAGGTTCATCCCCTTGCCGAGGTCAAAGGGCTGCGGGCCGATGACCAGGCTGAGCAGGACGAGCAGCGGCGCGACGAGCAGGGCGACCTGGGTAGACGAGCCGGCGGCGATGCCCAGGGCGATGTCCATCTTATTCTTGCCAGCCAGGGTGATGCCGCTGAAGTGCTCCGCGACATTGCCCACGATGGGCACGACAATGGCGCCCAGGAAGAACTCACTGACGCTAAACTCCCGAATCACGGCCTCCACCTCGCCCACCAGCGTCTCGCTCAGGATGACCGTCGCCAACGTCGCCACGGCCAGGACCATCATGGCCGTCCGTCGTGACCAGGGCACATAGCCATCCTCCGGCTCTGCCACATGGAGCTCCTGCTCGATGGCATCCGTCTCCGAGGCGGTGAAGCTATAGGCGATATAGGCGAAGTAGATGATCAACAGGACGATGGCGACGACGAGGCTGACCTCCTCGACGCGGACGGCGTTGGGGTCGGCCAGGTTAAACGTGGCCGGGAGAATGAGGCCGAAGATTGCCAGGAGCATCATGGTGGAGTTGCGCCCGGCCTCGCGAGTATCAAACCGCTGCACGCCGTGGCGCAAGCCGCCGACAATGAGGCCGCTGCCCAGGACCAGCAGGAGATTGCCGATAATCGAGCCGGTAATGGAGGCCTTGACCAGATTGATCAGGCCGGCGCGCAGGGCGACGCTGGCGATAATCAACTCAGCGGCATTGCCAAAGGTCGCGTTGAGCAGGCCGCCCCACTTGGGGCCGATGTAGTGGGCGATGTCCTCGGTGGAGCGGCCAATCAGTCCCGCCAGGGGAATCAGCCCGGCGGCCGCCAGGGCGAAGATGAGCAACGGGGGGGCGCCGACAAAAGAGGCGATATAACCCGCCAGCCCCAGCGCGAGCATAACCACCTGCCAGCGGGGAATGCCAAACCACATACGGGCCTCCTGAAGAGCGAGAATAATGGAGATGGGGTGTCAATGGAATAAGCCGTCTGACTCCGAGGGGATGTTATTCAGTTAAAGGCTCAGTAAGAAAACTCTGGGCCGCGTGGGGCGGCAGCAGCACTGTCAGCGCGCGCGGGACGACACGGGCCACGAGCGGGGTCCGCGCGACCGGATCGCCGTCATAGTGGACAGGCATCGCGGGGGAGGTATTGATTTCAATCTCACGAGCGCGGTAAAAACGAACCGTCGGGTCGGCCAGGTGACGGCGAAAGGCGAGTTGGCCGATGTGCTTGAGGGTGTCGGGCCAGGAGTGGCCCTCAAACACACACACATCCAACCAGCCGTCGTCGGCGCGCGCCTCCGGGGCCATCACGACCCCAGCGTAGAGGGGAATATTGGTCACCACGGCAAACATCACGCGGCGTCGAAGCCGCGTGGCATCGAGACGGAGGCGGGCGCGCACGCCGCGAAACTCGAAGATAGGACGGGCGGCGGCCCAGACATAAGCCCATTGGCCGAAGCGCCGCTTGACGGGGCGCGCCTCCGCGTCCAGGGTCTGTTGGATCATGGCATCCAGCCCCACCCCGGACCAGAGCATAAAATAGTGCTCGCCGGTCCGAGTCCAGGCGTGGCCGACGTCAATCAGGGCGCGCCGGCTCTCCACCAGAAGGCGGGCGGCGGCCATGACGTCGGGCCGGTAGAGCAGGGTGGGCGAGGGCATGAGACCCAGTTGCGCGGCCCAGACATTGCCGGTGCCCATGGGCAGCAAGCCGAGGGCCACGCCCGTCCCTACCAGCCCGTTGGCCGCCTCGCTCAGCGTGCCGTCGCCGCCGACGACCACCACGGCCTCCGCGCCTTGCTCGGCGGCCAGGCGGGCCAGGTGAGTGACATCGCCCCGCGCCTCGCTGTGCCGTTCGACCAAGCTCCAGCCGGCCTCGGCCAGGTAGGCCAGCGCGGACGCGATCGCGGCGCGGTTGGCGGGCTGACCGGCGGCAGGATTGATGATGACGTGCGCTTTCATAGGTGGCTATTATACGGGCGGCCAGCCAGCGAGCAAGAAAACACTCACCCAGGGCTACGCTTTCATCAGGGCCAGAGTTTAGTATAATTAGGCCCACGCTGTTGGAGGTAGGAGGCCAGGTTGACATCGCAAGCGCAGACGCTGTTTGACGGACGCTATCGGCTGGAGGGCGAAATTGGTCAGGGCGGCATGGCCGTCGTCTATCGCGCTCATGACGAACGGCTCAACCGACCCGTCGCCATCAAGATGCTGCGGCCGCAATTCGCGGGCGACCAGAACTTCCTGACGCGCTTTCGCCGCGAGGCGCAGGCGGTCGCCATCCTATCCCACCCCAACCTGGCCGCCGTCTGGGACACGGGTGAGGTCAATGGCATTCCCTACATTGTGATGGAACTGGTGGACGGCGATAATCTCAAGACGCGCATCGCCAGCCAGGCGCCTTTCTCGGCCGAGCGCGCCGTCGGTCTGATGATTCAGATTTGCGAGGGCGTGGGCGCGGCGCACCGCGCGGGCGTCGTACACCGCGACCTGAAGCCGCAGAATATCCTGCTGACCCGCCAGGGTCAGATCAAAGTCACCGACTTCGGTATCGCCCGCAGCCTGGCCGCCACGACGTCTACGACCCAGACCGGGCCGGTGTGGGGGACGGCGCAGTACATCGCGCCTGAGCAAGCGGCGGGCCAGCCCGTCTCGCCCGCCACCGATGTCTACTCGCTGGGCATCATCCTGTATGAGATGGTGACGGCCCACCTGCCCTTCGAGGCCGATACGCCGCTGGCGCTGGCGATGCAGCACTTGCAGGCCGAGCCGCCGCCGATTCGCACCTATAACCCGTCGGTGCCAGTGGGACTGGAGCACATTATCACCAAGGCGATGGCGAAGAAGCCCCAGGCCCGCTACCCCGACGCCGACGCGCTCTGCTCGGCCCTCAAGGCCTACCAGCGCCTAGGCGAGCAGATGACCGGCCCCATCCCGATCATCCCCCGTCAGGCGGCAGCGCCCACGTCGGCGGCAGGCTCGGCTCCAACGCGGGCCGGGGCGGGTGGGGCCAGAGGACCAGCCGGCGCGACGGGGACAGCACCTCAGTATGCCCCGCCGGCAGCCCCAGCCGAGACCGACTGGCCGACGCTGGTCCTCGGCGCAGTCGCCGCGCTCTTTGTCCTGGGTCTGATTCCCCTGTACTGGACAGTCATCCAGAAGTTCGCGGGAGGGTGAGCTTGAACGCTGACTTTCTTTCCGCCCCGATTCTATGTATAATACTAACAGCGCGAGACTACCAACGCGGCGGCCTCCGAACCGCCGCGTGACGCACCGTACTGGAGTAGGAAAGTGAACAGAGGCGCATTTCGAAGCTGGATCATCGGGCTGCTGGTCGTCCTGGCCATGGTAGCCTTGCTGACCACATTTATGAACGGCCAGCCCTCACCGCAGTCGGGGCTGACTCTATCGGACCTGGCGCGGGACATCAAAGCGGGCAAGGTCCAGCAGATCACCGTCGCCGGCGACGACCTGCGGGTCCGCTATACCACCAACCCGCAGCAAGAACGGATTACGCGCAAGGAACACTCGATTGACCTGACCGAGACGATGCGGCGGCTAGGCGTCACTGACGCCCAACTGGTGGCGGTCAAGCTCGAAGTGGTCGCGCCGAGCTTCTGGACCAACTGGGGGCCGCTCATCGGGTCCATTCTACCCGTGCTCCTGCTCGGCGGCTTCATCTTCCTGATGATGCGGCAGGCGCAAGGCGGCAACAACCAGGCCATGAGCTTCGGCAAGAGCCGCGCCCGCATGTTTGGCGGCGACAAGCCGACGGTCACGTTTGTGGACGTGGCGGGCGTCGAGGAGGCCAAGCACGAATTGGCCGAAGTGGTCGAGTTCCTCAAGGAGCCGGAGAAGTTCATCGCCCTGGGCGCGCGTATCCCCAAGGGCGTGCTCATGGTCGGCCCGCCCGGCTGTGGCAAGACCCTCATGGCGAAGGCCGTGGCCGGCGAAGCGGGGGTGCCGTTCTTCAGCATCAGCGGCTCGGAGTTCGTGGAGATGTTCGTCGGCGTGGGCGCGAGCCGCGTGCGCGACCTGTTCGAGCAGGCCAAGCGCCACAGCCCCTGCATCATCTTCGTGGACGAGATTGACGCCGTCGGTCGGCACAGAGGCGCGGGGCTGGGTGGCAGCCACGACGAGCGCGAGCAGACCCTCAACCAGATTCTCGTCGAGATGGACGGCTTCGACACGGACACCAACGTCATCATCATCGCCGCGACGAACCGGCCCGACATCCTGGACCCGGCGCTGCTGCGGCCAGGCCGCTTCGACCGTCGCGTCATCATTGACCGCCCGGACAAACAGGGCCGCCGGCATATCCTGGACGTCCACGTGCGCGGCAAGCCGCTGGATCGCACAGTCAACCTGGACACCGTCGCCAAGCTGACGGTGGGCTTCTCCGGCGCGGACCTAGAAAACCTGGTCAACGAGGCGGCCATCCTGGCGGCACGGCGCAACGCCAAAGCCATCAATATGAAGGATATCACCGAGGCGGTCGAGAAAGTGACGGCCGGCCCGGAGCGCAAGAGCCGCGTCATCAGCCCGCAGGATAAGCGCATCATCGCCGTCTATGAGGCGGGCCAGGCCATTGTTCGGCACGCCTTGCCCAACTGCGACCCGGTCCATAAGATTTCGATTGTGGCGCGCGGCATGAACGAGGGCTACGTCACCTCGCGGCCTGAAGAGGACCGCACCATGACGCCCAAGGCCAAGTTCGAGGACGAAATCGCGGCGCGGCTGGGCGGCCGGGCGGCGGAGGAGCTATCCTTTGGCGACGTGACCGTCCGCGCCCACGACGACCTGGAGCGGGCCACCAAGTTCGCCCGCATGATGGTCACCCAGTTCGGCATGAGCGAGGCGCTGGGGCCGATTATGTTCGGGGAGAAGGACGAGTTGGTCTTCCTGGGCCGCGAGATTGGCGAGCAGCGCAACTACTCGGAGGCTGTGGCGCAGCGCATTGACCGCGAGGTGCAGCGCATCGTCAACGAGGGCTACGAACGGGCGCGGAGTGTCCTGACGGCGCAGCGCGAGCAGCTTAACGCCCTGGCGAACCTCTTGTTGGAGCGCGAGACGGTGGACTCGAACGAGTTCGAGGCGCTGTTCGACCAGCAGCCCCAGGCGGGCATGGCAGCCGCGTAAGAGTGCAGGAAGAGTGGGAAGAGGTAGGAAGAGGTAGGAGGACGTCGCAAGACGTAGGAAGGGAGGGAACTGGGATACGGTTCCCTCCCTTGCATTTGACTCATTTCTCATCCAATCTTCACGCCGGTCTTTGGCCGAAACGGTCAACGTGTGGTATAATCCCCCGCGCTGTTGACTTCCTATGTCTTCCTCTGACTTGCTAGACTTGGACTTGCTAGAGCCTTTATGCGACTAGACCGTGAATCAGTATTGCGCCTGGTGGCCGATCATGGTGGACCGGAAGGGCTAGACCTGTCGGGACGCGACCTGACGGGGATTGACCTGAGCCATGTGGACCTGCACGGCGCGATTTTGAGCAAAGCCGACCTGCGCGAGGTGGACCTGCGCTGGGCCGACCTGCGCGACACCGACCTGTCGTGGGCCGTGCTGCGCGGCGGCGACCTGCGCTGGGCCAACTTCCGGGGCGCCAACCTCGTCCAGGCCGACATCCGCGACGTCAACATGTGGGGCGCGGAACTGGCCGAGTCGAACCTGGGCGGCACGGACCTGAATCGGGCCAGCGACAGCCGCATCGAGCTGACCGAGGGCGAGCCAGAGACGGTAGGCGCCCCCAGCCGCCTCGCCGCCACCTGGCTCGACCGCCTCAACCTGCGCCTCAGCGCGCGCAGCCTGCTGTTTGGCTTCCTGGTAGCGCTTCTCCTGGTCTACTTCTGGGGCTGGGCCTACCAGGCCAGCTACTACTCGGCGTTTAACCTGCCGCCATCGGCGGTCATGGACTTGGCTTCGTCCGATTATCTGCTGCGCGGCGGGCAGGTGCTGGTCAGCGCGATCAAGTTCCTGCTGGCCTTCCCCTTTATCCTGCTCTACCTGCTATTTTTCGTGGCGATTCTGCTGATTATCCCTCTGGCCTTCCTGGCGCTGGGGACGCGCGTCTTCGCCTTTATCCCCAGCCGCAGCGCGCGCAACTTGGTCTTTCTGGCCTTCATCATCGTCTACCTGTTTGTGTTTGTCGTCTTGATGCAGGTGGTGATTGGGCCGCTGTGGGGCGCGGTCTTCGGCGCGGGCTTGCCCTTCCGCGACAGCTTCGACCTGTTCTTTGGTCTCTGGCAGGCGTCTAGCGGCGTTATCAAGTTCCTGATGCTCGTCTTCGTGCTGCTGGCCCTGATTCCAGTCTGGGCGCTCTACCGCCTGCTGGCGCGGTGGGTCCAGCGCAGCGAGGTCTCACCGCCCCTGGCCGCCCGCTTTCCCAACCTGGCCCGCGCCTGGAATGCGCTGCAGGGGACGCGACTGTTCGCCCGGTCTGGTCCCCTCAGCCCGCGCGAGCGCAACTGGGCTGTCATCACCCTGCTGGCCCTACTACTGGCGATTCCGACCTTTTTCGCCCAGGCGGGGGCGGTCAAGGCGAGCGACGACATGTGCAGCGGCGGCGACCTGCCGCAGATCACCCTCTTCTCGAACAATATGATGGAGTCGCCAGATCTGGCGAACTACGACCAGATCGAGGCGTGCCTGCGCCTGCTGGCGCTCCACAACAACCGCTACTTCGTGTTCTACCCGTTCCAAACGCGCACCGAGGGCGGCGTGCGGCGTGCTAAGGTGCTCCAGTTCCCGGCCGATACCGTCTTCCACATTATCCACTCGGAAGAACGGGTGTGCCTGACCTGCTTCGATACCAAAGACTTGCCGCCGGCCCAGGCCGCCGCCATTGTCCGCGCCACGGCGACGCTGGTGCCGACGCTGACGCCCTTGCCGACCCTGACGCCGCTGCCCACCAACACGCCGCTGCCCACCGAAACCAACACGCCGCCGCCCTCGCGGACGCCGCTGCCCACCAACACGCCGCTGCCCACCAATACCCAGCCGCCGCCGACGGCCACCTGGACACCGGTGCCCTTCGATCAGTATGAGCCAGACGACCTGTTCGAGCAGGCGCAGTTCATCAACGTGGGCGAGACGCAGCGCCACAACTTCAACCCCGACGGCGACCTGGACAAGCTGAAGTTCAACGCCAAGGCCGGCCGCTTCTACCGCATCACGACGGATAAGCTGGCGCTAGGTGTGGACACAGCGGTCATCCTGGCCGCCTCGCCCGGTACGCTGCGCTTCTGCGACCCGCCGACATGCGGCGGGTCCGGCACGGCCGACGACCTGGCGCCGGGCAACCTGGCCTCCACCATCACCGTCAGCCCGGCCCGCGACGATGTGGTCTATGTCACGCTGGTCAACAAGGGCGCGTATGGCCCCGACAAGTGGTACGAGGTCGCGCTGGAGGAATTTGTGCCGACGCCGACGGTCACACGGACCATTACGCCTATCCCGCCGACGCTGACGCCGATTCCGACGGATACACCGACCATCACGCCCATTCCGCCGTCGGCGACGCCCATCCCGACTAGCACCAGCACGCCGACCAATACCTACACGCCAACCGTCACGCCCTCCGCCCTGCCCATCTCCACGACGGTGGTGCCACCCGCCCGCACGGCGGTGACACCCAATCCGACCTTCCCTGCGATTACCCCGTCGCCCATCGTGCCGCCCCTGCCGACGAATACCCCGGCCCCGACTCAGGCGCCCAGCGCCACACCGCAACCCTCCAATACCGTCGCCCCGACGGGCACGAGCGCCGCCGCCTCTAATACGCCGAGGCCGACGGGGACCGGGGGGGCGGCAAGGTACGGTCCGGAGCCATAAAACCCACAAGACGCCCCAGATGCTTAAACTTGCGTATCTTTTTGCAACCCCTACACGTCATACAGGGTGGAGACCTCAACCGGAGGTTGAACAGCAGACCAGCCTGAGGCGCGGCGTAGGGGTTCATGATCAACGTACAACGACTGGAGAGCCGCGCGGTGAATGACGAGACGTTTGTCCTCAACCGCGTCGGCGCGTTTGATCAGGCCACACTCGGCCAGATATACGACGCGTATTACGAGCGCATCTATCACTACATCTACCACCGCCTGGGCGACGCTTCTCTCGCCGAGGACATGGCAGGTGAAGTCTTCCTGCGCATGCTCGAATCCATTCGGGGCGAGCGCGCCTGGCACTCGTCGCTCACCGGCTGGCTGTACCGTATCGCCCACAACCTCGTCATTGACCACTATCGCCGCCGCGGCCGCCGTGACGAGACCGGGCTAGACGAACGGCTCGTCGCCGATGAACGCACCGGCGTGCCGAAAGTATCGTTAGAGAACTTGATGACGCAACAGCAGCTTAAAGCGGCGCTACACTATCTAACTGATGAGCAACAAGAAGTGGTAATCCTAAAGTTTGTCGAAGACCTGAGTAACAACGAGATTGCCGATATTATGGGCAAGACCGAAGGGGCCGTGAAAGCGCTGCAACACCGCGCCCTCACGACCCTTCGCCGCGTCCTGGAGGGGAGCCTCTGATGGACGCCCAGCGCGAGGCGCTCCTCCTGGATGAGTGCCTGCGCCGGCTTCAGGCTGGCGACAGCGTTGAGGCCTGCCTGGCGCACCTGCGCCACGCCGAGGCGGATGCGTTACGCCCCATCCTTGAAACCGTCCTCCAGGTGCGGCTGTTGCGTACCCCGCCGCCCCCGCCTAACCCGGCCAAACGCGCCGCCAGCCGCGCCCTGTTCCTGGCCGAAGCGGCCCGACTGTTCCCCGCCACTGCCCCCAACGGCCATGTCCACCCGACGCCCGCTTCACCGGAACGCCTGATGGCGCTGGTCGAGACGATTGTCGGCCGGGTGCGCGGCGGCGAGAGCCTGGCCGATTGCCTGGCCGATTACCCGGCTGAGGCCGGCGACCTAAGTCCGCTGGTCGAAACCGCCCTGGGGGTCCAGTCCTCCTTTGTGATGCCCCCGGCCCCTGACCCCGACAAACGGGCCGCCGCCCGCGCCCACTTCCTGGCCGAGGCCGCCCGCCTGTTTGAAGACCAGGTCATGGCGGGCCTCGTGCGTGCGGAATTGCGCGACATCCAGGCGACGCCGGGGCCAATCCTGGCCGAGGAGCGCGAAGGCCGGCTGATGGGCCTGGTGGATGCGGTCATCGCTCGCGTTCGCGCTGGCGAGAGCCTGGATAAGTGCCTGGCCGACTACCCGGCCGAGGCGCGCGAGTTGCGGCCCCTCCTTCAGACTGCGCTCGGCATGGCGGTCTCCTTCGAGGTGCCACCGCCACCGAGCCCGACCAAACGCGCCGCCGCCCGCGCCCGCTTCCTCGCTTCAGCCGCCAAGACCGACCCCGCTACCACGCCGGCCGCCTCTCTGTCCCCTGAAGCCTTGATGGGGATGGTGGACACCATTATGGCGCGGGTGCGGGCTGGTGAGAGCCTGGCTATCTGTCTTGCCGAGCACCCGACCCAGGCTCACGAACTGCGGCCCCTGGTCGAGACGGCCCTCGGCATGCAGGCGTCCTTCGCCCCCGCCCCCGCGCCGAACCCGGCCAAGCGCGCCGCCGCCCGCTCCCGCTTCCTCGCCGCCGCGCAAGAGGGCCAGGCGCCTACGCCGGTCGCCCCATCTATCTCTGCCCCCATCCGTCGTCCGTCGTCCGTCGTCCGTCCTCCATCGCTTTGGGATGACCTGGCCGGTCGGGCACGCCTGGCCCTCGCTGCCTTCCTCAATCTGGGCAGCGGCTTCCAGCGCGTCGGCCTGGCCGGGGCGATGGTCTTCCTCATGCTGTGTATGGCGACCACGGGCGTGGTGCGCGTCTCGGCGGCCAGCCTGCCAGGCGATCCACTCTACACGGTGAAAGAGGCGACGCGCGCCGTCCAGTTGGCGCTGACCTTCGACCCGGAGGAACGCGAACGGGTGATCGTCACTCAGGAACGCGAGAAGCAGGACGAGATTCTGCAAGTGGCCGAGCGCCGGGTCCGCGAGGGCGAGCCGGTGCAGGCCCCCGCCTTTACCGATATCGTCACCGAGATTGACCCATCGGGGCTGGTGCGCGTGGGCAAGGTGCTGGTGCGGCTCCAGCCTGGCATGACCCTCGAAGTCGGTAGCCGCGTCCAGGTCAAGGGCGCCGTTGGGCCAGATGGCGTCGTTCAGGTGACGCAGGTAGTCGTCCTGGCGAAGCCGGCGACCCAGGTGGTCGAGAAGCCGGCGGCCAGCCAGAGCGTCGCCCTGGCGCCCAGCCCGACGCCGACGCTGCCCGCGCCCACCGCGACCGCTACGGCGGAGACCCTAGCCGTGACCAAGCCGACGAGCCGGCCTACCGACATCCCGGCCAGCCCGAGCGCCCGCCCCTCCCAGACGCATACCCCCGCCCCGACGGCGACAGAAAAGACCCTGCCGACCCTGACGGCGACGGCGCGGCCCATCCTGCTCCCCAGCGCCACGGCCTCTATGGCGCCCGTCGAAGCGACCGCGCCCGCCCCAGCGGCGACGTTGACCCCAGAATCGACGGCGACACGGCCAGCCGAGCGTCCGCGCGAGCAGCGCACTTCGGTCCCCAGCGCTATTGACATCGCCGGCTTCTTCGTCGGCGGCAGCGGCAGCGGCTCCACGGAAGTCTGGCGCATTATCGCCGACGGCCAAACCGGCTATGAGATTGAGTTGACCCCGCAGACGGTGCGCGAAGGCCCCTCGCCTCGGCCGGGCGATAGCGTGCTGGCCCGTGGCATCCCTGTCAGCGCCAACCGCATCCGCGCCAGCCGGGTGGCCGTCACGGGCAGCGTGGGCACCTCTCGCCCCGGCGAGCCGACGCCCGCCTCGGTGACGGTGAGGGGCGTGGTGGTCAAGCTACAACGCCTCAGCGACCGCGAAGCAATCTGGACCATTCGCCTCGACGATGGCCGGCCGTTGACTGTCTACGAGACGGCCGAGACGGCTGAAGTCAGCGGTATCAACGGCCCAGTGGATGGATTGAATGTGACGGTGACCTACCACGTCGTCAACGGCCAGAACGTGGCCGAGCGCATCCGTGTCGAGCCGCGCACACCGGAGACGACGGTGATTCGGAATGTGATTGCTGAGATCCACGCCGACTACTGGGTTGTGGGCAACACGCGGGTCCAGGTCACCAACGCGACGGTCATCACGCCGCCGCTGGCCGACTACACGCCCATCCCGTATTGGGACTGGGCCAAGGTCACCGGTCGTCTGGAGAACGGCGTCCTGGTCGCCCAGCGTATCGAGGTGCAGCCCACGCCGACGCGCACCCCGCCGCCCGCGACGGCGACCAGCACACCGCTTCCGCCAACTTCGACCAATACGTCTGTCCCGCCGTCGCCGACGCGGACCGTTACGCCCGTCCCGCCGACCTGGACCAATACGCCCATCCCGCCGTCAGCGACCCCGCGTCCGACGGAAGCGGCGACGGCCACCCCCAAACCGGTGGAGGCGGCCTCGGCTACCCCCGCGCCCGCCGCGAGCGCGACGCCCAAGCCGACGGCCACGCAAGCCAAGTGAAAAACCTTCACGGAGTTTGCTTTTTCGCCTCGCCGGCCTATAATTGCTAGTCGCTGGGCGCGACGCCGCCTCCAGGGAGCGTCCTCCGCGCCATGAATACATCCGCATAGCCTGTGCTCGTCTGATGCTCGGCTGCTCTGGTTGATGAGGCCACTGCCAGCGTCAGGCGAGCGCGTCCTATGTCCAGCGCGTCGAGCGCCCTCTGCCGCCCCCAGCCAGCTTCGACCCATCCGGGTAGACGGCTATTTATCCATGTCTTAGGTCTGTCATGCGAGACGCCTATGCCAGAAATGGCCTAGAGTGATCGTCAGCCATGACGCGGACAGATAGCTAATCTTCATCAGGCCCCCGCCCAGGGCGCCAGTCTACCCGTTAGCTCTGTGTAGGGAGGCGACCTCTGCGCGTCCTTGTCTTTACCCTCCTCGGTGGGCTGCTCGTCGTCACGCTGACCACGCCCGCCGCTGCCCAGTCCCCCACGCTCCTGGTCACGCCTCCCATTGTCATCAGTCAGGGTGGCGAGGTGGCTCGCTGGTCCTCCGAGCCGGCCTTCGCCCCGAGTATCGCGGTGACGGCTGCGACGGCCGGCGCCGAGACGGTCCACGTCATGTGGTCAACCGAAAGCCAGACCGACCCTATCACCGACGACGTCATGTGGTACGCCAACTGGACGGGTCAGCCCTGGCCGCCGCCCGCCAACTACCTCGCCGCGCTGGGGTCCAGGAACCCACGCCTGGCCGTTGGTCCCCAGAACCACTTACACGCGGCGTTTATGAGCTATCACCCGAGCCAGAATTCCTACGACGCCGACTATGTCGAACGCCTGACGGACGACGAATCCCCCTTGCCGCCGCCGGAGAATGACCCTAATCAGTTGCTCTTTCCTACAGCTTTCGACATGAATGACCTGGGGCTGGCTGTGTCGAGGGGGGCCGATGGCCTGGAACGGGGCCATGTCGTGTGGTCCGAATACAGCGGCGGGAACCGCCCCGCGCTCTACTATGGCCGCGCCCAGCGCCAGCCCAACAGTTTGGCGACGACCGGGGAGGCGCTCGGCCCGCTCGGCGCGGCGGGCTGTCTGGACCCGTCCTCGTCCTCGCCGGACTGCTACCGGGGGTATAAACCCTCGGTGGCGGTGCTCACCCGGCCGGGCGGAGCCGGTCAGGACCTGGTGGTGGTCTGGGAGGGGCGCGATAACTTCGCCCCTGCGACGCCCGTCATCTACGCCGGGACGCGGCGGTTATGTCCCCCGGACCAGACCTGTCTCTGGACATCGCCGCAACCCGTGTCGAACAATCAGTTGAGTAAGCGCAGCAAGACAAGTCAGATGTGTGGCGCCCAGAATCCACAGCCGGCGCTGCGAGCCATCGCGCCCTCCATCGCCTTGTCGCCCCGGTCCACGCTGCATGCCATCTGGCTCCAGCAACTCCAGGCCGATGGCCCCTACTACGTCCACACGGCCCGCCTGGTGTATGACCAGGCCGCCCAGGACTACTGCTGGGACTACTACGAGACTATCCCCGTCGAGCCGGTGCCGGCCGAGAGTGTCCGCCTCGCGCGGTTCGAGCCGCCCCGCCTGGCATTTGACCAGCAGCGGCGGCGGTACGCGGTCTGGAATGTGGGGTTCCAGCGGGTGGTGGTGGCGACCAGCGATCTCGACACGGCCGCCTCGACCGCTGACTATGACGCCTACCGTCCCTGGCAGGCGCAGGGGCGGATCAATACCGCGGAGTGCGCCGGAGAGAACGGTGTGCGGGGGGTAGACGTGGCGGCGCGCGAGAGCGGTAGTCAATTCGTTCACGTCGTCTGGACAGCGGTGAATTCAGGCGCAGACCGAGGCCGCATTTGCTATGCCCGCCTCGGCTATGGCTATCAGACGTTCGTGCCGCGCATTGATAAGGCGGGCAGCTTGAGGCATTAGGTGGCGCGGGCCTAACCCTCCATTCGGAGGGCAGGCGCCCCGCGCTAGGCAGACGAAGCCCCTACGGGGCTAGGAATTTCAGCCCGTAGGGCTTCGCTTGAGTAGCCCAGAGCTGAATCTCTGGGACTGTCCGCTACGGCCGCCGGTTGCGCTCGTCCTCCTCCATCTTCCTGCGCAGGCTGAGGGGACGCATGTCCGTCCACACTTCCTTGATGTACTCCAGACATTCGGCCTTGGGGCCAGTCTTGCCCACCGCCTTCCAGCCTGGTGGAAGCTCGCGCTGTTCCGGCCAGATGGAATACTGCTCCTCGTAGTTAACCACCACCGTATAGATTGTCGTGTCCTCTCGATCGTCCCGATTCATGGTCACGCTCCTTTCAATGGGCGCCGCGGTTGGTTGGGGTAGGGGTGACGCGGAGTATAGCCCGTGGGAGGAGGGTGGTCAAGTCCTCACCTGGGCTTGACAAGCCCCCACCCCTATAGTATACTGTTCCTGTTTCAACTTCGCCGCCTGCTCGTCTATCATTGCCAGCCAGGGCGCTGGCACAAGGGGCGCCCCGTAGAAGCATATCTCGCTTTAGCCATGTAGCGCGATGCATCCTCTCGCGGACGGCTCTCTAGCCGCGCTGGCCGAGAAGAGGGCATCGCTTTTTGTTGCCCCAGTGAAGTACCAGGTGAACCTTAATCACCTGTTGTGAGTCGGGTCTGCGACAGTCTCTACACAACCTATCTCAAGGAGGACACGACCATGGCTGAGGCATATTTTGGGGAGATTCGAATGTTCGCCGGCGACTACGCGCCGGAAGGCTGGCTGCTGTGCAACGGCCAGCTTCTCCAGATTCAACAATACCAGGCGCTTTTCGCCGTCATCGGCCTCCGGTACGGGGGCGACGGCCGGACCACGTTTGGCTTGCCTGACCTGCGCGGCCGCGTGCCGGTCGGCATGGGCCAGGGACAGGGACTGATGTCGTACCCCCTGGGCCAGTCGGGCGGCGCCGAGCGGAACACCCCCGCCGCCGTCCAACTCCAGGCGCCCGACACGGCGCCCACCAGGCCGGTAGCAGTCGCCAGCAGCGCCGCCGGCGACAACCGCCAGCCCTACCAGGTCGTCAACTTCATCATCTGCGCCCAGGGGCTGTGGCCTGCCCGCCCGTAGCGCCTCACTTGCGATACAACCGGGCGTGGCCCCTGAGTCTGGAGCAAGGCGACTCAGCCTTGCCTGTCTCCAGATGCCATTGGAACTACCCCCCTCCGAGGCCCGCGCGGCTTCGGAGAGGGAACCTGGCCACTCAACATGAATTGTCTTCAGGCTTGACCCGGACGCGCCGCCCGTTTATCCTTTCCTCGGCTGTTTATCCCTCGCACCATCAAATCCCAAAGGAACCAGAGCATGAAAGTCGCGTATGTCTTCAGTACGTCCGGCCACACGGCCAGCTATAAACTCGGCAAGATGATTCTGCCCCAGCTCGAAGAGGGGCGGCATGGCGCCCAGGTCGTCGGCATGATGTTCTTCGACGACAACAACTACATCCTGCGCGCCGGCGACCCCATTGGCGAGCGCCTGGCCCGCGTGGCCCAGGAGCAGGGTATCCTGCTCATGATGTGCGACCAATGCGCTCTGGAGCGCGGGCTGGCCGAGGGCGAACCCGGCCGCTGCCAGACCAAGGGCACGGTCGCCGGCGTCCAGGTCGGCTGCTTCCCGGACCTCTACGCCGCCCTGGCGGGCAACCCGCCAGATCAGGTCAGTACATTGTAGGGAGCAATCCGTCTACCTAACCCCCTGGCCCCCTTCCCTGCGAAGGAAGGGGGGAAAAGACACCCCTCCCTTGTCGGGGGAGGGGATGGGGGAGGGGTATATCTATCAAGCGGTCGGCCCACCAGAAACTCAGCGGGCCGACCGCTATGATGACGCTGCTCAAGGCTGCTGGGCGAGGAAGTCCAGGACGACCTGGTTGAAGCGGTCGGGGACCTCGACCGGCGTGGCGTGGCGCGAGTCGGCGATGACCGCGATGTGCGCGTTGGGCATGAGCTTGGCGTAGGCTTCCTTGGCGGCGACGGGTGTATAATCCTGGTCGGCGGTCACGATCAGCGCCGGCGGCGAACTGGACCATGCTATAGGGGCCGGGCGGCTTGCTGGACTGGCCGTGGCCGCGCAGGTCGAAGAGGCAAGCAGATGTGGCTCGATGGGCGGTCTGGTCCTATAATTGATGTGCTATTGGGAGTAGTCAGTAGTCGGTAGTCAGTAGTCGGTAGTCAACCTGCTGCCTGCTGATTACTGCCTACTGCCTACTGCCTACTGCTTACTGTCTACTGTCCATCGAGGAGTGTTTATGACCAGTCACGCCCCCACCGTCCTCGCTCCCGATCCCGTCCATGATATTTTTGATTCGACCCGCCACCCGCTGCACGCCATCTTCGCGCCGCGCTCGGTCGCCGTCATCGGCGCGACGGAGAAGGCGGGCAGTGTCGGGCGCACCATCCTGTGGAACCTCATCAGCAGCCCCTTTGGGGGCACCGTCTACCCCGTCAACCCCAACCGCCCGAGCATCCTGGGCATCCGCGCCTACCCCAACCTGGCCGGCGTGCCAGAGCCGGTCGAACTGGCGGTCATTGTCACGCCGGCCCCGACGGTGCCAGCCGTGATGAAGGAGTGTGTCGCGCAGGGGGTCAAGGGCGCGATTATCATCTCGGCCGGGTTCAAGGAGATTGGCCCGGAAGGTGTCGAACTGGAACGCCAGGTGATGGAACAGGCGCGGCTGGGCAACATGCGCCTCATTGGCCCCAATTGCCTGGGCGTGATGAACCCCATCAGCGGCCTCAACGCCACCTTCGCCGATGGCATGGCGCGGCCCGGCTCAGTCGGCTTTATCAGCCAGAGCGGCGCGCTGCTGACGGGTGTCCTCGACTGGAGCCGGCGCGAGAACGTGGGCTTTAGCGCCTTCATTTCCCTCGGCTCGATGCTGGACGTGGGCTGGGGCGACCTGATCTACTACCTGGGCGACGACCCCAACACCAAGAGCATCGTCATCTACATGGAGACTATCGGCGACGCCCGCGCCTTCCTGTCGGCTGCACGTGAAGTCGCCCTCACCAAGCCCATCATCGTCATCAAGCCGGGCCGCACCGAGGAGGCGGCCAAGGCGGCCGCTTCCCACACCGGCTCGCTCACCGGTAGCGACGAAGTCCTCCAGGCCGCGTTCCGCCGGGTCGGTGTCATGCGCGTCAACAGCATCGCCGACCTGTTCTCCATGGCCGATGTCCTCGCCAAGCAGCCGCTGCCCCAAGGCCCGCGCCTGACCATTCTGACCAATGCTGGCGGGCCGGGCGTACTGGCGACCGACGCCCTGATTACCGGCGGCGGCCAACTGACCAAAGTCTCCGCTGAGACAATGGGCCGGCTCAACAAGCTGCTGCCCGGACCGTGGAGCCACGGCAACCCCATTGACATCCTGGGCGACGCCTCGCCCGAACGCTACGCCCAGTCGCTTGCCATCGCCGCCGAGGACCCCAACAGCGACGGCTTGCTGGTCATCCTGACGCCCCAGGCCATGACCGACCCGACGGAGACCGCCAACCAACTCAAGCCCTACGCCCATATTGGGGGCAAGCCCGTGCTCGCCAGTTGGGTCGGCGGGGCCGAGATCGAGCCAGGCGCGGAGATTCTGAGGAAGGCGAACATCCCCACTTTCCTCTACCCCGATACCGCCGTCCAGATGTTCAACTACATGTGGCGCTACAGCGCGAACCTGCGCAGCCTATATGAGACGCCGAGCCTGCCGGAGGATGCGGAGAGTGAGATGAACCGGGCCGAAGCGCGGCGCATCCTCGCTACGGCGCGATCCGAGGGCCGGGTCTTGCTCAACGAGTTTGAGTCGAAGCAGTTGCTCGCCGCCTACGGCATCCCCATTGTCCAGACGTTTATCGCCAGCAGCGAAGACGAGGCCATCCAGCGCGCCGATAGCATCGGCTATCCCATTGTCCTCAAGCTGTTCTCGCATACCATCACCCACAAGACGGACGTGGGCGGCGTCAAGCTGAACCTGAGCGACGCCCAGGAAGTCCGCCAGGCGTACCGCGAGATTCAGCAGGCGGTGACCACGAAGGCCGGCGCGGAGCACTTCAACGGCGTGACCGTCCAGCCCATGATCAACTGGACCGGCTACGAACTCATTATCGGCAGCAGTCTCGACCCCCAGTTTGGGCCAGTCCTCCTGTTCGGGACGGGCGGGCAACTGGTCGAGGTGTTCAAAGACCGCGCCCTCGGCCTGCCGCCGCTCAACTCGACCCTGGCGCGGCGGATGATGGAGCGCACCCTCATCTATACCGCGCTCCAGGGCGTGCGGGGCCGCAAGGCGGTGGACCTGGCCGCCCTGGAGCAGTTGCTGGTTAAGTTCAGTCAGTTGGTCGTCGAGCAGCCGCGTATCAAAGAGCTTGACATCAATCCCTTGCTCGCCTCACCCGAACGGCTCATCGCCCTCGATGCGCGGGTGGTCCTCCACGACGACGCGGTGCGCGACGCCGACCTGCCGCGCCCGGCCATACGCCCTTACCCGCTGCAGTACGTCCAACCGTGGACCGCTGAAGACGGTACGCCCCTGCTGATTCGGCCCATCCGTCCTGAGGACGAGCCGCAGTTGGTCCAGTTTCACGGTACCCTGTCGGAGCAGAGTGTCTTTATGCGCTACGCCCACGCGGTGCAGTTGAGCGAGCGCATCGCCCACGAGCGCCTGGCGCGCATCGCCTTTAACGACTACGACCGCGAACTGGCGCTGGTCGCGGAACGGCAGGATGACACAGGGGAGATTGTCGGTATTGGCCGCCTGAGCAAGGCGCGGGTAGGCAATCAGGCCGAGTTTATCATGCTTATCAGCGATGCCTTCCAGGGCAAGGGCTTGGGCACCGAGCTTCTCAAGCGGCTCATCCAGGTGGGCCGCGACGAGGGATTGGAGCGCATCACGGCGCAGATTCTGGCCGACAACTACGGCATGCAGCGGGTGTGCGAGAACCTGGGCTTTACCCTTCAGCCTGACCCGGCCACGGGACTGATCCAGGCTGAACTAACGCTATGAGTCGTTTTTCCTGGGCCACGTACCAGAGTATCCTTAATGGGGTAGTCGGGGACCATCTGCGGGGGCGTCAGAACGGTCTGGCGATTGACATGGCCTTCTACCACGCGCGTCAGCCGCTGGCGCTGACGCTGGGCAGCCTGGGCGCGGTCTACCCGAACCCGACTGGCAAGCTGTGCGTCCTGGTCCACGGCCTCGGCTGTCATGAAGGCGTGTGGGCCTTTCGCCAGACCGAACAGGATCCCGAAGATGTGTCATACGGCACGTTGCTCCAGGCCGAGTGCGGCTACACCCCGTTGTACCTGCGCTACAACACCGGGCTGCACATCTCCCACAACGGGCGGAGCCTCGCGCGGCTGCTGGGACAACTCCTGGACCACTATCCCGTCCCCGTCGAGGAAGTCGTCCTCATCGGGCATAGCATGGGCGGCCTCGTCTTGCGCAGCGCGTGCTATTATGGGATGAAAGAAGGCGCGGCGTGGACCGCTAAAGTTAGCCGTGTCATCTACTTGGGGACACCCCACGATGGGGCGTACCTGGAACGGCTCGGCCACGCCGCCGCGACCGTCCTCCAGGCCGTACCGCATCCGGTGACTCGTCTTATTGGGAATATCGCCAATCTCCGCAGCCAGGGTATCCAGGATTTGCGCTATGGCAACCTGGTGGATGAAGATTGGGCCGGCGCGGCGAGCCGCATCGGGCATGACCCCCGCCAGCCTATCCCGTGGCTCGCCACGGCCCGCCACTACCTGGCCGTCGGGACGCTGGCCGAAGACCCCGAGTCGGCGGTGAACGCGCTGCTGGGGGATGCGCTGGTGTGGACCTCGCACGCCCACGGCCCCGCGTGGCGCGGCCAGGGGGCGCACGCGGATGACCACGTGCGCCGTTTTCCGCAGGTCCACCACCTGGCCCTGGCCCGCCATCCGGACGTTTATCAGCAAATCAAGCTCTGGTGTACCGATGAACCTCCCGAAGGTTGCCAACCTTCGGGAGGTTGAAATACGCTGAGAGGATGCACGTATGTCACCCTTACCGATACGCGAGATCGAAGGCGCGAAAGACCTGCTTCAGGACGCGATTGAGGCGAGCGTCACAGTGGTCGCGGATATTCAGATCGCTATGGCCCAGCAGACATATGACTTTCTAGCCCAGATTCCGCCCATCGCTGCCCCAGTCCGCGTGGTCGAGCGGGTCCACCTGGGCCTGACGCGCGGCGTCTACACCACGATTCTCGCCGCCAACCGGCTGGCTGGCGCCCTCGCCGACGAAGCCATCCAACGGATGGCCGAGCAGGACGTGACGATATGAAGAATGGGTAAAAAGGGGGTAAAACAGCCGGACATTTTACCATAATTCCCCGTTGACTCTAGTAGAAGGGAGAGCCTATTCCCCTTTCATCGCTCTGAGGAGCCTCCCATGTCCGGCCGCCGCCCGCCCTTTGCCTGGGCGCTCCTGTTCCTGGCCCTCTGGCTCGGCTTAGCCTGGTCCGCCCAGGCCGCCGCGCCGCAAACGATCCTGACAGGTGTCGTGTGGCTTGACGGCCGCACCGACCACCGAGGGATACAGATTCTCCTGGATGGCGTTCCGTATACCTTGACCAATCAGACCGGCGAGTTCGCGCTGGCGCTGGCCGACGGCGAACGCCATGAATTGCGCGCCCGCACCCCCGGTTATCTGTCCCGCATGTACACGGTGAGCCTCCCCCCCCACCAAGCTTCGGTGCTCTCAACGCTGCCCACGACCCGGCTGCGCCTGGGGGATGCGGACGGTGACGACGACGTAGACATCGCGGACCTGCTCATCGTGTCGGCGGCCTATGGCACAAACCCCCCTAGCGACCCTCGCGCCGACCTGACGGGCGATGGGAAAGTGGACGAGGCCGACCTG
>JAHCIP010000580.1 GCA_026129165.1 Anaerolineae bacterium
GCCCGCTGGGGCGCATGGCCCCGCGCACCGTGACCCGCGCCCTGAGCCGCACCTCGGTCGCCATCGCCGCGCTCATGGTGGCTGTGTCTGTGACCATCGGCGTCGGCATCATGATCGCCTCGTTCCGCCAGACGGTGGACACCTGGCTCAGCATGACCCTTAAGGCCGACATCTACCTCAGCACACCCAGCCTGACCGCCACGCGCAACACGGGCGTTCTGGACCCCGCCGTCGCCGCCGAACTGCCCACCCTGCCCGGCGTCCAGGAGGTCGAACTGGTCCGCAACACGACGGTGGATACCAATTTTGGCCCGTCGAACCTGGTAGCGGTCAAAGGCACACGCCCACGCGACTTGCGGGTGTACAAGGAACTCATTGGCACGCCCGACGAGATGTGGGCGCAGGTCCAGTCGGGCGCGGCCATCGTCTCCGAACCCTACGCCTACCGCCACACCCTCGGCCTCAATTCGTCGGTCACGCTCCAGACGGCCCAGGGCGACGTGACGCTACGCATCGTCGGCGTCTACTACGACTATGCTTCCGACCAGGGAACCATCATGGTCGGCTTGAGCCAGTACCAGCAGTGGTTTGGCGACCCCACCCTGTCCTCAGCCGCGATGTATGTCCAGCCCGGCGTCAACGTGGACCAGTTGGTGCAGACCCTCCGCGACCGCTACGCCGGCCGCGACATTATCGTCAGCCCCAATGCCGCCTTACGCCGCGCCGCGCTCGTCATCTTCGACCGCACCTTCGCCATCACCTCGGCGCTCCAGTTGCTGGCGACGGTGGTGGCGTTTATCGGCGTGCTGAGCGCGCTGATGGCGCTGCAACTGGAACGGACGCGCGAGTTGGGGACGCTGCGAGCGACAGGGATGACGCTAGAGCAGATGTGGGGATTGACTCTACTCGAAAGCGGGCTGATGGGTGGCGTGGCCGGCCTGGTGGCCGCGCCGACGGGACTGGCGCTGGCCTTCATCCTGGTCTACATCATCAACCTGCGCTCGTTCGGCTGGACGCTGCAACTCCTGGTCCAGCCAGGGCTGTTCGTCCAGGCGTTCCTGGTCGCCGTGGCCGCCGCGCTGCTGGCCGCCGTCTACCCGGCCCTGCGCCTCAGCCGCCTCCAGGTCGCGGAGGCCCTGCGCTCGGAGTAACTCGCTTCTGTTGACCGCTTGCCCCGCTACGCTATAATACTGGTATCAGGGTGAGGAGTGTAGGAATATGATGTTATTAGAGATCAAAGTACCAGACGATTTACCGGGATTGCTTCGTCTGTCGCAGGATGAGTTAGAGCGTGAGGTCCAGGTCTGGATCGCGCTAGAACTATTCCGCGACCGCAAGGTGTCTGCTGGCAAGGCCGCCGAGATAGCTCATGTCCCCCTAGTGGAGTTTATGCGCCTGACGCAGCGCCAGGGCATCCCCTGGGTCGCCTATACAACCGATGAATTAGAGCGCGAGGTGCAGGAAGCAATCTCCATCGGCCACGTGGCTCGCTCCAATGAACGATGACGACTATCTCAAATGCCAGTCCTTTGATTGCTCTGGCGCGCCTTGACCTCTTCTTGGTTCTGCGATCCCTGTTCGGTGAGATTGTCGTACCCGAGGCTGTCTGGCAAGAGGTGGTCATCCAGGGAGCGGGGAAGCCCGGTACAGAGACAATCGCCAGGGCGGCCCAAGAAGGATGGCTTCGACAGCAGCCGGTCCAGGATCGGTTAGCTGTATTAGCTTTGCGTGCTACACTGGGCGCTGGCGAGTCAGAAGCGATTGTCCTGGCCCACGAGATCAATAGCATCTGGCTACTACTGGACGATGACCTGGGGCGAGCGCATGCCCAAAGGCTTGGTATCAAGGTCAAGGGTACTGTCGGAGTACTGATTGCCGC
>JAHCIP010000581.1 GCA_026129165.1 Anaerolineae bacterium
ACCCTCGGCTTGCTATTGACGCGCTGGACGGGGACGTACAAGGGGGTGGAGGCGACGTGGCTGCGCTTCGCCCAACTGGACGGGACACTGCTCCCCACACCTGACGAGAAGGCCGAGGCGGCCGAGCGTCGGGCGGCAGCGTTGGAAGCGCGGCTGGCGCACTACCGCGAACGCTTCGGGGAACTGGGCGACACGGAGGGAGAGGGATGAACACGGCCGGGATCGTCGTCGGCAGCTTCAACGCCCGTGTGGGCTTGCCCGCCGCCATCGCCATCCTCCGCGCGGGCGGCAGCGCGTTGGATGCGGCAGTCGCCGCCGTGCGCGAGGTCGAGGACGACCTGAGCGACCGGGGTGTGGGGACAGGCGGCTTGCCCAATATCCTGGGCCAGGTTGAACTGGACGCCAGTCTCATGGACGGTCAGACCCTGGCGAGCGGGGCGGTGGGCGCGCTCAAGGGCTATCCCCATCCCATTGATGTGGCCCGCAAAGTCATGGAACTGACGCCCCACGTCATGCTCGTCGGCGACGGCGCCGACCTGTTCGCCCGCCTGCACGGCTTCGAGCCAGCGCCGCTGCTAACATCCGATGTCGAAGAGTACTGGCGGCAGACGATCACCGCGTCGCGCGTCGAGGACATGACCCTCTATGACAGGCGCGGCGAGCGCTACGCCGGTGTCGTGCGGGACTGGACCACGCTGCTCCACCAGGAGATTTTCGGCACCACCAATGTCATCGCTCGCGACGGCCAGGGCAACATCGCCTGCGCCGTCTCCACCAGCGGCTGGGGCTTCAAGTGGCCCGGCCGCCTGGGCGACTCGCCCATTATCGGCGCGGGCAACTACGCCGACAACCGCTATGGCGCGGCGGCCTGCACCGGGCGCGGTGAGCTGGCGATTCGGGTCGCCCTGGCTTACAATGTCGTCCGCTCATTACGCGAAGGCCGACCGCTAGACCACGCCCTCCGCGCCGGGCTAGGCGAGGTGAACGCCCTCCCCGACAACTTGGAGAAGCGGGCCGGCTCGATGAATATCGTCGCCATGGGCCGCGACGGCCAGGTGGCGGCCGCCTCCAACGTTCCCGACAGCCACTACGTCTACCAAACGACGGACATGGACACGCTGGAAGTCCGCCCCCGCCTCTACGTTCCCGACGCCCTTTAACTCCGTCCTCGCCTACCGGCCCTCCCACCGCCGGCTGATGTGCGGCAGGTAGAGCGCGTAACCGCGCGGAGCGACGGCCGGCGCGGTGGCAGTCACATTCCCCGCCACGTCCACCGCCTGAACCACATAGCTGACGCCGGCCGGGATAAAGCCCTGCCAGAACCCCTGCGCCTGGCTCAACTCCACCGACCGCCAGTCCCCCGTTCGATCCGTATACGTCGCCACCACCCGCGCCACGCGGTCCGTCGTCGCCCCATCGGTCGCCTGGACGCTCAGGTTGACCTGCCCCCGGCTCAGCGTCGCCTCTACCATCTGGATCGTGGGCGGCTCGCGGTCGTTCGACGCCGAGTAGTACTCGTCCACGGTCAGCTCGCGGAACAGGAACTGGCTACGGGTCGGCGGGTCGTACTGGCCGGCGAACAGGAGCAGGTTGGAGGGCAGGACGCCGTGGGTCTGCGCGGCCGGCTCGATCACTCGCAAGAGGACGGGCAGCGCGGGCGCGACGGCTCCGGAGGGCGGAGGCGGGGTGGGCGACGCCTGCGCCAGGCTGCCCAGGAAGCCGCTCTGTCCCATGAGTGGGTTGAAGTTCCCGATCTGGCGGTAGGTCCCACCGTGGAACAGAACGCCGCGCGGCTGGAGGACCTCACCGCCGATGGTAATGCTGCCGCGCGATACCAGGACCTTCGGCTCGACCGGCTCGCCCGCGTCGCTG
>JAHCIP010000582.1 GCA_026129165.1 Anaerolineae bacterium
CCAGCCGGGCCGGCAACCGGGTCTCATTAGCTGGCTCGTCCGCCTTCGAATGGGGTCGCAGGGAGTGTTGGACCGCGTCTTCGGGCCATTGGGCCGCGCCCCCCTGGCCCCCGACAGCGTCTTGCTGCTGGTCCTGGCCTACGCCAGCCTGACCGTGTCCCAAATCGGGACGCGCGCCCACATCAACCATACCTATACCGCCCTGGTTGTGCTCATCCCACTCGTCGTTGGTCGGCGCTGGCTGGTGGTCGGCTGGCTGACAATGGTCGGGGTTCAGTTCTACGCCCACCTGGCGACCTACCTGCTGGGACGGCCGGTTGTATTGCCCCAGTTCATGCGCGATCCGGTCCCGCCCCAGGCGCTCATCACCGCCATCCAGCAGGCCCTCGCCGTCCAGCCCTACGACCGACTGCTCCAGGTCCAGGCGCGTGTCAACGACATCATCAGCGGCGCGCTGCCCATCGAGCCGGTCATCGCCCTGTTCTCGCTGGCCCATGCGGTCTGGGCGCTGTATACACTGCTCCGCTTGCTCCAGCAACCTGTCGCTGGCGCGCCTGACTTAGAGCCGTATCAAAGCCGGCTGTCGGACCGTGTCGAAGCTGTTTAGGTCGCCTCGTCTTCTCATCTCTTCTCCAAGAGCACAATCCGATATTGCCCCCGTAGCAGGCTCGGCTCATTTAAGCGGACGGCGGTGGCCTGGTCAGCGAGAATGTCCGACAGCCGCCGGTTAGGATCGGTGCCTAGAGCGGCGATGAGGTGGCCGAGGCGCTGGCGGGCTGGGGAGAGGGCCTCCCCTTCGGGTAGAAATTTGTCGAAGATGACCAGCCGGCCGCCGGGTCGCACCACGCGCCAGGCTTCCGTGAAGGCGCGGCGGCCGTCGGGAACGACCGAGAGGATGAGGTTCAGAAGGACGGCGTCACAGATAGGGCTGGCGAGGCCCAGGTTCTGAGCATCCATAACCTGAAAGGCCACTGAGGCGGCGCACGGTTTCAGTCGCGCCTGTGCCAGCATCGCCTGGCTCAAGTCACCCGCTACGACGTGGACGCCCGCCGGAAGATAGGGCAGGTCAAGTCCGGTGCCTACCCCTGGCATGAGCAGCCGTTCGCCGGGGTGGGGGTTGAGGCGGCGTAGGGCATGCCGCCGGGCGGACGCCAACACCGGCCCGAAAAGCCGATCATAGACGGGGGCATAGAGGCGGTAGAGGCGCAGGTTGTAGTCGTTATTCATGTTCCCTGGCAAGCTTAACCCCGGTTTTCTCCTCAATCCAGGGGATGAACTGGTCCACGCGCACATAGATGCCGCCGTCGCCGCACGGCCGGCGGGCATTCCGAATCCCCCTCGACGTCGCGCCTAACAGGTAGTACGCACCCGTCGGCCCCTGGATATATAGCGGGCCGCCGCTGTCCCCCTTGCATGTATCGCGGCTCAGCCCACGGTGGCCGGCCACCATCTCCCACGGCTGACAGCCGTACTGAATGCGGCTCTCGTCGTCCTCACACCGCAGACTGGCGATGGGAATGCCGTCCACGCGCCGCTTGACCCCATAGCCCCGCTGGCCGTTGAAGTCCACTGTCCCAAACCCGACCAGGGTCGCCTCGGTGGCAGCCACCGTATGGCCTTGCGCGATGGGACGCGGCTGGACGGTCGAAGGTCGGTCCAGGACGAGCAGGAGCAAGTCGGCGCGCGGGTGGGTGAATACTCGCTTGACCCTAATGGTTTCACCTGTTTCCGGCCGCTCGACATCGTAGCCCTGGAGGAACACGCGCGTCGGCTCACCCAGCAACGCGTCCGTCGCACAGTGGCGGGCTGACACGACGAGCGTCGGCGCGATCAGCG
>JAHCIP010000583.1 GCA_026129165.1 Anaerolineae bacterium
GGACACGCGCCGGCCCAATCTGCAATCCCAGCTTTTCGCCATCATCGTCCACAAACCCAACCAATTCATACCGCTTCTGGCTCGCACCAATCTGTAACTGCATGGCGAAGAGTTGGCCGGCATCGCCAGCCCCCACCACCAGTACGCGCCGACGGTCCGGGCTGCCCACCACGCGTTGGACCCGCCCGATCAGGCCGGTAATCAGCCGCCCGCGATAGCGGACGCCATTGAAGGCGCCCGCATTGATCAGGCCGCCCATAAGAATCACGGAGAGCGGTAAGTGCCGAGGGCCGTGATACACAATGGACAGCCCCATCAGCAGGCCCGTGCTCACGAGAGCCGCCAGGGAAACGGTAATCGCCTCCTGGGCGCTGACATAGCGCCACACCCTGCGGTATAGACCGCTCCAATAGTTGACTGTGAGATACGTCAGCACGATCAGGGGGGCGAGCCAGGCCAAGGCCTCCAGACTGGTGGGTGGAACCTCCGTGTCGAAACGCAGCAGGAGGGCGCACAGGAACGCCAGCAGCGTGACCAGGCTATCCAGGATGAGGAGCGTGTAGGCTCGTTTGATAAATAACCGCAACCGCTTGAAGAAAGGCATAGGCACTGCCAGCGCCGCGAAGAACCGCATTGGATACGTCATTGCTTCCCCCCAGGGCAACTGTCCTGTATACAAGGTCATGGCTCGGGTTGCGCCGTGCGTCTCTCAGTCGCCGCTGGGCTGACGCACACCGGCGCCCCAAATGACGGGACCCCCACTGCATGGCCGTCAGGACGACAGACGCATCAGGGAGGAGAGGGTGCGGAACAGCAGGCGGAGGTCGAGCAGAACGGATTGGGTTTCGACATACGTGAGGTCGAGGGCGAGCTTGCCGGGCAGGATATGGGCGCGATAGTCGTGGCCGACATTGGGGCCAGTCAGGAGCCGCGCCTCGTCGGCATAGGCGACCTGGGCCAGCCCAGACATCCCCGGCGGTACGGATAGGACGCGCTGCCAGAGCGGGTCGGCCAGGTCCACGAATTCGGGGGCTTCGGGGCGGGGGCCAATCAGGCTCATCTCGCCCCGTAGGATGTTGACGAACTGGGGCAGCTCGTCGAGCCGGGTGCGGCGCAGGCACCGCCCCAGCCGCGTCACGCGCGGGTCAGCATGGCGGGTCAGCCCTGGCCCCAGTCGGTCGGCATGGACCAGCATGGTGCGAAACTTGAACATACGAAACGGCTGGCCGTGTCGGCCGACGCGCACGGCGGAATAGAGGGCTGGCCCGGGTGTGTCGAGCTTGATCAAGACGGCGATGATCACCATCACGGGCGCGAACAAGACCAGGCCCACCATCGCGCCCACCACATCCATGAGTCGCTTTACCATGCCGCGTCCTTCTGGGGGGACATCACAGCGTGGGGTGTCAGACATTAGTGTCGAAACTTAGCGACGACATCCAGCACCGCCTCAATCACATCGTCCACATCCGCGTCGGTCATCCGCGGGTTCAAGGGCAGCGAGAGCAGGCGCCGATACTCGCGGTAGGCGATGGGGAAGTCGTCTGGCTGATAGTCGTACTTGTTGCGATAGTAGGGATGGAGATGGACCGGAATAAAGTGAACGCTGGTGCCAATATTGCGCGCCTTCAACTCTTCGATGAACTGGTTACGCAGCCAGCCGCCATTGCGCTGGGCGGTCGAGACGGGGAAGGCTTCGACGTTGAGGCGCAGGACGTACAGGTGCCAGGCGTGGGTCACCTCAGGACGCTCCGTGGGCGGCTGCAACTCGGCATAGGGGCGGAAGGCTTCGGTGTAGCGGCGCGCGATGGCCTGGCGGCGGGTGTGGAAGGCG
>JAHCIP010000584.1 GCA_026129165.1 Anaerolineae bacterium
CCAAGAGCAGGTACGCTACCCCAATCAGCAGGATCAACTCCAACCCAAACATCAGGCCGTCTCCCTGAGCGGCTGGCCGACCAGGTAGTCAGCCAACTCGCGCTCGTAGTCGGTGGGCGTGTCCATGTCGCGCAGGATGCTCGGCGTGTCCACCGTGACGTGGTAGATGGACGCAGCGGCCGCCCGCATAAAGTCGCGCAGTGACTGGCCCTCGACCAGGCTCAGAATGGCGGGCCAGTGGCGGCGGTCAATGAGCATGGGGTGGCCGCGCCGCATCTGGTAGCTTGGCACGATGACCCCGCCCTGTCCGGCCTGGTAGGCCTCGACCAGGCTCGCCACGACGCCAGGCTCCAGGCGGGGCTGGTCTACCAGCGCAACCAGCGCCGCGTCGGCGGTGGGCGAGACAGCCTGCAGCCCGGTCTGGAGCGAGGACAGCATCTCCCCCGTCGCGTAGTCGGGGTTGAACGCGGCGCGCGTGTTGGGCCAGCCCTGCAACCGCTGTTCCACCAGCCCGTGGGCGTGGCCGACAACCACCACGGTCTCGGCCACCGGGCACTGATGGAGCGCGGTCAGGATGCGCTCGATGACCAGCCGCTCGCCAAAGGGCAGCAGCGGCTTGGGGCGGCCCATGCGGCTGGACAGACCCGCCGCGAGGATGATGGCGGTGATGGGCGTCCTGTTCATGGCACTGTTACCATCTGCGGCACGGTGGTCCCCAACGCGTGCTTGACCCGCTCCCCCCGCACCTCACGCAGCGGCCGGCCCGACTTACGCCGGCTTACCGCCAGCGCCTCCGCCATAATCGCCAGGGCGATTTCCTCCGGACTCTCCGCGCCCAGGTCCAGGCCCACCGGCACGCGCACCTGGTCGAGCCACGCCGGGTCAACGCCTTCGTCGCGTAACTGCTGGAAGATCAGCGCTGCCTTGCGGAGGCTGGACACCAGGCCGATGTAGGTGGGGGCGCTGCCGGCCAGCCAGCGCAGGGCCGGCTCGTCCCAGCCCCACGTTGTCACCACCACCGCTGTCCCAGGCGTCACCACCACCTCCATCGGCGCCAACACCTCGCTGTCGGGCTGGTAGTCAGCCTGATAGACCAGGTCCACGCCCGGTAGTCGGTCAGACGTCAGGAAGCCGGGCCGGTCGTCCACCACGCCGACCCACCAGCCCAGGAACTTGCCCAGCCGCGCCAGGGCCGCGCCGATGTGCCCCGCGCCGATGATGAGCAGGCGGGGGCGAGGGTCAATGACCTGCAAGAAGATTTCAATAGGCGCGCGGCGCGTGGACATGAGCCGTTTGACCGTGCCCGTTGGCGGGTCGTACGCCAGGCGAGACGGGTAGCCCTCGGCGAAGGCGCTGCTGGCCGCGTCAACCACCGCACGGTCCAGCCCCGGCTGCCCCAGGCTGCCCTGGACAGCGCCACTCCGTCGGATGACGCAGCTGCGCCCAATCGATACCCCGGACTCTTCATCGGCGCGGATGACGGTCGCCAGGATGGATGGCTCACCTTCGCCCAAAGCGGTCTGGACTGTCCCTAAGAGAGACGCCACTGTGTGGGCCGCGTCCAGCCGCCACAGGTCAATAAACGCCTCCTGGGTACCGCCACACAACCCCAGATTGCCTTCGACCCGGCCAATCAGGTTGTACTCGACCAGCCTTGGCCGGCCCTCGGCCAGGGCGGCCTGGGCATCGGCCACCGCCTGCCATTCCATGGCGCCGCCCCCGATGGAGCCAACGGCACTGCCATCCGGAAAGACGACCAGCGTGGCGGCGCTGTGGCGGGGCGTCGACCCGACCGAGCGTACTAGC
>JAHCIP010000585.1 GCA_026129165.1 Anaerolineae bacterium
CTGGATGGCAAGGTCTGGCATAGTCGTGATCTCCCGTGAGACGTTACAGGACAAGTCCCGCGCTCGCCCCGCTGTGCGTGTCGTGAGCGACGGTGACCGCACCGTTGACGATGACCGCGTCAATGCCGAGGGGGTACTGGTTGGGGTCGGCGTAGGTGGCGCGCTCGCCGACGGTGGCCGGGTCGAACACCACGATGTCCGCCACCAGGCTGGGCCGCAGCAGGCCGCGATCCCAAAAGTGGAGCCGCGCCGCCGGCACGCCCGTCATCTTGTTGATAGCCTCTTCCAGGCCCAGGACACCGCGCTCGCGGACGTAGTGGCCCAGCACGCGCGGGAACGTGCCATACGACTTGGGGTTATCAGGCTGGCCCAGCGAGCCATACGGCGCGAGGGCGAAGCCATCGGCGATGGGGATGCCCAGCGGGTGCTTGAGAATCATGTCCACGTCGGCGCTCGACTTGATGGTGGGCGCGATCCAGAACTGGCCGTCGTCCTCGACCAACAGATCCAGAGCGGCCGCGACCGGCTCCTGCCCCCGCTGGGCAGCCAGGTCGCCAATGCTCCGGCCACACCAGTCCCGATGCTCCGGCCGGCCCACCCGTGAGATGAGCATATCATCCCACTGGGGCGGGAACCAGCCCGACCAGCCCGGCGCGCCGTGTTCGATTTCCTGCATAATCTGCTGGCGCAGGACCGGGTCGCGGAAGCGGCGGGCCATCGCGTTTACCCCTCCCTCCCGCGCCCAGGGGGGGATACACTGGGAGAAGGGGCCGCCGCCCCGCAGCCAGGGTGTTATGTCAAACATCACGTCCACGCCCCGCCGCCGCGCCTGTTCAGCCATCTCAATGGCCGCCACCGCCTTCGCGCCCCAATTCTTCGCCCCAACGGGGTACATATGCGACATCACCACCGGCACACCCGCCTCTTCGCCGATGCGGATGGCTTCGGCCACCGAGTCGAGCAATCCATCGGCGTAGTCGCGCATGTGGGTCTGGTAGGCGAAGCCAGAGGAGCGAAGAACCTTCGCCAGTTCGACTATTTCCTCGGTGGTGGCGAAGTTGCCGGGGGTGTAGGTCAGCCCGGTCGAGAAGCCTCGCGCTCCCTCATCCAGCGCCGCCTGGATCATCCCCTGCATGTGCCGCAGTTCCTCCGCATCGGGCGGGCGGTTATCCAGGCCCATCGCCGACAGACGCACCGGGGTATGACCCACCAGCGTTGCCACGTTGAGCGCGGGGTGGACCGCCTGGAGGGCTGCCCGATACTCGCCCAGGCTCCGCCAGGTCCACGTATAGCCCTCGAATGAGAAGACCATGCCGTCGGTGCGGTACTGCTCAACCCGCTCCAGCGCGATGGGGCCAGCCGAGAAGCCGCACAGCCCCACCAGCATCGTCGTCACGCCCTGGCGCACCGCGCTCTCGGCGCGCGGGTTTACCAGCAGGGTGGCGTCGGAGTGGCTGTGGGCATCTATGAAGCCAGGACACACCACGCGGTCGGTGGCATCAATGGTCAGTCGGGCGTCGCGCCCGGCCAGACGGCCCATGGCGACGATCCGACCGTTGGCGACGGCGACATCGGCATAGAACCAGGGCGCGCCCGTGCCGTCCACCACGCGCCCGTTGGTGATGAGCAGGTCGTACATATGAGGCTACTCCTCAGCCATAACGGCCCGCACAGCGGCGACCACATCCGCTACGCCTGGCAAGACGGCGGGGTGGAGGGTCGGGCTAAACGGCACGGGCACGCCGGGGTTGGCGACGCGGCGGATGGACGCTTTGAGGTCACGGAGGGCGTGTTCCGCCACCAG
>JAHCIP010000586.1 GCA_026129165.1 Anaerolineae bacterium
CAGAAGCCCTGGCCCAGGTCCAGGCGCGGTTCCGCTGGATTAGCGTGGACGAGTACCAGGACATCAACCTGGCGCAGTACCGCCTGCTGCGGTTGCTGGCCGGCCCGGAGGCTAACCTGTGCGCCATCGGCGACCCCGACCAGGCTATCTACGGCTTTCGCGGCGCGGACCGGGGCTACTTCCTCCGCTTCCAGCAAGACTTCCCCGCCGCCCGCCAGTTGTCGCTCGACCAGAACTATCGCTCCACCCAGCTCATCCTGGCCGCATCGGGTCAGGTCATCGCCCGCGCCGACGGAGCAGAGCGCCGCCTGTGGTCCGACCAGATTGACCCGACCCGGATCAGCATCTACCCCGCGCCGACCGACAAGGCCGAGGCCGAGTATGTCGTACACCAGATTGAGCAGATGATGGGCGGCACGAGTATGTTCTCCTTTGACTCGGGCCGCGTCGCCGACGACGGCCCGCCCGCTCGCTCCTTCGCCGACTTCGCCGTGCTGTACCGCGTCGGCGCGCAGAGCGGCGCGCTGGTCGAAGCCTTCGAGCGGTCCGGCATCCCCTACCAGACCGTCGGCCAGACGCCGCTGCACGAGCAGCCCGCCATCAGGCCCATCCTGGCCCACCTGTGGTTCACCCTCAATCCCCACTCGGCGGTCCACCTGGAACGGCTGCTCGCCGCGCACGGCCTAACCCTGGCGCCTGCCGCCTGGGACGCGCTGGACGCGGCGGCGCAGGGAAGCTCCCTGAGGGATGCGCTCCAGGGCTTCGAGACGCTGCCGGGCCTCAGCCAGGCCCAGAAGCGCCGGCTGCGCGACCTCGTTCCCTTTCTGGCCGGGCTACGCCAGGCGGTCGGCGTTGAGACGGTCGCTGCCCTGGTCGAGCGGGTCCAGGCAAAGGTCCACCCGGACAGGCTGGACGACAAGCCCGCCGAGATGGTCCAACGCCTTATCTCCCAGGCGCGGCTGTTCGACCGTGACCTGGGGGCGTTCCTGGAAAGTCTGACACTCCAGCGCGAGACCGAGACCTACGATGCCCGCGCCGACCGCGTCCTGCTGATGACGCTCCACGCCGCCAAGGGGTTGGAGTTTCCGGTCGTGTTCATTGTCGGCTGTGAGGAGGGCTTGCTGCCCTACCAGCGGCCTGGGGAAGCGTGTGATGTGGAGGAGGAACGGCGGCTGCTCTACGTCGGCATGACCCGCGCCCAGCGCCGCTTGAGCCTGAGCCATACCCGCCGCCGCGTCCTGTTCGGCCAGCGGCTCACACCCACGCCCTCGCGCTTCCTGGCCGACATCGAGGCGGCGCTGACGGAGGTCAAAAAGATGGCCGCCCGCCCCTCGTCCGACGACGACGGCCAGGCGGTGCAACTGAAGTTGCTATAGGGTGAGTTTGAGTTGCCGAAGGACAGGTATGTTTTTACGCTTCTCCTGAATCTTCAACCGTTTTGTCATCTTGGGTAATTTGCGGGCTCCAAGACACCGTTACATCAGTATCAAGACTTACCTCGATACCGTATCGCACTTTATTTAGGAAGTGCATCAAGTACTGCGTAGTGGTGCTGTTTTTATCCAAGATGACGTTATGTATATTCTCAGCATGAGCGATTTTGGCTGCACCCTCTTGCATTCCGAGCGGGCTCACCAAAATTCCGCCTTTTGCACCTGTGTCAATGATACGATAGGCAAGGCCACCTATTCTCTCCTGGTTCTGTCTCGATCGGGTATAACGGCGGCACTCCACAATGACAAAGACTTCATTATTACCACCAACCCCCTTC
>JAHCIP010000587.1 GCA_026129165.1 Anaerolineae bacterium
AGTAAATCTCAACCGCCCCTGCCTCACGAATGTGGCGTAGAATAGGTCGGATTCGGACAGCCACGAGGGCCAACACGCTTATCTCGATCAGCGGAACGACTGCCTCTAACACCCTTGTCCCCGACCAGTACTCCGTCGGTAGCAGTAGTCGAACAGCGACCAGCGATACGACAGCGGCGGTCATCATCCCGATCTTCGGAGCATAGTTGCGTCTTGCCAGGAGGAAGTAGTAGAGGAGGGGGATACCCAGGGTAATGTCCAGAGTGATAACGGTCCCCAGTACATCACGTTGTGCGGCGACCGCTAACGCGGTGGAACGACTTATCCATGTCTCGATAGCCAGCAGAGTCGCGGCGAGCGTGACGAACCAGAGCGTCGCATTCGACCGATTAATCGTCATTCCCACCTCCAGAGGCGCCTTCAGTCACGGGTTAGAATTGCCGCCGTCCTTCCAGCGCCCGCGCCAGCGTCATCTCGTCGGCGTATTCCAGATCGCCGCCGACAGGCAGCCCGCGCCCCAGCCGTGTCGTCGTCACGCCAAGCGGCTGAATCAGTCGCGCCAGGTACATCGCCGTCGCGTCGCCTTCCATGTTCGGGTTGGTGGCGAGGATGACCTCGCGCACCGGCTTGGTGCGCAGCCGTTCGACCAGCTCATTGATGCGCAGGTCGGCCGGCCCGACGCCATCCATCGGCGAGATGGCCCCGTGCAGCACGTGGTACAGCCCCTTGTAGTCGCGCGTGCGCTCGATAGCGAGTACATCCAACGGCTCTTCGACCACGCAGATGACACTCCGATCGCGCTGCTCGTCGGCGCAGACCGAGCACAGTGGCGTCTCGCTGATGTTGAAGCACTCGCGGCACAGCACGATGCCCGCCTTTAGCTCGCGCACCGCCTCGGCCAGGGCGTCCACCTGTTCCTTCGACGCTCGCAGCAGGAAGAAGGTCAGGCGCGAGGCGGTCTTGGGACCAATCCCCGGCAGACGGCTGAACTCATCAATCAGGCGGGCGACAGGTTTGGCGAGCGCGCTCATACAGCCACCTCAATAAAGCATCGTTTTGATATGAGAACAATTATAGTCAAATATTCGGTGGGGGGCAAGTGGCTAGAAAGTCCAGGACAACCCGATTGAATCCCGCCGGGTCTTCCATGTTCGACATATGCCCGACGCCCGGTAGGATAACTCGTTGCGCGCCGGGGATACCCTGGGCCAGCCGGTCGGCCACGGCGTGGAAGTCGGGCAGGTCGCGCTCGCCGTTGAGGATGAGGGTGGGGGCGTGAATCTCGGCTAGCCGCTCGGCGGCGTGGGGGCGCACCGCCCGGCCCTGGTCGCGGTTGAGCCAGTGCCAGCCGGAATAGTCGGCCACCATCACCCGCAGCCGCACCGCGAGGTCCGGTCGCTCCATCGCTGGCGCCAGCAGGGGCAAGCTCAGCCACGTCTCCTT
Organism: Anaerolineae bacterium; assembly: GCA_026129165.1. Classification (GTDB taxonomy): domain Bacteria; phylum Chloroflexota; class Anaerolineae; order Epilineales; family JAHCIE01; genus JAHCIE01. The sequence continues at coordinate 1,444 of JAHCIP010000587.1, forward strand.
GACCACGTCCAGAGGTGCCTCTTTGCCCAACGCCCACACCCTGGACAGGTCCTGGCCGAAGGTATGCCACGCGTGGCCGTGCAGGATGGCGTCCACAGCGATGAGGGAAAGGCTGCGCTCAGGGTAAGCCAGGGCGAAGTCAATGGCGATGCCTCCGCCCCGCGATAGGCCCAGGATATGAGCGCGGTCCACGCCAAGGTGGTCCAGCAAGGCGGCTTGGTCCTCGACGGGGGTGTAGGAGCCGCCAGGGACCGACGAGCGCCCGAAGCCCCGCGCGTCATAGCGGATGACCCGGTGCTGGGCGGTGAAGGCGGCCCA
>JAHCIP010000588.1 GCA_026129165.1 Anaerolineae bacterium
GGGTAGTTGCGCCTCGCTGATGGGTTTGCCGCTGACCACGTCTTTGTTCATGCCCGGCTCGGTGTACTCCAGCCCTGTGTCCGGGTCTTTGACCGTGCCGCTGAATGCCACCAGCGGCCGAATATCGGTGTACTGCTTCTCTGTGATATAGCGCTGGAACGCCTGCATATAGCGCACGGCATGCAGGCGCGAGGCCGTCACCACCATCGCCTTGGCCCGGCCGCCCAGCCGATGCGCCACGTTCTCGCGGAAGTGCTCGACCATGACTTCGGTTTTCTGCTCGATGTTATAGGGGTGCAGGCTCATAAACTTGGCGAGCTGTCGCGCCGTCTGCTTCATCGGCAGGTTCGGGTCGTCGGCCACGGCCTTGAGCAGATGGAAGTAGGTGGCGTAGGTGGTGTAGTGGGTCAGCACATCCAGGATGAAGCCTTCCTCAATGGCCTGGCGCATACTGTAGATGTGGAAGGCTTCGGGCTGACCGCTGGGGCCGGGGCGGCCAAAGAGTTCAATCGTCTTGCCCTTGGGCGTCGCGGTAAAGGCGAAGAAGCTGAGATTGGGCTGCCGGCCGCGCGACAGCATGACCTGGTTCAGGCGGTCTTCCCAGTCGGCCGCCTCCTCGTCCGTCTCGTTGGTCGCCGCGCCCAGGATGGCCTTTAGCTCGCGGGCCGTCTCGCCCGTCTGGCTGGAGTGGGCTTCGTCCACAATCACGGCGTAGGTGCGCGCCGCGATGGCCGCCTCCCAGGCCCGCGCTTGCCCCCGTTCCGCCTCCGTCGCTCGTTCCTGGCTGTCCGCGCCGGCCGCGTGCAGCAGCCCGCGCAGGACAAAGGGGAACTTCTGGAGCGTCGTAATCACAATCTTGGTCCCGTCAATCAGCGCCGCCGCCAGTTGGCGCGAGTCCTCGTCAATGGCCTTGACCACGCCCTGGGCGTGTTCGATCTGGTAGACGGCGTCCTGGAGTTGCTGGTCCAGGACGCGGCGGTCGGTGATGACGATGACGCAGTCGAACACTTTCTGGTCGGTCGGGGTGTGGAGGCTGGCGAGGCGGTGGGCCAGCCAGGCGATGCTGTTGGTCTTGCCGCTGCCCGCCGAGTGCTGAATGAGATAGGTGTAGCCCGGCCCTTCCTGCCGCGCCGCCGCCACGACCCGCCGCACCGCGTCGAGCTGGTGGTAGCGCGGGAAGACGAGACGTTCCTTGACGACCCTCTTTGTCCCGCCCTGGCCGTCGTCCACCTTCTCCTCGCGCCGTTCGACAAACATGAAGTGGCCGAGGATGTCGAGGAAGCTCTCCGCCTGGAGCACGTCTTCCCAGAAGTAGCCGCTGCGGTAGCCGGACGGGTGCTGGGGGTTGCCCGCGCCGCACTGCACCGCGCCCGGCTGGCTGCCCCGGTTGAAGGGCAGGAAATGGGTGGCGGCCTTCTCGAGCCGCGTCGTCATGTGGACTTCGTCCGGGTCGGCGGCGAAATGCACCAGCGCCCGCGTCTTGAAGCCAAACAACGGCGCGCGGGGGTCGCGCGTCTCGCGGTACTGGACGATGGCGTGCCGCCACGTCTGCCCCGTGCCGGGGTTCTTGAGTTCGCACGTCGCCACGGGCAGGCCGTTGACGGCCAACACCAGGTCTACCTCATCTCCTTTACCCGGATGACACCGCACCTGGCGCGTCACGGTGAGCTGGTTCTGGTTGAACAGCGCCAGCACCGCGTAGTTGAGGCCGTGGGCGGGCTTGAAGTAGGCCAGCCGCAGCGTCTTGCCATAG
>JAHCIP010000589.1 GCA_026129165.1 Anaerolineae bacterium
GGGATTAGGAATTAGAGAGTAGGGATGCGGGAGAAGGGATGTTAGGTCGAGGTGGGGGCGAGACAAGGGTAAGCTGGGCAGCCGGCTGGCTGGCCGCAGGCGGGCTGTGCCTCTGGCTGAGCCTCGCCCTGTCCGCCTGTACCGCCCAGACGCCGCTTCCAACGCCAACCCCCACCGTCGTCCCTACCGAGACCGCGACGCCGCCACCGACCATCACCCCACTGCCCTCCGCCACGCCGACCGCGACCCTGACGCCATCGCCTACACCTACGCCTCTGCCCCGACGAGTTAGCCTGGGCCTGGCAGTCGCGGCGCGGCGCGCGCCGCTGGTCATGCGGCTGGAGGCGGCGCGGCTGGAAGGCGATGCCCTCACCCTGGACCTCTCGTTTGTGAACACAGGGACACGGGATATCCAGGGGCCGACAGCGGTCAGTGGGGGGGATGCGATTCTGGTGGCCGATGGCCAGCCGCAATCACCGCGCGATGTCACCCCCACGCTGGCGACCGACCTGGCGCCGGGCGAGGTCTGGCGCATGGGGGAGGCCAACCAGGGCGGTCTGACGTTCAATCGGCCGCGAGGGTCAGGCGCGACCCTCCGCTTGCCCGGCTTCCCGCCGGTGCAGATTGACCTGGCCGCCGGGGCGGCCGCCGCGCTGGCGGATGATGGCAATCCCCTGCCTACGCCCACGCCCAATGTGCTGGGCGCGGCCGTGGCGGAGGCGCGGGGTGTCCTCAAGGGGCTGGCCGACGCTGTGCGGGTGGGAGACGAGGACCGGTTTACCCGTCTCATCGGGCCGGAAGCCGCTGCCTACCTGGGTCAACCAGAGCCGTTCGGGTTTGCCCGGACTGTTCCCTTCGCCCGCTTCGAACTGGAGTTGTTCGCGGTAGACCTGACGCAGCCCGGCGTGGTCGAACGGCGGGCAGGTCAGCCGGTCGCTATTCGCGGCGCCCTGGTTACGCTGGTCTTCGCCTTCAGCGGCGCGGAGCAAAACTGGTTCCGCTATCTGTTGACCATGGACTTCGAGCGGGGCGACAGTGGCTGGCGTGTGGCACGTATCGCGGGCGACCCGCCGCCATTCTGGACGCAGGGCCTCGTCGCCACCACACGCAGTCCTCACTTTCTCGCCTTCCACCGCCCAGGGGAAGACGTGGGTGACATCCTGGACGCGGCGGAACAGGCCCACGCCAACCTCACCGAACGCCTGGGGACGCTGGTGGAGCCGATGAATATCCTCGTTGCCCCCGGTAGCGTAGACCTGTATAGCCGCGTGACCGAGCAGGACGGCCACAACTTTATCGGCCAGGCGCGGTTCAACAACCTGTTGACGCCCACGGGTATCCTCGCGGTGGGGCGCGTCCTGTACATCAACGAGGCGGTGTTTCGCAGCGGCGGCGTGCAGAATACCCGGCTGCAGACGGTCCAGCACGAGTTGACGCACCTGACGCTGGCGCGCTGGTCGCGGCCCTGGACGCCGCCCTGGCTCATTGAAGGTGCGGCGGGGATGTTCGCGGGGGAACCGAACCGCCCCGCGCTAGACCAATTCCTCCGCACGAAGGGGCCAAATGCCATCAGCCTGGCCGACCTGACAGGCATTGATACCCTGGAGCAAGGGCCAGTCAGCCTCAGTATCGCCTACCCCTATGCGACGGCTGTCTCTGAAACCTTGATTGAGGAGTACGGCCAGGAGCGT
>JAHCIP010000059.1 GCA_026129165.1 Anaerolineae bacterium
TATCCTCATGGGCCACGATGGCCCCGGTCACATCGCCATCAGCGAGGGTAAGCCGCTGCTGCGTGGGCTAGGCGTGTTTCACGGCAAGCGCGGCGGCGGCATCGCAGTCGAGTTCAAGGTCAAGACCGGGCCGGTCACCATTCTCGGTCTGACCCAGACGGCTGATGGCCGCCTGAAGATGCTCGCGGCGGAAGGGGAGTCCATCCCCGGCCCGACACTCCCTATTGGCAACACCAACTCGCGGCTCAAGTTTACGCTAGACCCAGCCGAGTTTATGGATCGCTGGGCGGAGCAAGGGCCGACGCACCACTGCGCGCTGGGGATAGGCCATCAAGTCTCTAAGATCAAGAAACTGGCGCGCCTGCTGAATATAGACCTGGCTGTCATTGGCTAACGGAGGAGTACAAGAATGCGCATTGATCTACGCAGCGATACCGTGACCCACCCGACGCCGGCCATGCGCCGCGCCATGTACGAGGCCGAAGTCGGCGACGACGTGTACGGCGAGGACCCGACGGTCAACCGCCTGGAAGCGTTGGCGGCGGAGATGGTCGGCAAAGAGGCCGCCCTGTTCCTGTCCAGCGGCACGCAGGGCAACGTGTGCGCCATGCTGACCCACTGCGGCCGGGGCGACGAAATCATCCTGGGCGACCAGGCCCACACCTTCCTATCGGAAGCTGGCGCGCCGGCCGTCCTGGGCGGCATCACGCCGCGTCCCATCCACAACCAACCGGACGGCACGCTGGACCTGGCCGAAGTCGAGGCGGCCATCCGCCCGGAGAACGTCCACTTCCCGACGACGCGCCTCATCACCGTCGAGAACACGCACAATCAGTGCGGCGGCATGGTGCTGCCGCTGAGCTACATGAGCCAGTTGGGCGCGCTGGCGCGGCGCTACGGGCTAAAGACCCACCTGGACGGCGCGCGGCTGTTCAACGCGGCGGTCGCGCTGGGCGTCCCCGCGTCGGCCATCACGGCCGACATGGACACGGTGCAGTTCTGCCTGTCCAAAGGGCTGTCCGCGCCCATCGGCTCCATCCTGGCCGGCCCGGCCGAGTTCATTCACAGGGCGCGGCGGACGCGCAAGATTCTTGGCGGCGGGACGCGGCAGGCGGGGGTCATCGCGGCGGCGGGCATTGTGGCGCTGACCGAGATGGTGGACCGGCTGGCCGAGGACCACGTCAACGCCAAGCGGCTGGCCGAGGGGCTGGCCCAGCTACCGGGCGTGCGCCTGGACCCCACGCGCGTCCAGACCAACATCGTCATCATGCAGTTGGCGGAGGGGCTGAATGTGGCGGAGACGGTCGAGCGGCTGCGCGAGGCGGGCGTGCTGGTGTCGGCGTTCTACGGCGGCCGTATCCGCGCCGTCACCCACTACGGCATCACCGCCGAGGACATTGACACCGCCCTCGCCGTCTTCCAGCGCGTGCTGGAGCCGGTGCATGCGTAGACAGTAGTCAGTAGACAGTAGTCAGTAGACAGTAGTCGGTAGTCAGATTGTCTGCTGGCTGACTACTGTTTACCGACTACTGACTACTGTATACTGACCACTGCTCATGCCAGCCTCACGCGGCACAACAAAGCCGCGCTCCAAGACAGCGCCTAAAGCGGCGGCGGCGCGGCGGAAGAAGCGGTCGCCCCGACGGCGAGCGACTTCCCCGCGTCAGGCGATCCCCGCCGTCCTGGTTTACCTGGTCTTCGTCGCCATCGGACTGGGGACGTGGAGTCTGGCCCAGGACATGCGCAGCCTGCTCCTGTGGGGCGTTCTTCTGGTGGGCAGTGTGGTCCTCGCCGCCGGGCGGGCCAACCGCTTCAAGTTGAGCCTGGGGGAGCTAGGCCGCGGCCTCGTCTTCGGGCTGGTCATCGGCCTGCCACTGGCTTACCTCCTGCCCTCGGCGCTGACGACCACCGCCGAGCGGCTGTACGGCCCCATCCGGCCCGAACAACTTCTGCTGCGGCTGGTCGTGGTCGCCCCCGTCGTGGAAGGCGTCTACTTTCGTGGCCTGCTCCAGCCGAGCGCGAGCCTCGGCCTGGCGGCGGTCCTGTACGGCGTGGCCGGTCTGATTTTCTACCTACCCACCGCCGTCGGCTTCCCCGCCGTCCTGACCGCCATCGTGCTCATCATGGCCGTCTTTGGCCTGCTCTACGGCGTCATCGCCGAGCGCTACGGCCTGGCCGTCAGCATCACCTGTCACGCGGCGGCGGCGGTGTGTCTGTGGGTTTTGCCCCCAGTGCTGTCAGTAATAAACGCCGGATAAGCGCGCTGGTGGACTCGCCCTGGCGGCGGGCTTCGTCTTGGACGACGCGCAGTTCGGTCTCCTCTAGCGTGACCGTCTTGTTGATCGGACTCAGGAACTTGCGGGGACGAGGCACGGGCTTCTCCATCTCACATCGAGCGCAGTATAACATCGGATGACCGAGATAAGAACAGGCGGCGTGGAGAGGGTCCCCTCCAGGCCGCCTAACTTATTCTAGCTCATATGTTCTAGTCTGTCAAGGGGTGGACAGGCAGATTGTGTGAAGATGTGGCTATCAATAGCTTACTCTTCAGAAGTAGGTGGGGGATGCTTTTCAATCAGCCTCAGCAGACGACGTAAGTTCACTACTCCGGGTCGGGCGCATAAGCGCTTCGGGCGTCACCTCTCGTCATCGCGCCAACTCAATCAACGCTTCGATACGCCGAACATTGGCTTCTTCGATCTGATCCGAAAGCCCAATTAGTTCCTGCTGCTCAACAGGTGTTAGGGTTTCGGCGCGACGTTTGGCGATAAGCTCATGATAGCGTTGCCAACTGGCCTCTGACAGGCCTAGATTAATGTGTTGAAGCAACTCCGTCTCTCTGGGCGAAAGGGGCACAGCCTGACGCGCTAACCTCAGCCGTTCCTCAAGGGTGTGGAGAACATACTCGCTCTCATCCAATCCAGCCCTTTTTGCTTCGGCCCGTAGCTGCGCCTCAAGTTCTGGCGTTAGTTCAAGTGTAATTGTCATAACTCTCTCGACTAGCAAATGTCCCCATCAAGCATAACCCTACATTGAACTAAGGTCAAGGCGCGACTCACCAGTCGCGTAGCCGCGCGGCGCGGACAAGTTGGAGCAGGTTGAAGACCCAGTGAGCGAGGAAGGGCGCAAGCACACTTTGACGGGCCAGGAAGAGGAGGCTCAGCCCCAGGCTGAGCAGGCCGGCCAGCAGCATCCCCAGCCAACCCTGCGGCGCGTGGAGCCAGCCGAACAGGACCGCGCCGAGGATGAGCAGCAGGGGCAGGAGCAGCCGCTCCGGGGTGTTCAGGGAAAGCGCAAGGACGCCGCTCAGCCCGCCGAGCAGGAGTGAGCGAAACCAGAGTTCTTCGAGCAGGACGGCCAGGGCGAAGACAGGAGGCGTCAGCAGCCACTGGCGCGGGGTGCGGGGGATGACGAAGCGCAGCAGGAGATCGGAGTACGCGCCCGGGCCGAGGCGGCGAGCCGCCCACTGGCTCAGCGGAAAGAGGACGACCGCGCCCGTCACCCCCAGCCCAACGCCTAGCAGGGCGTCTTGCAGCGGCGCTGTCGGCGCCCAACCAAGCCGCGCCGGCCCGACGCCGCTGAGCAAGCCCAGCCCGACGCACACCAGGCATAGGACGGCCCTAGTAATCACGTCGGGCAGGGATAGGACAACATTGGCGTCCGGCGGCAGCGTCGGTAGAATCTGCGCGCTGCGATAGGTGAAATAGGCCAGCGCCGAGGTCAGCGCCAGGGTGAGCAGGACAAACAGCACGGGCAAAGGGTTTACTCGACCCGCACGCTGTACTTGGACTTCTGGGTCGTCACGGACGCCGCACCCGACACGACGAGGACGGCCTCCGAATAGTCGCGGCCCAGGCCCGCCACCTCGACCCGCGCCTTGCCGTCCGGCCCGACCGGAATCTGCCTCACCCGCGGCCCGTCCTGGCGCACCTCGATGAGTTGGAGCAGGTAACGCTGCGGCAGGAGCGTATTCGTCCGCACCCAGCCCTCGGACTTCCAGCCGCCGTCGCCCCGCTCGAACCCCTCTTGGTAGTTCAGTTCAGGGATGCGCACGTTGTCCAGGGCGAGGTTGTTATGGCTGACCGCGTCGTCGGTGATCATCTGGAAGCGCACCAGAACCTTCTTGCCGGCGTAAGGGGTCAGATCACCCGTCTCCTCGCTCCACTGGGGAGTGTCCTCCTGGACGCTATCGCCGGTGAAGGCCCAGCCGTAGGATGCGCCGACGGGGTTGCTATCGGTGGAGGTTGTCGTCTTGAGCGTGTCCCACGTCTTGCCGCCGTCGGTCGAGACCTCGACGTAGGCGTAGTCGTAGTCCTTTTCGATGTTGTACCAGGTCGAGAACTGGAGGGTGGCCTTCTGGAGCCTGGTCAGGTCGAACTCGCGGGTCAGGCTTGTCGTCATCACGTCGCCCCGGTTTGACCACATAAAATACTGCCCCTCGCGCGCCGCCGTCGGGATCAACTGGACAGTCGTCGCGCCCTCGAACTGGAGCGTCATAGGTGAGCCGCCCGTCAGCCGGATATACTCCGTACCGTACTGGCTGATGTCGCCCTCGTGCGACTGGCCCTTGCTTTCCAGCGCCAGCTTAGTCCGGATGCGGATGTCTATGTCGGGGTAGCCGTAGCGGCCGGTGTCTGTCTTGGAGTCGTCCAGGTAGTTGGCGATGACCCAGTCCTTGAAGACATCCTCGAAGGTCAGGCCTGGCGAGTCCTTTTTCAGCACATTCTCGTAGCCCTGGACGCCGTGCGCCTTCTCGGCCACCAGGTCGTGGATAAACTTCTCGCCAAAGCGGTCGTAGGTGTAGCTGGCGAAGAGGTAGCCCGCGCCGTAGTGCGGCCCTGACTGCTCGTAGTCGGGCCAGGTGGTGAGCTGGATATTGGGCTGGGCCGTGAAGCCCTGGGCAAAGCGCGAGCCGCCGTAGCCCGTCAGCCGCGCCGCCAGTTCCGACAAGCCCTCGTTGATCCAGCTTGTCTCGCTGGGGTCATAGTTGTGGTGGACCATGTGCTGGAACTCATGGGCGATGGTCCCCTCATAGCCGGCTGTCCCGACCGGATAGCTATCAACGTTGACATAGAACATCTCAGCCTGGTTGCTGTAGGGGTTGATGGCGGTCGGGTAGGTATCGGCGCTGGAGAAGTAGCCGCCGACATCGGGAATCTTGCCGTTGAGGATGTGGAGGTGCCTGTCGGCGTCAATGCCCGGACTGGGTTCCTCGCCAAAGATGCGGCGCACCGTCGGGTAAATTTTCTGGGTGAAGATGTCGGCCGAGCGGCGGATGGCGTCATCGCTGATGGTGACGCCGTCCTCGACCCACATGTAGACCACATCGGTCGAGTAGCGCAGCGTGGCGACCGTCTCGTAGTAGCGGTTCTTGGACTGCTCGCCCACCCAGAAGGTTTTGCGGTCGCCAATCTTGTACGGCTCGGGCACGCGGTTGAGGGTGCGCGGGATCGGCCCCGGGACTTTCTTGAGTTGTTCGGTCAACTGGTAGAGGTCGCGGCTAGGCGGCTCGGCCTGAAGCCGCTGGACAATGTCCGGCTCTGGCGTCGCTGAACCAGCCGGCCGAGCCGCCTGGCCAGTGGGGCTACCCGAAGGGACGGCGGTGGGCACAGCGGAAGGTGGGCTAACTGGAGCCGAAGTCGCGTTGGCTGTCGGCGCGGTCGTGGGGATAGCCCGTGGTGTCGCCGTCGCGCTGGCCGGCGACTGGGTGGCGGGCGCCCGCGTTGGCGGCGTCGGGGGCGCAACGGTCGGCGCCGTCGTAGCCGAGGGGCGCGGCGTTGGCGCGCCCAGGATGGCGGTACGGACGGCTGGAAAGCCGTACCAGACCGCCACGGGTACTAGACATACGACACAGGCGAGCAGAACTCCAATAACGGCGACAATAACAATCGTCGGTCGACTCACGCGCTTCTCCATTTAATCTCACGGGCCACCGGGACGCCCTTCGTTGAAGTCGGCTGTCGCCGCGCCGAGCGCCACCGTCAGGTCCTCTTCCTTGCCATTGCGCACGACGTGCAGCTTGACCTTGTCGCCCGGCTTGCGCGCCGCGAGCAGGCTGGTCAGGCTGTGGGTGGCGTCCACAGGCGTCCCCTCGACGGCCAGGATGATGTCGCCGTCGAAGAGGCCCGCCTGGTAGGCCGGGCTGGAGGGGACAACGCGCTCGATGACGACACCCCCCGCCTGCTTGAGGCCGCTCGCCTTGGCGACCTCGTCTGTGACCGGAGCCACCTGGACGCCGAGGTACGGGCGCTGCTGGGCCGGGGCAGTGTTCGTCGTTGGTTGCGAGGTGGCGGCGGCCCCGCCGCCCGCCGCGCCAGGCCGGGCTGTGCCAGGGGGGCGGGTCGGACTGGGCGTACTGGCCGGCGGTTGGGCCGTGCCCCTGGTGGGGGTGGCCGGAGCGCCGCCAGTTGGGCGCGCCCCCGGTGTCGCCGTCGCACCCGGTCGGGTCGGGGCGCCGCCGCCAGGCGTTGGCGTGTTGAAGGCGCCAGCGGGCGGGGTCGCGAGCGTCGCCGTGATCTTGATGACCCGGTCATCGCGGAGGACGGTGAACTCGACGGTGTCGCCTGGCTTCTTGCTCACTACCCCATCGGCCAGCGTAAAGTTGTCGCCGAGTTCACGCCCGTCCATGGCCGTGATAATGTCGCCCGCCGCCAGGCCGGCCTTCTGCGCTGGGCTGTCCGGAACGACCTCACTGATAGCGGCGCCCTGGGTATTCGTAATCCCAAGTTGGGCCGCGATGTCAGGGTTGAGCATGATGTAGCGCACGCCCAGGTAGACCGGGGGTGTCTGCCCGCCACCGGGGGCTTGCGTGGCGCGGCTGGTCGGCGCGGCCTGGCCGCCGGCGGGCGCGGTCGCGCGAGCGGTGGGGCTGCCACTCTGACCGGGGCGTGCCGTCGCTACGCCGGGCGCGCTGGAGGCGGGAGCGGTGGGGGTGCGACCGGCGGCCGGCGCGGCCGTCGGTTGGCGACTCTGGGCGTCGCGGAGTTGCCGCTGCAAGTCATCCACCTGCTGCTGCAAACCACCCTGGGCGCTGGATGCCATGCTGCGGGCGGTCAGAAAGCCCCCGGCGCCACCGAGCAGGGCGCCTAACATGCAGCCGAGGAGTACGCTGAGCAAGATGATACCGACCAGGGCGAGGGTCGAGAGACGCACGCCGCGTGGGGCTGGGGTGGGGTCCATGAGGGCCTCCTTTGTAAGGGATTGAGGATTAAGGACTAAAGATTAAGGACTAGAGATTAGAGATTAAGGCAGGGGAAGCGAGAGGGGTAATGGAAAACATGGCAGGATAGAGGACAGCCTGGCGCGTCCTCTATCCTGTGGCCCAACCTGTTGCATACCCCAATGTCCCTATTCCCCCGCCTCGGTTATGGCTCACACCCTAAAGGTGTTAGAACCCTTTAGGGTCTGCCCACCTGTTAGCCGGACGTAGCGGGCCGCGCGCCCAGCGTGACCTCCAGTGTCAGCGGCTGGCCGTTGCGCTGGACTTCAACCTTGACCGTCTGGCCTACGCTGAAGTTCAACAAAACGGTAGACAGGGGCGTGTCGGTGGTGACAGGCTGGCCCTCGACGGCGGTGATGATATCGCCCGCCTGGAGGCCGGCCTTGCCCGCGCCACTGGTGGCGTCCACATTGGTGACTCGCACCCCGTCCAGGCCGATACCCATGTACGGCCACTGCACGGGCTGGCCGGCGACGATGTCTTTGGCGACAACACGGGCGACCGAGCTAGACACGGCGAAGCCCAGCCCTTCGGCGACGTTGCCGCCGCCGCCACGCACCACTGCCGTATTGATGCCCACCACCTCGCCGGCCAGGTTGACCAGGGGACCGCCGGAGTTGCCACTGTTAATCGGCGCGTCGGTCTGAATCAGGCCGTTGATGCCGCCCAGCGAACGGTTCGTCGCGCTGACGATGCCCGTCGTGACCGAGTTGGTGTACTGGCCCAGCGGGCTGCCGATGGCAATCACGCGCTCGCCCACCTTGAGCCTGGTCGAGTCACCCAGCGGCGCGACGGCTGGCACGGGATCGTCCACCTTGATAATCGCCACGTCACTGGCCGGATAGGTTCCGATAAGACGCCCTGTCACCGTCGTGCCGTTGTCGTAGCGCACCTGGAACGTGCGCGCCCCCTCGACGACGTGGTTGTTGGTCAGGATATAGCCAGCCTGATCAATGATGACCCCTGACCCGGAGCCGCTGTTGGTGGCGATGCGGACCACGGCCGGCTTGACCTTGGCGACGGCATCCACCACGCCATCGCTCCCATTCGTGGCGGGCGCGGGCTGCGCGGTTGTGCCCTGGGTCACGCTATCCGACGCGCGGGCGAGAATCGGCTCGGCGCTGACGGCCACCGGCGCGGGCGCGACGGACCGCGCGGCCATAAAGCCAACGACCCCACCAATAGCGCCGGACACAATAGTAATCGCTAACAAGGTAAACGCAAAGAAAACGAGTAGACCCCGGCGTGCGGCAAACATTTCTCTCTCCTCTCGCGTGAGACGTGATACAGTGTTGTTCACGGGAGAGGATACAGCACGCGCATAAGGACGCCGTGAGAAGGCGCTAAGAGCAGCCTAAGACATAAGTAAAAGAATTCTAAGCGGCCTAGCGGCCCGGCGTCCCGGCCAACTCCTTCGCCAGCGGCGGATTGGCCCCGCCCGCCGTGACGGGCAGCCATAGGCTAAACGTCGTCCCCTGACCGACGCGGCTCTTGACCTCCAGCCGGCCGCCGTGGGCCTGGGCGATCCACTGGGCGATGGACAGGCCGAGGCCGGTCCCGCCCTTCTCGCGCGAGCGGGCCTTGTCCACGCGGTAGAACCGTTCGAAGATATGGGGCAGGTCTTCGGCCGGGATGCCGATGCCCGTATCGGCCACGTCCACCCGCACCCAGCCCTCCTGCCGTTCCAGCCCCAAAGTCACCTGCCCGCCCGAAGGGGTGTACTTGACGGCGTTCTCCGCCAGGTTGAGCAGTAGTTGCCGCAGGCGGTCGGGGTCGCCCATCACGGTGGCTTGGTCTTCCGCGCCCAGGCGGACGGTCACGCCGTGGTCGGTCTGCTGGGCGATGATGCGTGTCTGGCGGTAGACGTCGAGCAGGAGGCCGTCGAGTTCGACCGGGCTGCGCTGGAGCGTGACGCCGGCGTCGGCCTGCGCCAGCAGGAGCAGGTCGCGCACCAGGCGCGACATGCGCTCGGCTTCACTTTCCATCGCCGCCAGCGACTCGGGGTCGGTCTGCTTGCTGCGCTTGACCAGCGCCAGATTGCCGCGAATCGTCGTCAGCGGGGTGCGGAGTTCGTGGGACACGTCGGCGATGAACCGCTGCTGGGTCTCAAAGATGGTCTCGATGCGGTCGAGCATGAGGTTGAACGTCGCCGCCAGCCGTCCGACCTCGTCCTTGGGCGCGTTGGGTGGGACGATGATGCGCCGGCTGAGGTCGTCGGTCTGGGTGATACGCAGCGCGGTCTGGGTGACGCTATCAATGGGTCGCAGCGCGGCCTCGGCCAGCAGGACGCCGACCAGGGCCGCCAGGGCCAGGGCCAGGACGATACCGGCCGTGAGCAGGGTCGCCAGGCGGCGCAGGCTATCCGAGACGCCATTGATGACGCGGGCGGTCTGGATGTAGCCGATGACCTGGTTATCCAGGACAATGGGTTCGGTGTAGACGCGGAGCAGGATGCCGTTAGGGAGGGGGATGGAGCGTTTGGTGGCGCGGCCTCGGTTGGCCCAGTCGCGCATCTCGTCGTCCAGGGGGATCTGCGTCTCGTTGAGCTTCGGCTCTTGGGTACCGATGATACCCCACAGGTTGGTAAACTGGACGTAAAGCTGGGTGCCGGTGAAGCCAGGCGCGATCTCGCCGCGCGAGACGATGCTGGGGGCCGTACCGTTGATATGCTTAATGAGGACGTCGCGGCTCGCCACGCTGACGATGGTCTTGGCGTAGGTCTGCAGTTCGGCGTCCACCTCGCCCAGCGCCGAGCGTTCCTGGAGGGTATAGATGACCAGGGCAAAGGCGATTAGGATAATCGCCAGCAGGCCCACATACCAGATGGTGAGCCTTAGACGGATTGACATACTAATTCCACCTGCGGCGGTTCAGTATCTATTCTTCGCGTAGCGCGTAGCCTACGCCGCGAATCGTCTGGATGAGGCGCGGCTCGCCGTTGGCTTCCAACTTCGAGCGCAGGTAGCGCACGTAGACCTCGATGATGTTCGACTCGCCGCCGAAGTCGTAGCCCCATAGTTGGTCGTAGATGACGTCGCGCGTGAGGACCTGGCGCGGGTGGCGCATAAACAATTCCAGCAGGTCGTACTCCTTGGCCGTCAGGTCGAGCAGGCGGCCATTGCGCGTCGCCTGCCGTGTGGCGGAGTTCAGGCTGAGGTCGCCAAAGCGCAGCACTTCGGTTGCCCCGCCCTCGACCCTCGCCCCACGCCGGCGCAACAGAGCGCGCACGCGGGCCAGCAACTCGTCAAAGTCGAACGGCTTCACCAGGTAGTCGTCGGCGCCCGCATCCAGCCCCGCCACGCGGTCGCGCACGGCATCCCGCGCGGTAAGCATGAGGATAGGGACATCCGAGCCGGCCCGCAGCCGGCGGCAGACCTCCAGCCCATCCAGGCCGGGCAGCATCACATCCAGGATGACCAGTTCCGGCGGCGTATCGCGGGCCATCGTCAGGGCGCCAGGGCCGTCGTTGGCGACCTGGGCCTGGTAGCCCTCATAGATCAGGCCGCGGCGAATCAGGTCGGCAATCTTCGTTTCGTCTTCGACAACCAGGATAATCTCACCCGACATACGGCGGTCGCCCTTTCAAGCAGGGTATACACGGTGACAATCGAGGCTACTTTTCGTCAGGCGACACGGTGAGCAGATAGCCCGTCCCGCGCACGGTGAGGATATAGCGGGGGGTGGCAGGGTCCGGCTCAATCTTCTGCCGCAGGTGGTAGATATGGGGCTTGACGAGTTCAGTGGCCTCGAAGACGTCGGCATCGTAGCCCTGGGCGCAGTGGACGATCTGCTGATAGGTCATGACCTGGCCCGCTTGCTGAGCCAGGCAGACCAGGACGCGAAACTCAGTCGGAGTCAGGTTAAGGGTCTTGTCGCCGAGACGCGCCATTTGTTTCCAGGTCGAGATTTGCAGGTCGCCAATGGCGATCCAGTCATCCGCGGGGTTGGGTTCGGCTGTCGCGGGCGCTGCGCCCTGCAACTCCCCCACGACCGAGGTCAGGGTCTGCATCAATTCGCGGCGGCGCTTGTCCTCGGCGCGTTGGAGCAGCGCCGCCTGGACCCGCGCGATGACTTCGTGGGGGCTGGAAGTCTTGAGCATGTAGTCAAAGACGCCCAGGTGGATGCCGTCCATGGCGCTTTCGAGCGAGCCGTGGCCGGTCAGAATGATGATGGCGGCGTCGGGCTGCCGCTCCCGCGCCCGCCGCGCGACTTCGATACCGTCCATCCCCGGCATCTTGAGGTCGAGCAAGAGCAGGTCGAAGGGGCGTTGATGAATCTGCTCCAGCGCTTCCTCGCCCGAAGCGGCCTGGACGACCTGGTAGCCGCGCCGCTTGAGCAGCTCAGCCATGGTGAGCCGAATCGGCATTTCGTCATCAACAACCAGGATATGGGCTGGTTGGGACATGGGTCTCTCCTTAGGTGACAGGCTGATACGGCAACACCACACGGAACGCGCTGCCCTGGCCTTCCTTGCTTTCGACTTCGATGCGGCCCCCGTGTTGCGTGACAATGTGCTGGCTAATGGCCAGCCCCAGCCCCGTGCCGCTCGCTTTATTGGTAAAGAAAGGCTCAAAGATACGCTCGCGCACACTGGCCGGGATACCAATCCCCGTATCTCGAATCTCTACCATCGCCAGCGTTGGACCGGCTTCCGTCCGCACGGTGAGAGAACCGCCGTTGGGCATGGCCTCGATGGCGTTCATCACCAGATTCAGGAAAACCTGGCGAAGTTGATCACCGTTACACACGACGTCGGGCATATTGGGATTGGGCGTAAAAATCATCTGGACGGTGCCGTGGCGCAGGTTCAGGCCAGCCAGGGCAAGCGTCTCTTCGAGCAGATAGTTCAGGTTGTGGGGAGCCATCTCACCGCGCGACGGGCGGTAGAAGTTACGCATGCGGCTGATGATGCCAGCGATACGGTCGAGTTGCTCGCGCGCCAGGTTAAGATAGGTCGAGTCCTTCAGAGTGGCGGGCAGGTCGTCTTCGAGCAGGTAGAGACAGTTACGGGCCGCGTAGAGGGGGTTGTTGATTTCGTGGGCGATGGCGGCGGCCAATTGACCGACGGCGGCCAGCCGCGCGGCTTGCAGCATGCCAGCCTCGGCATAGTTGAGACGCTCTGTCATGCGCGTCCGTTCGGCCTCCAGGTCGGCGACCTGGGTCGAGAGGCTGCTAGCCCGCATGCGGCTCCGTTCATCACTGATGGCCGCCGCGACGAGATTGGCCAGGGTCTCCAGGGCGGGGCGCGCCTCGGGCGCGAAGGAACCATTGCCATGCTCGCGCAAGACAAGCAGAACGCCGTGCGTCTGATTATGCGAAATCAGGGGTATCGCCAGCGCGCCCGTCGGCGGTTCCTTGAGATGGAAGGCGCGCAAGGTCCGTTCCCACTCGTCGCGCGTGAGCCCCACCGCCTGGGCACGGTACTCGTCTGTCGAACTCACCTGGTAGGTCTGGCGGGTGGACAGCGCCATCCCCAACATGCCCAGGCTGGCTGGTACACGCACCTGGGGTGTCTTGCTGAAGCCGATGCTGCCACTGAGGGTCATCGTCCGACCATCCTCATCGTACAGATAGATGGCGCCCCGGTCGGCGCAGGGCGCCAGGAGCAGGGCGCGTTGCAGCGCCTGCTGGAGGACGGCCTCCAGCCCGCGCGTGACGATCAGTTCCTGGCCGAACTGGACCAGGGCGTTCAGGTGCGCTGTCCGCTGCCTTACCTGACGTTCCAGTTCATCGGCGGCGCGCTTGCGTTCGGTAATGTCGCGGATGACAGCCGTGACGAGCAGCCCTTCTTCGGCCTCAAAGGGGCTGAGGCTGATTTCGACCGGGAACTCGCTGCCGTCTTTGCGCTGGGCGACCAGGTCCAGGCCGATCCCCATCGGTCGCGTCGCGCTGTGCGCCACGTAGCCCTCACGGTGGTTGACATGCAACCCCCGTAAGCGCGTGGGCAACAGCATTTCGATATGCTGGTCAATCATCTCGGCCTGCGCATAGCCGAAGAGCCGCTCCGCCTGGGAGTTGGCGATGACGATGCGACCTTGATCGTTGACGATCACAATGGCGTCTGGAGCCGATTCGAGCAACCCCCGGAATTTGGTTTCGCCCGCGCCGTCTTGTCTGTCCATACCTTCCTCGCGTTACCACTCTGTCACATCCACTCTTATTTATACTCAAGACTGCTGTACGAGACAACTCAAGCGGGGATGGTGGTGAGATATTCACGAAACGTGGCCGAAACCTAACACACTTCTGCCCAATTCTCCACTATACTGTGCCCAACAACGCGAGTTGTTACAGCGCACTCAAATGTCTTCAATCTCATCACTCAGTACTCCGCAGGAGGGAGTCCCATGGCTGCTAAGGTTGTCACCCGTAAGAATACTGTCATCCAGGACCCGCCGTTCGCCCGCTTCCTGTTCTCCGACACCCGCATGGCCATCTTCTGGCTCATCGTCCGTGTCTGGCTCGGCTGGCAGTGGGTTGACGCGAGTTCGCACAAAATCTCTGATCCGGGTTGGGTCCAGACTGGTGAGGCCCTCAAGAAGTACTGGACGAGCGCCGTCGCTGTCCCCGCCCCGCCCGCTCGACCCGCCATCTCCTTCGACTGGTATCGCGGCTTCCTGCAGTTCTTACTCGACACCCAGTCCTACACCTGGTTTGCTAAGCTCGTGGCGTATGGTGAGTTGCTCATTGGTCTAGGCCTGATTGTAGGTGCGTTTGTCGGCATCGCCGCCTTCTTCGGCGCGCTGTTGAACTGGAACTTCATCATGGCTGGCTCGGCGAGCACGAATGGCTTCCTGCTCATCCTGGCGGTGGGCGTGATGCTAGCCTGGAAGGTAGCGGGCTACTACGGCGCCGACTACTTCCTGCTCCGCTGGATCGGCACTCCCTGGCCCGGCCTGGCGGTCTCACGCGAAGGTGACCCTGTTCGCGCTGGCTCACCTGCTAAGTAACGTCAGCCCACTAGGACCACGCGTGTCCTACCAGAGTAGGCGTCGAGGGTTTATCAAGCCCCCCCTCGACGCCTTCTGCTATACCCGCTGGTTTCAGCCAACCGCGAACCGTCGTGAAGTAGTGTGGTATTGAAAAGCATTAAAGATGAAGTGATGAAGTGGCGATCTGACAGGCGCACGAGAGCGTCACGGTCGGCAAGAGGGAGGACGTATGTTTACCAAAATTCTGGTCCCGCTGGATGGTTCACCCCTCGGTGAGCGGGCCTTGCCCATCGCGGCTTCGATTGCTCAATCCGTCAACGCCAGCCTGCTACTCGTGCGGGCCGTCTGGACACGGACCATATCCCCGGGCCTCGATAACGGCGAGTCCTACCACCGCGCCGCCCAGGAGGCCGAGGCCTACCTCGAAGCCGTCGCCCGTCGTCTTGGCGCGGGCGTCCAGGTCCAGGTCGTCACCCCCCACGCCCCAGCCCCCTTGGGTATTCTGCAGGTCGCCGAGCAGGATAAGGCGGATCTGATCGTGATGACGACGCATGGCCGTTCCGGGCTAAGCCGATGGGTGTATGGCTCCGTGGCCGAAGCGGTCCTGTCGCGCAGCCCGATTCCCGTCCTCCTGGTGCGAACCAATGGTATAACAGCCTCTTCGCATCGCTCTGAGGGGGCCGACCGGCCCCGCCTGCTGGTCCCGTTGGATGGGTCTACCTTCGCGGCGGCGGCGATCCCGCCTGCGGCTGACCTAGCGCGGGCCTTTGACTGGACGGTGACCCTGCTGCGGGTCGTTACTCCCTCGACACCCGTCGTGGTGGACCCGGAGTTGCAGCGCCCCTTGCTCTCCGAGACCTTGCTCCAACAGGCCAAGGTGGACGCCGAGCAGTATCTGGCCTCGGTTGCCGACGGTTTGCGACGGGAAGGGTTGCGGGTACAGCTCTGCCTGCGCGTCGGCGAGGCGGCGGAAGCCATTCTCGATGAGTGCAGCGCCTCGGGCGCGAGTCTGGTGGTTATGGCGACGCACGGGCGAACCGGGCTGGGGCGGCTGCTGTATGGGAGTGTCGCCGGCGAAGTTCTCCACCGTGGGACCTTGCCCCTGCTCCTGGTACGCCCTGAAGGACTGCGAATTCCTGCTGGCCCGGAACCGGCCCTGGCTGCCGACTAATCCTGACCAGACCCCACCCTGGCAGGGGACCGCCCATGGCGTCGGTCCCCTGCCAGTTATTTTCGGCCCCGCCTGGCCTCCGTCTTGCTTCACTGTGGGGCAAACTATATTTAAGGAGGCCACCATGACGCAAGACCACTTGACTCCCGACTCCACTCCCCCCCAACCGCTGGAGGAGGACCAGCCGTCGCGCCTGACCGACCCACGCCCGGAGGTCCAGAAGTTTACGCCAGACGTGCTACACACCGAGGACGCTGGCGGCAGTGTGAGCTTGCCCGTTTCGCCCATGGACCAGCTCGGGGCGGTGGAGGGCGACGCGCCGGGCGACCCGACCAATGTTAACCAGGAGCGCATGGGTGTCGCGTCCACGCTGGACGAGACGGGCGGCAGCCCGAAAGAAGAGATACCGGGGGGATAAGTGGGTAATGCGTGAGGCGTGATGCGTATTTCGTACTGCGTACTGCGTATTGCGTATCTCAGAGTGGGATACGTGGGGCGTGGCGCTTCATCAGGAGTGTTGTCACGCCCCACGTTTTTGTCTGACAACCACGAAATACGCAGGACGCACTACGCATTACGTCTGGCGTATCGAAGTTGCCCTGAACTGCGTTTATCGTTATGATTTAGGCATGGCGCGATGAGGCGCCTCAAGCTTCCCAAGGGGGAATGTGTATGGCGACAGCAGTTTTGCAGTCGGCGTCCGCGACCGGCGCTGGCGGCGGGAAAGACATCATCAACGATTTTTCGATTGTGGCGGCAACAGTTAACGGTTCCGGGTCGCAGACCGCTAACATGACTCTCATCCGCGCCCTGTTCCACATGGGCATCCCCGTCAACGGCAAGAACCTCTTCCCCTCCAACATCGAAGGCCTGCCTACCTGGTTTACCATCCGCGTCAGCAAGGATGGCTATATCGCGCGGCGCGATGGGGTGGAAATCCTGGTGGCGTTCAACGACCAGACGGTGGTGGAGGATATTCGCCTCCTGCCGCCGGGGGGGGTGTGCTTCTACTCGGATGAGTTGAAGCTGTTCAACCGTTCGCGCGACGACATCATCTACTACCAATTGCCGGTCAAGGAAGTGTCCCGCGAGGCGCTCGACGCCGCGATTGCGTCGGGGGCGATCCGCAAGGACGACCGTCTCAAGTTCAAGGGCCGTCTGGCGAGTATGGTGTATGTCGGCGTGCTGGCCCAGATGTTGGGCATTGATATGACGGCCATTCGCCAGGCGTTGGAGAACCAGTTCAAGGGCCGGCGCAAGCCGGTCGAGATGAACTGGAATATCGTCCAGCGTACGGCCGACTGGGCGAGAGAGAACCTGCCCAAGCTGGACCCTTATCGTGTCCAGCCCATGAACGAGACGGCGGGCAAGATTATCATCGAGGGCAACACGGCAGGGGCGCTGGGCGCGATCTATGGCGGCATGACCGTCGCGGCGTGGTACCCCATTACGCCGGCGACGAGCCTGGCCGACGAGTTGGAGGAGTACGCGGCCAAGTTGCGCAAGACGCCCGACGGCAAGGCGACGTATGCGATTATCCAGGCGGAGGATGAAATCGCGGCCATTGGCATGGTCGTCGGCGCGAGTTGGGCGGGGGCGCGGGCGATGACGTCCACGTCGGGGCCGGGTATCTCGCTGATGACCGAGTTTGTGGGTTTCGCCTACTACACTGAAATCCCGGCGGTGATCTGGGACGTGCAGCGCATGGGGCCAAGCACGGGGCTGCCGACGCGCGTGTCGCAGGGCGACTTGCTCAAGGCGTATCTGCTGGGGCACGGCGATACCAAGCACATCGTCCTGCTGCCAGGGTCAGTCAAGGAGTGCTTCGAGTTCGGGCACACGGCCTTCGACCTGGCCGAGCGGTTCCAGACGCCGGTCTTCGTCCTGAGCGACCTGGACCTGGGCATGAACTACTGGATGAGCGAGCCGTTCGAGTATCCCGCCAAGCCCATTGACCGGGGCAAGGTGCTGGACGCGGAGGCCGTCAAGCGGCTGGGCCGCGAGTGGGGCCGCTATAAGGATGTGGACGGCGACGGTATCCCGTGGCGGACGCTACCGGGGACGGAGGCGCCGGGGGCGGCCTACTTCACGCGCGGGTCGGGTCACAATGAGTACGCGCTGTATAGCGAGCGCGGCGAGGACTGGCTGCGCAATATGGCGCGGCTGGCGAAGAAGCATGAGACGGCCCGCGAGTACGTGCCGGCCCCGGTGATTGACCAGCGCCAGGGCGCTCGTGTGGGCCTGATGGCCTTTGGCTCGGCGGACCCGGCGGTGGTCGAGGCGCGGGACCGGCTGGCGAAGGAAGGGGTAGAGACGAGCTATCTGCGGCTGCGGGCGCTGCCCTTTAGCGAGTCGGTGCGCGACTTCATCGCGGCGCACGAGGAAGTGTATGTCATCGAGATGAACCGGGATGCCCAGCTGGCGAGCCTGCTGCGGATGGAGTACCCGGAACTGGCGACGCGACTGGTGTCCATCGCCTATGCCGATGGGCTGCCGCTGACGGCGCGGTTTGTGACCGGCCAGGTGCTGGCGCACGAGCGCGAGCTGGCGGGGGCGGGGAGGTAAACTATGGAAGCGACACGTCCAGTGAACGGCAAAGTGAACCAGTTGGGGTTGCAGAAGATTGAGTACGACGGCTCCAAGACGACGCTGTGCGCGGGCTGCGGCCACAACTCCATCTCGCAGCGGATTATTGACGCGGCCTACGAGTTGTCGCTGCCCCAACACAAGGTGATCAAGCTGAGCGGTATCGGCTGTTCGAGCAAGTCGCCGGCGTACTTTATGGGTCGGGCGCACGGCATCAACGCCCTGCACGGCCGCATGCCGACGGTGGCGACGGGCGCGACGGTAGCCAACCACGACCTGCTGGCTATCGGGGTGAGCGGCGACGGCGACACGGGCAGCATTGGCTTTAGCCCGTATAAGCACATGCTGCGGCGCAACGTGCCGATGGTGTACATCATCGAGAACAATGGCGTGTATGGGCTGACCAAGGGCCAGTTCTCGGCCACGTCGGACGAGGGCCAAAAGACGCGCTACTATGGCACGCAGCGCTTCCCGTCCCTCGACATGTGTATGGAGGCGATTGTGGCTGGCGCGGGCTTCGTGGCGCGGTCGTTTTCCGGCGACGCCAAGCAGGTGCGCGAGCTGCTCAAGGCGGCCATGGCGTACAAGGGCACGGCGGTGCTGGACATTATCAGCCCGTGTGTGACGTTCAACGACGAGCCGGACTCGAATAAGAGCTTCGCCTACGGCAAGGCTAACGAGTACCCGCTACATGAGATTGGGGTGGTGCTGCCCTTCGAGGAAATCCAGGTAGACTACGAGCCGGGCACGGTGCAGCAGGTCAAGCTGCACGACGGGCCAACCATCCAGTTGCGCAAACTCGAAGCGGGCTACGACGCGACGAGCAAGATGGGCGCCCTGGCCCGGCTGGACCAGGCCCGTGAGAAGGGCGAGTTCATCACGGGCTTGCTCTACATTGACGAGAGCCGGCCGACGCTGCCGGAGTTGGAGAACCTGGTGGAGACGCCGCTGGCATGGCTGACGGAGAAGGACACACGGCCGTCGCGCGAGTCGCTCGACCAGATCATGCGCGAGTTCATGTAGATCTCAGAGCGCGCAACCCTCCGAAGTCGTAACGACTTCGGAGGGTTTTTTTGTCCAATCTCTCCTGCCGTTGCCGTAAGCCCCCGCCTACACACCGGTTGCTTCGTGGAGAACTGCGGCCTGAAGTCCGCAGCTTGGCCTGGTCTGCCTTTTCCCATATGGAGGCCCAGCGGCAGGGGCGCATCGGGTGAAGGAACCACTACCCGACGTGACTACCTCTCCCTCTCATTGCTCTCTTGGTTAACGTATGATACTTGGTGACATACGTTACCGAGAGCGGGGAGGGCGAGAGGAGGGCACGATGGCGTCGAAGTCGGTGATCATCATTGGGGCTGGCATGGCCGGGCTGGCGGCGGGCTGCTATGCCCAGATGAACGGCTACCAGTCGCATATTTTTGAGCTACACGACCTGCCCGGCGGCCTGTGTACGGCGTGGGAGCGCAAGGGCTACACTTTTGACGGCTGCCTGCACTACCTGTATGGGTCGGGCGAGGGGCAGCCGTTCAACCATGTCTGGCAGGAGTTGGGGGCAGTCCAGGGGCGACGCTTTATCCACCTGGACCAGTACCAGACCCTGGTGGACGACGCTGGGCGAATGTTCAGCGTCTACTGCGATCCCGACCGCCTTGAACAGCACATGCTCGATTTGTCGCCCACCGACGCCGACGCCATCCACGACCTGGCCGACGGCGTGCGGCAGTTCCTGGAGTTCGACCTGTCGGTGATGTCGGAGAAGCCGCGCCAGCTCATGGACGGCAAGGAAGG
Source organism: Anaerolineae bacterium (assembly GCA_026129165.1). GTDB lineage: Bacteria > Chloroflexota > Anaerolineae > Epilineales > JAHCIE01 > JAHCIE01. The sequence goes on from JAHCIP010000059.1 coordinate 19,697, forward strand.
GCTGGCGTTGGGGCGGCGCATGTTGCCCTATGTGCCGGCCCTGGCCCGCTGGGGCATGGTCTCGGCCCAGGACTTCGCCCAGCGTTTCCGCGACCCGTTCCTGCGCCGCGCCGTGCCCTTGATGTTTAGCTGGCCGGAGATTCCCATGATGGCGGGCCTGGCCCAACTGGCCTACATGGCGAACCGCAACGCTGGCTTTCCGGAGGGCGGCTCGCTCGAGTTCGCGCGGGCCGTCGAACAGCGTTACCTGGCGCTGGGCGGTCAGCTCCACTACAAGGCGCAGGTGGAGCGCGTGCTGGTCGAGAACGACCGCGCAGTGGGCGTACGGCTCTACAACGACGACGTCTACCACAGCGATTACGTCATCTCAGCCTGCGATGGACGCGGCGCCATCTTTTCCCTGCTCGACGGCCAGTACACCGACCGCCACGTGCGGGGCATGTACGACGGCCACCTGCCCACCTACCCCATGCTCCAGGTGTCGCTGGGCGTGGCCCACGACTTGGCGGCGCTGCCCGCCCGTACCACGTATCTCTTGGGCCAGCCGGTGCGTATTGCGGACGCCGAACGGCACGCGCTGGCCGTCAAGCACTTCGGCTTCGACCCGACCATGGCCCCGGCCGGCAAATCGTCCGTCACGCTGCTCATCCCCTCGGATTACGAGTGGTGGCAGCGCATCTACGGCCATCACCTGTACAAGACTGAGCAGACGCAGGTGGGGGAACTGGTCGTGGCCGAATTGGAGAAGCGGCTGCCCGGCCTCCAGGCCAACCTAGAAGTGGTGGATGTGGCGACGCCGCTGAGCTATGAGCGCTACACGGGCAACTGGCGCGGCTCGACGTGCGGCTGGCTGCTGACACTGGACACCATGCGGTTGATGCTGGCGGGGGTGAGCCAAACCCTACCGAAGCTGGACCGGTTCTACATGGCGGGGCAATGGGTGGAGCCGGGAGGCGGGGTGCCGATGGCGGCCATGTCGGGCCGCAAGGCGGTGCAGTTGATCTGCGCGGCTGAGGGCCAGCCGTTCCGAACAGAAGTGGCGCCCGAGATGGGGCATGCCTTACGTAACGCCAGCTAGAGCCGCCTCGATAAGCCGCCGCATTTCGCCCGTGATATGCTCCCACGTGCTGCGGGCCAGGATGCCCTCTTCGCGTCCCTGACGGTCGGCGCGGTCAGCCGGCGTCTCGATCAGGGCGCGTTCGACCTGGGCGATGAACGCCGGCGGGTCGGCAGCGATATAGACCACCTCCCCCCAGTTGGCGACCACATCCGGCACCGGCGTGCTGACGATGGGCTTGTGGGCGGCCATGTACTCCAGCGTCTTGGTCGGGCTGATGAAGCGCGTCGCCTCGTTCATGGCGAACGGCATCAGGCACACATCGAAGCCCTTGAGGAACTGCGGCAATCGCTCGTAGGGCTGCTGGCCCAGGTAGTGGATGTTGGGCCGGGCCGGCCGATCCTCGGCGCGAATCTTAGCCAGCGGCCCGACCATCACCAGCGACCAGTCGGGCCGGGCGTCGGCCACCTCACGCAGCAGGGCCAGGTCCAGCCGTTCGTCAATGACGCCGTAATAGCCCAGGCGCGGATGCGGGAGGCTGGCGATTTCAGCCGCCTCGGGCAGGTCGGGGCGGAGGGCCTGGGCGAAGTGGGCCGGGTCCACGCCACTGGTGAACTGGTGGATGTTGGGGTGCTGCGACTGCCGCGCCAAGTACATGCTCCGCCCGCCCGTGAACACCACATCCGCCCGCGCCAACACCTGCGCCTCGCGCTCGGCCAGGTTGCGCGGGGCGTGCTTGAAGTTCTTGAGTTCGTCCATCACGTCGTAGACAATCACCGCGGCCGGAATGTGGTCCAGAAAGTAGGCTGGCATTGGTGTGTAGAACCACAGGATAATGGGCCGCCGCGCCGTCCACCTGTCCCCCAGCTTTTCAATCCAGCCCCGCCGCTCCAGTTCCCCCTGCACGACCCCCACGTAGACCTCGCGCCAGGCTTCCAGTACGTCGCGCCGGTCCGGAAAGACCGGCTGGTAGGCGGTCACGCCGTCCTGGTCGGCCACGACCTTCAGGTACGGGTCGCCCGTGGTCTGCTGGGCGATGTGCGGCTCGTTGATGTAGAGGACAGGGTAGTGGCGCGCCAGCCGCGACAGGATGTGCTGCGGCCTCTGCCAGACAAAATCCCAGGCCAGGTGGGCCAGGCAGACGATGACGGGGGAATCATCGTGGGAAGAGGGGGAAGGATGGGAAGGATGAGAAGGATGGGAAGGGCGCATCATAGGTCTACCTTGCATCGGCGAGAATCTGCTTGAAAAACTGGACTAACTCATCTACATAGGTATCAAACGCGAACATACGGCGGGCCGCCTGCATGTTCAGCGTCATCCGGTCCAGGCGGGCGCGGTCCCGCAGGTGGGCGGCCAGGTCGCTGTACTCGCGGTAGAACACGCCGACATCGTACTGGCGGGCCAACTCCTGCATCGCCACCCGCGAGCCTGAATTAGCCTTGAGAATCCAGGGCAGCCCGGCGCAGGCATACGTCCCCAGGCGGGCCGGCAGGTTCAGGTCGTCCCAGTGGGCGCGGCGTAGGTCGCCGCCGTTATAGCTGGAGAAGACGTGGAACCAGGCGGCGTCGTACTGCGACAACTCGCGCACCCACTCGTCCGGCTCGACCGTCGGGTGGAGGTGCATGTAACCCGTCGCCAGCCCATTGCGTGTCCAGTTCGGGAACATGGCGTGGAAGTGCGAGCCGTAGAAGTGGACGTGGATGCCGGCGGCCGCGATGGCCTCGAACGGGTCCAGCCCGAGCGGCCGCCCGGTACAGACGGTGTGAATCTCGCCATCCTGGCGCGACAGCTTGGGCGCCCACTCGTCGGTGAACCAGTCCAGCTTGGGCAGGTCGCCGTCGAGAATCATCGTGCGGCGCGGGTCAAGCTGGCCGTCCAGCGCCAGTTGGAACCACTCGAAGTTCTCCGGGCTGATAAAGATCTGCCCCTGGCTCCGCGTGAGCAGGCGAACCAGCGTCGGCCATAGCCCCTGCGTCTGGCAGATGAACGGGCCTTCCTTGAAGTGGAACACCACAGGCGCGCCCAGGCCGGCGGACAGCACTTCATCGATAAACTTCACGGCCTGCCAGTTGAGCAGGGCATAGACTATATCGGGTTGGACCGCCCGGACGCGGTCGGCCCAGCCCGGCGCGAAGGGGATGTCCTCCACATTGCCAAAGGGCAGCGGCCCGGTGGTGTCCCAGCCCTCCGGCTGCGGCAGCCACAGGCCATACAGCTTGTGGCCGGCCTCCTCGAAGGCCAGGATGCGCTCCGGGTTGAAGCCCAGTTCCCCCACCAGCAGAATCTTCAGCCCGCCCGGCGCGGGTAGCTCCCGCCGCTCGGCGAAGCGGCCATAGCGAGCGCGTTCATCCACCTGCGCGCCGCGCGTCGGCTGCCAGTTGAGGTACTCGTCGCGGCCCACACCGTAGTGCTGGCGGTAGACCGCCAGGCCGCCCGGCGGGAGGATCTGCTTGCTGCGCTGCTGGGCGTGGTCCACCCACTCGCACGTCAGTGCGCCCGTGTACGCGAAGCGGCCCTTCACCAGCAGCTTCTCCCAGACGACCCCCTCCAGGCGGTCGGTTTCCAGTTCGGCCCGCGTCGGCCACAGTGGTTCCTGAACGGTGTCGGCGCGGTGCATCACCTGGACGAGGGCCAGCAGCTTGCCCTGCGCCAGCGCCTCGGCCTCGCGGCCCACCGTCGTCTCGCCCTGGAGCGTCGGACCGTACTTGTGGTACTCCCAGCGCAGCCCGCTGTAGGCCAGAACAGCGTCAGGCTGGCTGTCCAGGAGGTCCACTAGCCGCGCCAGGTGGTCGGGATAGTACACGTCGTCGGAAGGCAGATAGGCCAGGTAGCGGCCCCGCGCTTGGGCCGTCGCCAGGTTGAGGGCCGCCCCCAGTCCAACATTTTTTGGCAGACGAATCGGGCGCAGGCGAGGGTCGGCCAGGTACGGCTCGATGACGGCCGGCGTATCGTCGGGCGAGCCGTCGTCCACGATAACCAGTTCCCAGTCCTGGAAGGTCTGGGCACGCAGACTTTCCAGGGCGCGGCGGATAAACGCGGCTTGCTTGAAGGTGGGCATCAGGACCGAGACGCGCGGCGTCTCAGTGGATACCCTAGGCGGCGAGAAGGTCGAGCTCATACGCACTCTTAGACGGTCGAACCGACTCGGGCCAGACAACTATCAGTTCCAGGCCCTCGGGTAGGCGCGTGCCGTAGGGCAGCCAGCCGGCCGCGAAGCCGTCGTCGGGTGTCGCGCCCAGGCCGGCCAGCTTATCGAGCCACCACTGGCGCGGGCGCATCGTCGTGTGGCCGTCTCGGGTGGGGTTAGCGCAATCAATCGCCGCCACCAGTGGCCCGCCAGCCACGCGCAGCATCTCCCGCAGCGTGCGTTCGACAAACGCCTCGGGGACATGGGCCAGCACATCGGTACATAGAACAACGTCGAAGGCGCCGGTCGGGAAGGGCAGGCGGTCGGCGGCGGCGCGCAGGTGGAAGGGCCGCGCGGCGGTCAGGCGCGTGGCGGTGGGCGAGGGGTCCACCCC
>JAHCIP010000590.1 GCA_026129165.1 Anaerolineae bacterium
CCTTAGCGCCGCTGCGCGGGGGTGTCAGCGCCGCCGCCCCAGGCCCGGGCTACCACCCTGGAGGAAGGGGCTTCCGCCGCGCCTGCGCCCGTCGTCCGGCCCCACGGCCCGCTCCAACCGCTGGAGGGGCGTCAGGGGCTTCTTCTTCGGCTTGCCCCGCTTGGCGGCCTGCTGGGCGATCGCAGCGGCGACGGCGGCTTGCTTGGCCCGAGCCTTTTTCACCTTCTTGCGCAGCTTCTTGGCTACGGCCTTCTTCGACCTGGCGGCCTTGAGCTCGGCGACTTCATCGGGCGTGGGGACGGGCCGCTCCTTGGGCTTGATATTGGCCTTGACGACACGGATCTGGGGGGCAGGTCTGACCACCGGAGCACCATTGTCCCGGAGGGAGGCCAGCCCGGCCTTCGCCATGGCCCTCCCACGCCGCTTCAAGTAGCGATGCGCGACCTGCTCTGCCTTCTTTCGGCTCCATCGCATCCGGGCCATGCCTTCTCGCACCAGGCCCTCGAATACCTCATCCATTCCGCCCCCCTGCGGATGTCCTCGCTGCTACGGTTCCTCGCAGTCGAGCTCCATGTAGGACATGTAGCGCCCGTGCTGGGCCAGAATTGCCGCCAGCCGTTTCCCCACCGCCTGGCCGTGCTCGCCCGCCTGGTCTTCGATGACGTCGGCCACCCCGGCGAACGCCATCCAGAACTCCCCATGGTCGGGATAGTCCGCGATGAGCTGGAGCAGGCTGGCTTCCAGCTCGTCGAGCTGGGCCGTGAGCGCCTCGAGCGTGGCCATGGGGTCCTCCAGGGACGGGGATCTCGGGTCTATAGTAGGCCGATGGACGACGCCCTCAAGTCAGCCCTGCGCGCATTTCAGCTGGGCACGCGCCACGAGCACTGGTATGGCAAGACCTACGGCCAGTTCTGGGAGTGGTTCTCCGAGCAGGAAAAGGCCCTCCTGACCCAGGCCTCGCCCGAGGACGAAGACGCGCTGCGGGCGGAGCTGTTGGAGCTCACGGCCGACTGCGACGACGCGGGCTATGCGGTGCCCGACGAATGGTCGGATCGGGTGATCCAGCGCCCCTGAGCGTGGCGTGCCCCTACTGCCAGCGGCCGGCACAACTGCTGCGCTGGCAGGAGGCGGGCTACCCCTACCCGGCGGACTGGGGCCCAGCGTGGAAGTGCGCGCCTTGCGACGCCTACATCCGCTGCTACCGCGGCACCACCACCCCATTGGGCACCCTGGCCGACGCCGACACCCGGCACTGGCGCCACCTGGCGCACCGGGCCCTGGACCCGCTGTGGCAAGGCGGGCAGGAATCGCGCTCGTCCGTGTATCGGTGGCTGGCCGGCGAGCTGGGCGTGCCCGAACCCCAAGCCCACATCGGCCGGCTGGACCCGGATGGGTGCCGACGGGTCATTGCCGCGGTGACTGGGCGAGGCCGTGGAGATGGCTAGGACGCCCTGTTCAGGGAAATGCTAATGGCCTTCCCGAGCCAGGACTCCTACCCTGTTGGCCCGCCGTGAGCGGGTGTCGTCCCCCGGATCCTGGTCCCATGTCTGAAGTTGCTGCCGTCTACCGCCTGCCCCGCCGCCTGCCTGACCCACCTGGGCTGTTGGGCGCGTGCGTGCCTGACCCATCGCGGATGCCCCGGCCGGTGATGCCCTTCCGCGCCCCCTGCGGCTTCCCCTCCCCGGCCGAGG
>JAHCIP010000591.1 GCA_026129165.1 Anaerolineae bacterium
TCACCCAGGCCAGGTGACGCGCCGCGCCAGTCGGGTTGCCGTGAGCAGTCAGCTTGTGGAAGGCGGCGGCAGTGCGAATCAGCCCCTGGAGCAGCGCCTTGTCCTCGCCCTCCGCGACGGCCCACGGAGCTTCCAGGACTTCATGCGCCTTCCAAAACAAACTCTGATGATAGAGTTGGGCGAACTGGCGCAGGGCGGTGGGGAGGTCGGGAATCGTCTCGATCGGCGCGTGCTCGCGGACGCGCCAGGGGGGCGGGGTGTCCGGTCGGATGAAGCGGTAGTAGGCGACGGGCCGTCCCTCCAGGTCACCGCGCAGCATGTCTACCGCCGCGTAGCCCTGAGCAAACAGGGCCTCGAACGCCTCGCGGCTGTGCATTCGCCAGGTATAGGCCAGGTCCAGGTCGGCGCGTTTCACGGCCTGGAAGTGGTACGGAACCTGGAGCAGCACATCGGACGCCGTGAAGCTGCCATCCAGGCCGACAGGCGCGACAATGGGTCCGCCGTCGCCCGCCTGCCATGTCACCTGGTTGACGACAGGCAGCCGCGCTACGGCGTCGCTCAGGCTCAGCGGGTGGGCCAGCGACAGCCGTTCATGCACCCACTGCGAGCGTATCCACCAGTCCACCTGGAAGCGGTCCGAGGGCAGGCCCCGGTTGAGGCTGTCCCGCATCTCCCCGTAGACGCTCCTCAGATAGACCGTGTTGACCGCGCCGAGTTGGGTCAGGTTCAGGTGGGCGTTGACCGTCTCCAGCGGGTCGTAGGTCCAGGTAACCAGGTCGAGGCCCTGGCGGCGGACCTCACCGCGCTGCGCCCGCTTGAGCAGGTAGCCCAGGCTCAAACCGCGATACTGTGGCAGCACGCCCAATTGGTGCGAGACGTGTTTGAGCGTTCCGTCGGCTGTTGTCCCCAGGAAGCCGAACAAGAAAGCGGCCAGCGTCCCATCCGGCGCGAAGGCGCCCAGGACCAGCCCGCCGTTCTTTTGCGCCGTGACGAGCACATGGATAGGGGTCGCTTCGACGCGGTCGGTCATGGCCCAGGTGACGACCTGCAACTCCTCGGCGGCATGATACTCGGCGGCTGTCTTGAGCCGCCGAATGTCAAAGCCGGGGGGCAGGTGGGGGAGGCGATTCAGGGCCACACGATTACGCGCTTTCCGGCGCCCTCTGGTCGCGCCAATACAACCACAGCGACGACAGGAAGATGAGTGTGATGAGCGTGGCTGAGACCACGCAGTAGACGCAGATGGCCTCGATGACGTACAGTTCGAGGTAGGTCAGATAGGCTGAGTAGAGGACGCCGCCAAACGAGATCGCCATGATCAGCAGCGGAGCGTAGGTCGCCAGGGGTTCCGGCAGACGCGCCCCCCAGAAGGACAGGACGAACAGCGTCGCGTACATGAGCACGCCGAGGTAGGCGATGGGGACGCCCATGAATACCGAGTAGACACTGGTATTGACGGTCTCGCAGTCGCCCACACCGGCGCAGAAGGGTTTGGCATGGGCGATCTTCACATATGACAGGTAGATGGAATCGAGGATCCCCAGCACCGCCAGCGCGGGAATGAGCAGGCGCGGCGTCAGCAGGGCTGCCAGACGGAGCGCGGCCGCCGGCGGCTGGGCCATCACCGCCGCCTCCCCGCCACCCAGCGTGATCACCTCACGCGGGGCCGGCGGA
>JAHCIP010000592.1 GCA_026129165.1 Anaerolineae bacterium
CGGGGGACTGGCTCGTCCTGGGTGTCGGCGAGCCGAACGTCTTTCACTGCATCTTCCTGGGCCACGCGCTGACCGAGCAACAGGCGTTGCAGGGTCCAGGGTCGCCGGCCGCGCGTCCCCTCGGTCCCGTCACGACTCTGCTGGCCCAGGCTGCGCCCTACCTGATGCGTCAGAAGATGACGGACCGCACCGCTGACCATGCCCTCAATGTCTTCGACACCTACCTTGAGGGCGACAAGCTCAAGGTGAAAGGTGGAGTCCGCATGAGACTGAGTAAGGACGGGTCAAACCCGCCGGGCGGACCAGCCTACTTCTACGGTATTCGTATCAATCTGGACCGGCGTTAAGCATGAACAAGGTACAGGGTTTACTCGACCAACTGGTGCAGCCTGAAATCCGCCTGGGCCATCACTCGCGCTCGGCCTTCCAGGTCTGCGGCTACACGGGCCTGGGGTTAGCGGTGGTCCTGGCGATGACGCTGGTGGCGCAACGCGGCCTGTCGCCCTGGGTCATGGGCGCTGTTATCCTGGCGGCCATGGGAACATTCCTGAGCCTGGCGCTGGCGACCAAGATTGTCAGCGGCGGCGAGAACCTCGTCTACTATCATCATGAGATTGCCGTCATCCTGGTCACGACGGGGCTGCTCTGGCTGCTGCGGCAGCCTGTCTTGCCCTACCTCGACATCACCATTCTCGGCGTGGGCATGTTCCTGGTGTGTGGGCGGATTGGCTGCTTGATGGTCGGCTGCTGTCATGGCCGGCCGCACGCCTGGGGCGTCTGCTACGGCCAGGCGCACGCCACCGCCGGGTTTGAGAGCTACCTGGTCGGCGTGCGGCTCTTCCCCGTCCAGGCCGTCGAGTCGCTGTGGACGCTCGCTATTACCCTGGTCGGCGCGGGCCTGGTCTGGATGGGTCAGCCAGCGGGCGCGGCGCTGGCCTGGTATATCGTGATGTATGACCTGGGTCGCTTCACCCTGGAGTTTCTGCGTGGCGATGCCGCCCGCCCCTACCACGGCGTGTTGTCCGAGGCGCAGTGGATTTCCCTGCTACTCATGCTCGTCGTCGTGGCGGCCGAGTGGCTCGGCGTCCTGCCGTTGCACGCCTGGCATGGTATCGTCGCCGGGGGTTTGATACTGACGATGGTAGCCCTGGTGAGGCGTCAACGCGCAGGGAGGGCCGTGAGTGACCAGCTATTGCGGGCGTCTCACATCCAGGAAGTCGCCGAGGCCATCGCGCCAGCCACCGATGAGCCTGCCATCCACGTCAGGCGAACGTCGCTGGGCATTCATATCTCGGTCGGTCAGATTAACACGGGGGCGGCGCCGATGGTCCACTATGCCCTGTCCAGCGCCCCGCAGGGTCTGAATGCCGAGACAGCGGGTCGGCTCGCCGCTTTGATTGCCCAACTGCGCCATTCAGGGCAGCCGGCAGAACTGATTCAGGGCGGGCAGGGGGTCTATCATCTCCTGGTTCATTCGGCCGCCTCGCTCTCGCAGGGATAGGTCAGGCTTATGGGTCGTCCAACCACTCGTTCTATGCAGCGCGCCCGGCGCCCGGGCGCCAGGCCCGCTTCGCCTCATTTTCGTGAGGTCGAAGGTGAGGTCGAGGCGGACCAGGCGCGCGATGCCTTCTTGAGCCACGCGGGGCGCGAGCCGACCCAGATGGCGT
>JAHCIP010000593.1 GCA_026129165.1 Anaerolineae bacterium
GCGACCACGTGGTAGTCATCGGTCATGGGCGGATCGGCCAGCACGTCACCGCTGTCCTCCAGCATTTGGCTATCCCCTACATCGTCGTGGACCGCGACGCCACGCGTATCGAGACGATGGACAAAGATGGTATCCCGGCCCTATTCGGTGACGCGGCTAACTCGGAGATTCTGAGCTACGCTGGCCTGGAACGCGCCAGCGTCCTTGTCGTCACCGTTCCCGACGAGGCGACGGCGGAAATTGTGGTAGGCGCGGCGCGTCAGATCGCGCCCAACCTACCCATCATTGTCCGAGCGGCGACGGTCTCCGGCGTCACCCGTCTGGTCCATCTGGGGGCCAACGATGTCATCCATCCGGAACTAGAGGGCGGCCTGGAGCTTGTGCGGCACACCCTGTTGCGCCTGAACTTCCCCTTGCTCGAAGTTCAACGCTATACCGACGCCGTGCGCCACGACCAGTACGAGGCCATGCCTACAACCCCGGAAGAGCGTCGCAGCCTGGCGCAACTGGTCGGCGCGACACGCGGGATAGAAGTTAGCTGGGTGACAGTGGCCGAGCATAGCCCAGTCGTCGGTCAAAGCCTGGCCGAGGCGAACCTGCGGGCGCGCACCGGCGCGTCGGTAATTGCCATTCGCCGCGATGGGCACATCGTCGCCAACCCCAAGTCGGCCACGGTCTTCCAGGTGGGCGACCGCGTCGGGCTGCTGGGCGAGCCAGTCCAGCTGGCCGACGTGGAGCAGATTCTCGAGGCGGCGCCCTCATAATTTTTGACCGCCAAAATCGGTAAGCGGTTGATACGGTGATTGCGATAGGTCAGAGGTAATGGGGAACAACGGACCAAGAACCCGGCACAATCGGTGAACACGATGTCGGATACTCATATTACAGTCTACGGCGCGCCCTGGTGCCCCGACTGCCAGCGCGCTAAGCGTTTCCTGGGCGAGCAGCGCGTCCACTACCACTGGGTGGACATTGATGTGGACCCCCACGGGGTGACACTGGTCGAACAGGTCAACCGAGGCAAGCGCATCATCCCGACCATCGTTTTCGATGATGGCGGTGTGCTGGTCGAGCCAAGCAACGCCGAGTTGGCGGCCAGGCTCGGCCTTCAGACGCGGGCGCGGCAGCCGTACTACGACCTGATTGTCGTCGGCGGCGGCCCCACCGGGCTGACGTGCGCCCTCTACGCCGCCCGCGAGGGGCTGGACGTCCTGGTTATCGAACGGAGCAGCCTGGGCGGGCAAGCGGGTATCACCGAACGGCTGGACAACTTTCCCGGTTTTCCGGATGGCATCTCCGGTGCGGAGTTCGCCGAGCGCCTCGCCCGCCAGGCGCACCGTTTCGGTGTCGAGACACTCCAGGCTCAGGAGGTGGTTGGCCTGCGCGCCGAGGAAGAGTCGCGCTACGTGACCACAGGCGACGGTCAGGAGTACGGGGCGCGGGCAGTGCTCATCGCCACCGGCTCCACCTATCGCCGGTTGGGCGTGCGCGGTGAAGATGACCTGCTAGGCGCCGGCATCCACTTCTGCGCGACGTGCGACGGGCCGTTTTACAAGGGCGAGCCGGTGGCCGTTATTGGCGGCGGCAACAGCGCGGGGGAAGAGGGCATCTTCCTCACCAAGTTCGCCAGCGACGTGACGCTGCTCGTGCGCGGCCCGAAG
>JAHCIP010000594.1 GCA_026129165.1 Anaerolineae bacterium
GGGGTGTGGGTGGCTCGAAGCGTGCGGGTGGGGTCGGGGGTGCGCGTCGGCCGGCGGGGCGGCGTCGCCGTCTGCAGCGGGGTCTGGGTCGCGCGGGCCAGGGCAATGACCGTTGCGCGGACTATGCTCCCAGCGTCGCGCCGGTTCATCTGAGGTAAGAATATCTGATAGGCGCCGGTCGGGCGTGGCGCTGAGGTCGTCGGGGGACGCGACGCGATCGGTGAGGCCGAGACAGGTGGCGGAGGCGTGGGGGCCGCCGTCGCGGATGGTGGAACGGTTGGGGATGAGAGGGGGCCGGCGGGGGGAATCCAGGAACCGATTTGGCACGCGCCGAGCGTCAGAGTCAGCAGGCCGCACAGCGCCAGCCACCACCAGTGCATTCTAAGCTTACCGGGCAAATGACCTCACAACTCCACTCCAGACCACCGAACGACCAACCCCATGCCCCGCCATTATAGACGCATGAGGACCAGAGTCCAAATTCAGGGCTTGACCCGCCCCCAAAGCGGCGTATCATTCGCCTTTCTACAGGCCATCGGAGGGCACGGAGGGGCGATGACGGAGCCGACGACCATCCTGCAGACGGAGCGACTACGGCTGCGGCCGCTGGTCCTGGACGACCTGGACGCGCTGTACCAACTCTACCGCGACGCCGAGATTCGGCGCTACTTTCCCGAGGGAACGCTGACCTACGAAGAGACTCGCGAAGAGCTGGAGTGGATTATCAATGTCTACTATGCTCAGTACGGCTTCGGGTTGTGGGCCACGATCCACAAACCGACGGGCGAATTTATTGGCCGCTGCGGGCTGCTGCCCTGGACGATTGAGGGGCGGGCCGAAGTCGAGGTGGCCTATTTGTTGTCCAAAGCCTATTGGAGGCAGGGGCTGGGCACGGAGGCGGCGCGGGGGATCGCGGCGTATGCCTTTGAGCAGTTAGGCTTACCGCGGCTGATCTGCCTCGTTGATCCGGGCAACGTCGCCTCGCAGCGCGTGGCCCAGAACATCGGCATGATGCTGGAACAGGACACCCTGCTCGACGGCGAACGAACCTTCATCTACTCCATGAGCAAACCCGTGTCTGGCAACCTATAGAAAAGGATAGCGATACCGATGCACGCAAGCGGCACATTCGAGGTTCAACTGCCTCCCCAAGGGGAGGACAAGGGCGAGGGGGCTACGCTAGGGCGACGCTTGATCATCAAGCAGTTCCAGGGCGACCTGGAGGGCAGCAGCCGGGGGGAGATGCTGTCGGCGTTCATGGACAGCGGTTCGGCGGTCTATGTCGCCATCGAGCGCGTGACGGGGAGGCTCCAGGGGCGCGCCGGCAGCTTCGTCCTGGTCCATAACGGCGTCAGCACCGCTGAGAGCCAGAGTCTGACCATTACCGTCGCCCCCGGTTCCGGCGCCCGCGACCTGGCCGGACTGGCGGGCCAGATGACCATCCGCATCGAGGACGGCCGCCACTTCTACGATTTGGAGTACACGTTCGATTGAGGGGCAGGGCGGCTTGACGATTCGGATTTCGTGTGCTAGAGTTCGCTGCTTGTCAACATAAGGTGCGCGAGTCGGGAGGTGGCATATGCAGCGTGCCCTCGTCCTGGTACTCAGTGTGCTCTTGGGTCTGGTCGTGTACACTCGGAGCTATCCACGATTGGAT
>JAHCIP010000595.1 GCA_026129165.1 Anaerolineae bacterium
CAGAGTTAGGCGCCACCGTCAGCGAATCGCCGGTTTACCGCAAGCGCGACCGCCTGTTCAGCTTCCAAGAGCGTAAATTCTACAAAACGCTGCAGAACGAGGTGGGGGCGGACTTCCTGATCTTCCCCAAGGTCCGCATGGGCGATGTGGTCTTCCTGGCGAACGAGCCGGCTAACCGCAAGTATCACAATAACCAGGTCTGGGGTAAGCACTTCGACTTTTTGCTGTGCGACAAGGACTTGTGCCAACCACTGTTGGCAATTGAGCTGGACGATAGCAGCCACCGCCGTTATGACAGCCGCCAAAGTGACGCCCTCAAAGACTGTGTCTGCGCCCAAACCGGGCTGCCCCTCTTGCGGATTGAAGTCCGCCCGGTCTATCCACGCGGGGAATTGCGCGCCAAAATCCAGGGCTATCTTCAGCCAACAGAGACAAGAGATTTGACAGAATGAACGAAGTCATCAGAATGAACCTGCCGGCGCATCTTAGCGCGACGCGGGCGGCGCGACGTGGATCGTCGTCGGCAGGAGGAGGCGGCCGGTCCTGTCGGGCGTGGGAATCCGATTCCCAGTGGCCGGGTCGTACAGTCCTACTTCCAGGACGGCCTCGCCTGTGTAACCCGTCTCAGAGAAGGTCAGGCGGTGCGGGTCAATGATATACTCGTCGACGATCCAGCCAGGCGTGGGCCGCTGGCCGTCGGCGGGCGGGCTGTCGTGCTGCGCGATGAGGCGGCCATTGGCGTCGAGCAGGTGGGTAAACACGGTGAGGGGGGCCTCCCCCAGCGCCCCTGTCGCCTGCCAGTACAACGTCAGAGCCAGCGGCTCACCCGCCTTAAGCGTCTGCGTCGGAAGGTCGTAGCCGACCAGCCGCGCGTTGCCCAGGTCTAGCCTCAACGGATATTGGATGGCAGGCGCGGTCAGTAGATGCGTCGAGGCGCGGATCTGAATGTCCATCAAAGGGATGGGCGGCTCCGCGCCGACCTGGACCTGAAGCGTCGCCGCGCCGCTTTTCGCTCCCGCTGGTATCGTCAGATCGCGCCAATCCAGTACCACCTCATCCTTCGCCCACTGTGTCGGTAGATACTGCCCCCCCGCCGGCGCGCCCTCCACCTCCGCCAGAAGCGTATTTCCCTGCCGCAGTTGAAGCCGCAGCGGGTCGAGCGCTGGCTGAGCCGTCAACGCCCGCCACCGCAGCCGAACACTGAGGCGCTGTCCTGGCGTGACCTCGCCCGGCTCGACGGCCACCCCCTCCACCATCACCCCTGGCGCGGCGATCTTGTTCACGGACCGCAACGATGGGTCCGAGCCAACAGGCTCTCGAGCCCGCTCCAGGCGCACCGCTGCCACGACCGTGCGGGTCCCCGCCGGCGCGCCCTGGGCGTCTCGCACATCCAGAGAGCGCAGCGTCGCGCCGTCGTAGACCGAGACACTGACCGTGTAGTTGTCCGGGGGCGTACCGGGCAGTGGGGTCAGCAGGTAGTAGTTGACGATTTCGGCGTCGAGCGCCCACTGCGCGGCTTCACGGCCGGCCGCGTCCAGCAGCGTCGCGTCGCGGCGGGCCAGGATATGCTGCGCCCGGTCGAGCAGCGTCACCGACACCCGC
>JAHCIP010000596.1 GCA_026129165.1 Anaerolineae bacterium
TCGGCCAGCAGACAAATGCCCTCGATGACCTCGTCATCCGTCGCCACCTCGGCCGCGCCGCCTGTCTCGCGGAAGATGCGTAGCGCATACGGCGCATCGGCCGGCGAGCCGATAGCGAGGGACTTGGCGATGGTGTTGGGCTTCACCGGCTCGGCGTAGGCCTTGCCCTGGACAAAGGCATCCACAATGGGCGAGCAGCCCGCCGCCTGCGCGCCGGAGACGCGAGTTGGGCGGTTGTCAATCAGACCCAGCTTCTTGAACTCGTCCAGCCCCTTGGTAATCTTGGTCAGCACCGAGCCAGATGCCATCGGCACCACCACATGGTCCGGCGCGCGCCAGCCCAACTGCTCGGCCACCTCGTAGCCGAGTGTCTTGCCCCCCTCCGAGTAGTAGGGGCGGACGTTGACATTGACAAACGCCCAGCCGTACTCGTCGGCGAGCATGGCGCACAGGCGATTGACGTCATCGTAGGTTCCGTCGACACTGACGAGGGTCGGGCCGTAGACGAGGGCAGCGCTGATCTTGGCCGCCTCCAGGTCCGACGGCACGAAGACGAAGGCGCGCATCCCCGCTCGCGCGGCATGGGCGGCTACCGAGTTGGCGAGGTTGCCGGTGGAGGGGCAGCCGATGGTGTCGAAGCCGAATTCGACAGCTTTCGTGATGGCGACGCTGACGACGCGGTCTTTGAAGGAGAAGGTCGGGTTGACGGTGTCGTTCTTGATGTAGAGATGCTTGAGGCCGATGGCCTGGCCGAGGCGGTCAGCCCGCAGGAGGGGAGTGAAGCCGGAGGGGATGCCGACAGCGCGCTGGCCGTCCACGGGGAGCAGGTCGGCGTAGCGCCACATGTTCCACGGGCCGCTGGCGATGCGCTCGCGTGTCACAGTGTCGCGCCAGACGTCGTAGTCGTACTCGACCTCGACGGGGCCGAAGCACTCGTCGCAGACATAGCGTGGCTCCTCGGGATAGCGCGCTCCGCACTCACGACAGCGTAGACCAAGGATGTGGGGAAGAGATGACATTGAGTTTCCTTTCGCTGGGGAGGGTGCAGGCGCAAAAAAAGGCCCCGCTCGAAGTGAGAGGAGGCCGTGGGGAACGCCGTGGGCTGCCCTCTTATCTTCCAGACTTGTCTGCCGGATTTGGCACAGCACTGACGCATTCGATGCGCCAGCCCGCTGCCGAGGCTTCACAGGGCCGGTCCCTCCGCCTCTCTGGATAAGAGTGGTATGCGGTTGTTGGGGAGTAGTGTATCAGATTCGCGGCGGGCTGTCAAGTAGAAATTCGAATGTTGTCGTTAATGGTTAGATTGGTATACTTGCACGCGAAGTCAACAACTCTCGGAGAGGACAAGCATTCCATGCTGTCGCCTTACATCAATTCACCGCAGGATTTAGTGACTACACGTGAAGCAACCCGTAAGGGCTTCGCCGATCAGGCGGCGCAAAAAGCGGCGCAGGCGAAGCCACACGTAGAACGTGCGCAGGAGTTCCATCGCCAGCTAGCCGAGGTGGGTACTATCGAGGCGTTGACGACAGACGCTACTTTACGTAGCCCTCTCTTAGCCGCCGTCGGGCTGTCCG
>JAHCIP010000597.1 GCA_026129165.1 Anaerolineae bacterium
GGCCGCCATCCGGGCGGGGGGGGGGGCGGTGTCTTCGCCGCTACCGGGGGTGGGGGTGGTGGCGGCTCAGGCTTCTTCATCAATACAGCCACCAATGCCAGTACCACTCAGGGTGTCCGCAGCGGCAACGGCCAGGTGACCATCACCTGTGTATAGGGTAGAGAAAACCTCCCGAAGGTTCGGAAACCTTCGGGAGGTTTATTCGGCCAGGCGCTCAGGCGGCGACGTTCGGGTAGAGCCGGCCCGCGATAACCACCAACACGGCCAGGGCGACGATGAGGACTGCGTAGTCCACGCCTAGCCCATACGCGCTTGCCCCATTGGCGAGCATGAGCGCGCGCAGCGCGTCCACCTCGTAGGTCAGCGGGTTGACGTGGGAGATGGCCTGCAACCAGGGGGGCATGATGGCGATGGGGTAGATGGCGTTGCTGGCGAAGAATAGCGGCATGGTCAGCACCTGGCCGATACCCATGAAACGCTCGCGCGTCTTGACCAGACAGGCGATGATGAGCGAGAAGGTCGAGAAGAACGCCGCGCCGAGCAAGACGATGCCCAGCACCCCCAGCAGGGCCAGCGGGTTCCAGTTGAGATGGACGCCCAGCAGCAGGGTCAAGATGTAGATGATCACCGCCTGCGAGAGGCTACGCACGCCGGCCGACAACGCCTTACCCAGCACAATGGCCGTGCGCGGCGTCGGGCTGACCAGAAACTTCTGCAGGATGCCCAGGTCGCGCTCCCAAATCACGGCGATGCCGTAGAAGATGGCGATGAAGAGGACGCTCTGGGCCAGGATGCCCGGGGCCATAAAATCAATGTAGCGCAGGTCGCCCGTCGGGATGGCCCGCACCTGGTTGAACACCTGGCCGAAGACCAGCAGCCAGAGCGCGGGCTGCACGGCGCGGGTAATCAACTCCGTCGGGTCGTGGCGCAGCTTGCGCGCTTCGAGTTCCGCGATGGTCGCCGTCTTGTCGAGGAACCCGACGAGGCTGGCGAGTGGACTGGTTGGGCGGGCCAGTCCTGGGTTAGCCCAGTCGGCGCGCGGTACGCCTTGTTCTTGAAGTGTCACGGAAGCTCCCTCCTGTTTCCAGCGTGTCGCCGGTGTAGTGGGCGAACACCTCGTCCAACGTGGTCGTCGGGCCGCCAACAGACGCCTTTAGCTCGGCCGGTGTGCCCAGCGCCACCATCTTACCCAGGTGCATAATAGCGATGCGCTGGCAGAGCCGATCAGCCTCTTCCATATAATGGGTCGTCAAGAGGATGGTCGTGTTGTAGGTCGAACGCACCTGCTCGATGTGTTCCCACACCGCCTGCCGCGCCACCGGGTCCAGGCCGACAGTTGGCTCGTCCAGGAACAGGACGGCAGGGCGGTGCAGCATGGACTGGGCAATCTCCAGCCGACGTATCATGCCGCCGGAGTAGGTGCGGACCAGGCGGTCGGCGGCGTCGGCCAGGCCCATGAAGGCCAGGGCGTCGCGTACCCGTGTTTCGCGCTCGATGCGCGGCAGGTCGTACAGCTTGGCGAA
>JAHCIP010000598.1 GCA_026129165.1 Anaerolineae bacterium
CGACATCGTAGAGGCTACCAACCTTAACCGGCTCACCAACGCCACTGTTAAGGATGTCCAGAAGCGCCGCCCCAAGGTCTATGTCGCCCGCAGCACGGTCCGCCAGGCCCACCCTCGCGCGAGCGTGCGGGCGCTGCGCGCCGATGTCTTCGACCCGGCCGCCCTCCACGCCCTCAAAGCCTGCGACCTCATTGTCGTGGCTACGGACAACCACAGCAGCCGCCTCGCCGTCAACCGCCTGGCCGTCCAGTACCTCATCCCCCTCGTCCACGTGGGCTTCAATATCACGCCGGATGGCGATCGGCCGCCGAGCGACGTGAGCGGCGAGGTGGCTATCCCTGACCTGGGCCGCTGGTGCCTGCACTGCGCGGGTCTGATTGACCCGCAGCAGGCGGGCTGGGAACTGGCGTCGCCGGCGCAGCGCGACGCCCTACGGCAGCGCGGCTACCTCGCCGATACCCCCGCGCCCGCCGTCCGCCATCTCGATGGCGTGGTCGCCAGCCTGGCCGCCGCCGAAATCCACAATCTGGTCTGGAGCTTCCGACCGCAGCAGCGCTACCTCGTCTACGACGGTCGGCGGACGGAGTTGGTCCCCCTCCAGGTGCGTCCTGGTTCGGAGTGTGGGGTGTGCAGCGCGGACCATGGTGTCCTGGGCCTGGGGGACCTGGCGCCGCTGCCTGACTATCGCCGCCACGACCACCTGCAACTGCCGCCAGTGGACCTGGCCCAGGCCGACTGCTCCCACCCACACGAAGAGCCTGGCGAGACCCTCCAGCCGATGGCGCACGCGGGCTAGCCGACCGAGACGCGCCCCCCAGACCCTAAGGGTTAGCGAACACCCTTAGGGTCTGCGGCAGTGGCGAGGCTAACTCTCGTCGGCGCCTGGTAAGCTGAGATATGGTGTGACATCCACCAGCACGGGTACGAGGGTACCCCTCTCGATAGGTTCGCCGCGCCAGTCGCGGTCGGAGGCCATGTACTGCATGTTCCGTCCGTCGGCGATACAGGCCAGGGCTGCGCCAATACTCATCAACTTCGTGCCACCTGTAATGTCGCAGATGATCTGCGAAGGGCGTAAGTGACTGATGCGAAAGATGCTATCCACCTTCCGCCATATCTGGCCGTAGGCGCGAGGCGCGACCTCATAGCCCTCGTAGTAGAACTCGATGGTCGTGCCTGGGTGCAACGCTCTGAACCACTTCTGCAGCAGGGGGCAGATCCAGGCAGACCCCTTGACAACCTCGCCGTCTGGTCCCTGAACATCGCAGGTCGAGATCATCCAACAATCGCGCAACGTGCGAGCCTGGTAGTGGAACTCGAGCGCGCGCAGCGCAGGCTCCAGGTTGGTGTTTAACAGGGGCAGAAAGTCGTTCCCCTTAAGCTGTATCTCATCGGTGTCGCGGAGCCGGCGCGCCGTCTCCCGCACCTCCACTCGACGGCGCCGGACTTCCTCCTGGGTCGGTGTGCCCAGCAGCAGAGGATTCAGGGGGCTGATGAGGAGAATCAGGCCAGCCCGGCCT
>JAHCIP010000006.1 GCA_026129165.1 Anaerolineae bacterium
GGGTGTGGATGACCCAGTCGGGGTCGTAGAGATTGAGCGGCGGGTTGTCGTCCAGCAGGGCCATCTGGGCCTTCCAGTAGGCGTCCAATGTGCCCACGTCAATAAAGAAGTCCAGGAAGGGGTAGGCAAACACATCCATCTCTTCCACGAGCGACGGGAAGATGTCAGGACCAAAGTGATAAGGCCGCTTGCCATCTTTGCCGCGTAAGACCTGCTCCAGCACATCGCGGTTGAACAGATAGACGCCCATGGAGGCCAACGCCCCTCGCGATTCGCTGGGCTTCTCCCAGAAATGAGTAATGCGGTTCTGCCGATTGACGGCTACAATCCCGTAGCGCTGCGTCTCGGTCGGCGCGACATTGGTAATCGCCAGCGTCACATCGGCCCGCCGTTCCGTATGCGCCCGAATCATCTGGCTATAGTCCATCTTGTAGACGTGGTCGCCACTGAGAATCAGGAAGGTATCCGCCTTCGGATCAAAGAAGCGCAGGTTTTGATACACCGCGTCGGCCGTACCCCGATGCCACTCCTGGGCATCGCGGGCCAGGTAGGGCTGGAGCATCTGGATGCCGCCCGTCTGACGGTCGAGGTCCCACGGCCGGCCGATGCCAATGTGCTCATTAAGGGAGTGGGGGCGATACTGGGTCAGGATGGCGACGTTGAAGATGCCCGAGTTGACGCAGTTAGAGAGGGTAAAGTCTATCAGACGATACTTGCCCGCGAACGGGACGGCCGCCTCGGTTCGATGCTCAGACAGGACGCCCAGCCGCGTTGCTGGGCCACCCGCCAGGATAATCGCTTGTACGTTAGGCATTGGGGTATCCTCCGGAGTCTGGGAGCAAGTTGATACCGCCGGCGGGAGCGAGGCGGTGTCACAGAGCTAACTGTACCACAGCCGCCGCCTCAGGTCAAAGTGAGCCGGGCGGGTCAGTCGGGCGGCGCAACCGTCGGGTTGGGCCACGTCACATCCACCTGGACCGCGTGATGATCAGACAGATAGCCCCGCCGACCGTTGACCATTGTCACATGCTCATCGAAGAGCGTCCGCGCCTGCGCGCGTAAGAGGACACCGCGCGGCGGGCGCACCAGGACAAAGTCAATCGGCTGCGCGTAGTGGGGCGGCAAAAGGCGGTGAGGTCGATAGGTCGGCTCCTGGCGCACCGACTGTGGATCAATCAACCCCGCCTCGCTGACCAGTTCAGTGTAGAGCCAGCTCCCGCGCGGAAAGTTGAAGTCGCCCGCCAACAGCACCATCGCGCTGGGGTCGAAACTTGCGACCAAGCTGATGAGTTGGCGCACCTGGGTGTGCTCGATGCGGGCATACCGATTGCTCTCCGACCAGTTCCCGTCGTAGTTGGCATTCAGGTGCGTATTCACGATAATAAGCGGGGTGGCAGTGGCTAACTCGATAATCAGCGCCCCCTTATACAAGGCCCAGTCAGCGACGGAGGGACCGAGGCGCAAGCCGCGCTGGCGGAATGGGTGAAATTCGATGTGCTGAATGGGCCAGCGGGAGAGTGTGAGCAGGCCGCCCTTGGGCGCGTAGAAGTGGGGCTTGAGGGCGGCGTGCGGCAAGGCATGGAACTCGCGCTGCATCAGCCAGGCGAAGTACGATAATTGCACTTCCTGGAAACAGGCCACGTCTAGCTCGGCCACGTTGAGTTCACGCGCCAGGGTCCGCAGCCGCACCCGCGTCATCTGCGTCGGCACTCCAAACGTATTCATGGTCACCAGACGCACACACTGTTCTGTCCCGGAGTAATTCATCATGCCTACAGATCGTCAGATTCGTCTAGGGTTATGGCTATCACTACTGGCGTCTGCCGACGCCAATCGCCGCTACTACGGCCTGCCCACTACCTGGGTTCCCCACACGGTAGGCAATACCATTGGCCTGGCTCTCCCCGAAGTGGTCGCCGCCCTGGACCGACTCCTAGCCACACTCGCGCCCGACTCCGCCACGCTCCAGGGGCTGCGGGCCACAGCGCGCGAAGTGACCACCGCGCCGCCGGGCTGGGCCGTCACGATGGCGCCGGTCACTCTGGCCTATGTCGTGTCACATCCCCAGTTTAACATCTACAAGGGCGAACTCGGCGAACTACGGCTGCTTGGCTTTGGCCTCGACGCGCTCCCCCACTCGGCCACGGCCTTCTCGCTGACCCACCTGGTCTACCAAAGCATCGCGGCGCTGGCGAAGCATATGCCGTCGCAGGCCGCCCTCGGGCCCCTTGCCCGTCGGCTTAACCGCCACCCCGTTCTTGTCGCAGGGCTTGTGCTGGCTGGCCTCACCGCGTTCTATGAGGTGGGCGAGTATCGCATCCACCAGGCTGAGCTAGAAGCGACAGGCGGCGACGTCCGCCGCATCAACATGGTCTGGGATGTGAACGATACCGCCCACGACATCGTCTCCAACCTGGTGGGCTGGCTGCTGGCCACCTGGTTCCACCAACAGGCGCCGGAATTAGTACCCAGTCCTGAGTCCTCAGCCCTGAGTCCTCAGTCCTCAACCCTCAGCGCATAGTCTACACCCGTTTGCACTAAGGTAGGAAACCAAAACAGCGGACAACGGAGGTAGCGCCACAATGGCCGACGACAAGATTCACCCCCAACACGCCGCCCGCGCCCTCGGCCGCTTGGGCCGCGCCGGGATGCGCCGGCTCGACAGCACGCCCGAAGACCTCCCACCGCTCGAACACTTCCTGCGCGAGTGGCAGTCCAGGCGGCTGGCGCATACCCACGCCGACTTGCTCGCCAGCCAGGAGTACGGCCCAGCGGCCCGCTTCTTCCTGACCGACATCTACGCGCCGAAGGACTTCTCGCGCCGCGACGCCGACCTGCTGGCCCTGTATGAATTCCTCAGCCGCATTCTGCCCGCGGCCGCCTTGCGCGTGCTCAAGAACACCGTCGAACTCAACAACCTCACCCACGACCTCGAAACTCAGATGGTTGAGGACTTACGGACCCTCGGCGTCACCGACAGCTTCACCACCGAGCAGTACGAGGCGGCGTATCGCCAGGGCGACTATGAGGCCCGGGTGCGCCAGATTGCGCTCATTGTGGAGATTGGCCGCGACCTGGGGCATATCAGCCGTCTGCCGTTTATCGGGCCAACACTCCACGCGGCTGGCATTCCCGCACGGCAGCTCGGGTGGGGCGAGTTGCAGGACTTCCTGGAGCGCGGCTACTATGCCTGGCGCACCCTGCGCCGCCCCGAGCCATTCCTGCACGCCATCGAGGCGCGGGAAACCACCATCCTCAACCGCATCTTCAAACCGGAGAGAGGCGATCATGGAATTTGAGGCCAAGACACCGACCGCTCGGGAGGCTGACGAGACGTTTGATCGCTCGCTCATCGCGGCCCTGGTGGCGATCTTTATCCTGCGAACCGCCTCCGGCGCGATGGGCGTTCTTGTCAGCCTGTATCTCAAGTCGTTGGGCGTCTCGGGCACGGTCGCCGGGCTGTTCAGCGCCGCCTTCTACGCCGTCGAGCTTGTCGCGTCGCCCGTTTTCGGCGCCTGGAGCGACCGCCACGGGCGCAAATGGTTCATGATGCTCGGCCCCATCTTCGGGGGGATCGCCGTCGTCATCACGGCGCTGACGGCCCATATCCCCGTGCTGTTTTTCACCCGCCTGCTAGAAGGCTTATCCGCCGCCAGTTCTGTCCCCTCCGCCCTCAGCTATATCTCCGACGCCAGCGATCGTTCCGTGCGACTGCGCGGCCGCGTCGTCAGCCTGTTCGAGATTGCCACCATGGGCGGCCTGGCGTTGGGGGGGGTGATCGCCGGGGTGATGTGGGATCGGGTGGGTCGGGTGGCCTTCGCTTACGACGCCCTCATCTACCTGGTCAGCCTCGCCATCTTCGCCTGGGGGGTGTCCGGCGTGCGGGAGATCGTTCACTCGGCTAGCCAACACAGCGCATTACGCGATTACATCCGCCTGTTCCGCGACCCCCACCTGCTGAGCTTCGCGCCAGCCTGGCTGGCTGTCAACGCCATCCTGGGTGTCTGGGTCAACTTGCTGCCTTTCCTCATGAGCGGCCACATCCGTGACCCACACCAGAACCTCATGGGCGGCTTCTCCGGCACCGTGATCGGCCTCGTCCTGGCAACCTTTATCTTTGTCTTCGCTGGCGGCATCCTGATCTGGGGGTTCTTCTTCAGCCAGGTCAGTCGGGCGCGGGTCATGTTACTGGGCGGCGTCGGCCTGTTGTTCGGCATCGCCGCGGCCTACGGCATCAATCACCTGCCCATAGAGGATACGACAATTCTGGGCGGGCTGCTATTCGTTCTGCTGGTCTCGCTG
Organism: Anaerolineae bacterium; assembly: GCA_026129165.1. Lineage (GTDB taxonomy): Bacteria > Chloroflexota > Anaerolineae > Epilineales > JAHCIE01 > JAHCIE01. Next base: position 4,303 of record JAHCIP010000006.1, read on the forward strand.
TTTATGGAAAGTGGCTTCACACCGGCCGCGCTCGGCTACCTGGCCGACCTTTCCACACGCTTCCCCGCTCACCGAGGCGCCATCATGGGACTGTACTCGGTCCTGCTCGCCCTGGGTCAATCGCTCGGCACGGGCATTGGCGGCCGCTTCGCCGACTGGCGCGGCGTGGACGGCATCATCCTCTGGACGCTCATTCTAAATGGCATCGCCATTGTCTGCGTGTTAATTCTGGGGCGGCTGCCGGATGAACAGGCCAGGGGGGAAACTACTGTTGAGCTTTCAACTCATCAATGAGCTTCGCCAGCGAAGCTCGCTGGTCTGGGGGAGTCACATCCTGGGCGGCCAGCGCCTCCCGCAACGCATCCTTGAGTTGACCCTGCTTCACATAGATGCCAATGAGATCGCGCCGCGCCTCAAAATCCGTCGGCCGCCGCTTGACGGCCGTCTGAGCCTCGCGGAGCGCCGCTGTCAGGTCGCCTTGCTCCAGGTAGAGGCTCACCAGACGGCGGCTCGCCTCCGTCAAAGCTGGCTGGGCGTTCAAGGCATTTTGGTACTCTGCCACGGCTTTCTCGATGTCCCCTTGCTGCCGATAGACATTTCCCATCTGCACATACGCCTGGACCTGGGTATGATCGAGTTGCAGGGCGCGTTGATACTCCGCCAGCGCCTGGTCATAGTTACCGCGCACTTCATTCGCCAGGCCGCAGGTCAGGTGAATATCCGCCAGGTCGCCCATCATCCGTTTGGTCTGCTCGCAATAGGCCAGGGCCATATCCGCACGTTCCAGGTGCAAGCGCTGGCTCGGGGTCGCCTGTGCCCAGGTGACATAGTACCGCGCCGCGTTGTAGACAGGATCAACCGAGTAAGGGGCCAGGGTACGCGCCTGATCGAGCAGTGTCGCCCCACGCTGGAACCAAGCATCTTTCTCAGTCTGGTTCGCCGTCGCCACGGCGCGGTCGAGGATCGCCTTCGATGCCTGTTGATAATAGTAACTCTCGTTGGGAGCCAGGTTGATGGCACGCTGGAAATAGGCGACGCTCTGGTCCCAGGTTTGCGCCTGGGCAGCCAGTCGCCCCTGCAACAGGTAGAAATCCGCCTGCATCGGACGCAGATTCCACCCGACGACCAGAATCACGGCCAGGCCCGCCAGACCATACACCCCCCCTTGAACACGGGACAGCGCGGGCAGGCGAAGCGTCCTGGCCCCGCTTTGACTCCATCCTAGAGCCAGCACGAGAAGAAACAGCCAAATGGCATAGTGAACCAGGAGCGCGCTGGCATCGGCATTTAGCCACTCGAGCGGCAAACGGGTCAGCCAGTAAGCGCCAAATAGATAGGCCGCCACGAGCCAGGGTGCGGTAGCGGAGTCCATGACAGACAGGCGCGGCGCTTTTTGTCCCCTACTCACCTTAAACGCCATCGTTCCCGCCAGAACAAATGTCAGGACTATCAACAACGGTCCGACATACGCCGTCTGGGGGGCATTGAGGTGATAGGGGTCACTGAAGTCATAGGCGAGGGTTGTTAAGGCCAGGGCGAGCAGGCCGCCGAGGGTCAAACCCGACGGCGGAGCCAGGTTTAGCGATACCTCGTCTGCCTCCGCCCAGCCAGGCCGCGCTAAGACGGCGGCCAATAGCCAGAAATAGAGCTGCGTCGTGGGCAGCCGGAAGGCAAAGCTTATGTCTACAAGATGCGCGACGAGGGCTGCCAGTAGCGCAGCGGTTAGGGGGAGAGAGGCTGGCCGCGCCTCCCGCTTCTCCCGCCAGAGGAACACCCTGAGGACGAGGAAGACGAGTACCCCGCCGACCAGCCCCAGCGATAGGCCCAACCCGCTCAACCCCCACGTATGGGTAATGATACGAGGCGCCACAACGCCCGCTATGCCCAGGACGAGCAGACAGGCGAGCGCCGCGAGCCGGGTTTGCTGGCTGAACGGGGGATCGTGCATGCCGAGTGAGGCCAGGCCCACCAGAAAGAGACCGCAGAACAAGACTATATTGGCGACAAGCCCCAACAACCCCGTCGTGCTCAAGACGTCGAGGGTCACGTTATGAGCACGCTCCGGCAGGCCTTCGGAGGTACTGGGAATGGACGTGGGGGAGTAGTAGGGGAGGACAACATTGCCAAATGTCTCAGGCCCATATCCGAGTAGCAAACGGGAGGAGTCGCTGCCCATGAGGGTGGCCGTACTATCCCACAGAATCAGACGGAACGTGCCCGAGCCGCTGCCAGCCGAGCCACTCAGGCGACCGAGATAGGGTACCTGAGCCAGTCGGCGCTGCACTGAGGACAAGGGTGTATTCGGAATGTTTATCAGGACGACCAGGAGCGCTAGCTCAAGCCCAACGACTAACACGGTGAAGACGAGGTCACGCCGGCCACGGAGAAACGCCCAGGCGAGAAACATGACCCCGGCCGCCGCTAGAAGACCCAAGGTTGGCGCGCGGCTCTGGGTGAGTAGCAGGGCCAGCAGTTGCAGGAGGAGCAGGGCCGTCAGACTCACGGCGTAGAGGATACCGCCGGCGGTCCGCCCCCCGCCTCGACTGCTGGCGCTAAGAACCTGTACCAGTCGCTGGAACGCCAGCGGAATGATCATACACAGGTACCCGGCCAGGTACAAGGGATGCCCTGCCGTCGAGAAGATCCCAGGCCGATTCTCACCTGTCCAGGGGATGGGGTCCAGATGAAGCTGCTGGGCGATCCCGAACAAGCAGACGGGCCAACTCGCCAGGAGAATCGCGGTGACGAGGCGCTCGACTTGCTCCCGCCGCCTCATATGCGTCGCCGTGAGGAGAAAGATGACAATATAGCTTAGCGCCGTATAGGCGCCTTCCAGCCGCTGATAACTACCCCACACGCTCAGGCGTGGCGCAATGGAGGTCAGACTGGTAACAACATACACCAGAGCGAGGTAAAGGGCGGGAAGGATAAGGGGAGAAGTCAGCCAGGCCGTGCGTGATTGGGGAGGACGGGGGGACAGGAGGACAGCGGCCTGGGGTCTGAAACGTTGCTCGGCCTGGTTGGCTAGCCAGACGAGCAGCATAAAGACAGCCAGACATTGGACTACAACGATCTTAGCCGAGGCAAAGGCCCGGGGTGAGTAACTGCTGAATACCAGTGGGGTGACTACCGCCGCGCCTAGCCAACCGGCTTCAAGGAGCGCCTCGGACCACGGGTAGCCGGTGGGTGGCGTTTGAGTCGCTTGAGTCTCGTTGACTGCTCCACTGGACGGCGCCTGGGGGGCGGAGCGTCGCTCACGTTTCGTCTTTACAGCCATGCAACCGGGTTTCTTTCTCCAACACTCTCACTCAGTAAGCGCCCTTGCCTCTCACCACCGTCCCAATCGTCTTGAGAAGAATATGCACATCCAGAAAAAATGAGTAATTCTGGATATAGTACAGGTCATCCTCGGTATGCAGGTGCATGGGGCGGTCACTCCGTCCATTGACCTGCCACCAGCCCGTTATGCCAGGCGGAACCGAGAACCGCTTGCGCTGCCAGGCCTTGTACTGTTCCACCAGCCAGGGCATCTCGGGGCGCGGTCCGACCAGGCTCATCTCGCCTTTGAGCACATTGAAGAGTTGCGGCAACTCATCCAAACTTGTCCGTCGCAACCAGAAGCCAATGCGGGTGACCCGAGGGTCGCCCTTAACCTTATGAACAACGACCCCGTCGCCAGTGCGCTTGACGACCTCAGCCAGCCGCTTATCTGCGTCGGCGACCATCGTCCTAAACTTGTACATCCAGAAGAGGCGGCAGTTCTCGCCGACCCGCTGCTGCTTGAAAATCACTGGCCCTGGCGAGTCGAGCTTGATGAGGATGGCGATCAACAGTAACAGGGGCGCGGCCAGGACAAAGCCCACCAGCGACAGAACAAGGTCGAATACCCGCTTGGCGATGTGCTGCAGGCCATCAATAGCCGGCTCCCGCAGCCCCACCATCGGGATGCCCCCCAGGTCGGCGAGGCGCGTGCGGGCCAGGGCAAGATCAAAATAGTCCGGCACGATCCACACGTGGACGGGTAGCTGCTGTAGGTCGAGAGCGAGTTGAGCCACCTTATCGTGCTCGCGTGGCGGCAGGGCGAAGATGACTTCCTCGACCTGATGGCGGGTAATGAGCGTCGCGGTCTCTTCCAGAGCGCCTAGTACGGGCGCGCCGTTCAATTCACTCCCCTGGTTCTCCACTCCATCGTCAACATAGCCAACCAGGACAAACTCAGCCGACGCCTGTCTGAGGAGAGAGGCGCCCACCTCGATCCCCACCGGGCCGGCGCCCACAATGAGAGCCCGCACGCGCTCATGGCGAGCGCCTAGCAGGCTGCGCACCATGAGGCGCGCCGAGGCATGGGCGCCAATTAACAAGAACACATCAATCAGGCCAAAGTAAATGAAGAGGAGGCGGGAAACGTCGCGGAAGGACAGATAGAGGGCGCCGGCCATGAGCAGCGTCGCCACCCCCACCGCCAGGGTGAGGGCATACATTTCGTCGCCCAGACGGTAGGTTCGGCGCGGCTGATAGACCAGAGCCAGCAGGGCCCCGGCCCAAATGACACCGACGATGGCATAGATGGAGAGGGGCAGACTGATCGCGCTGGCTGCCAGAGTCTCCCCATAGGGCAGTCCGAAGCGGGCGACCTGGGCCAGGTACAAGGCAGCTTCAGTCAGGAGTAAGTCCAGCAGTAGCAAAACAGCCGCGAGATTGGTGTCAGAGCGCTTATGCATGGTGGCTATCACCTGGACTACCCAACGGGCGGGCGGCGGACGCCATGGCGTCCAAGTGGCGGGGTGCCATTCACACTATTAACGCGTACCCTGGGGCAAAAGATGCGGCCTGAGATCGAAATTTGCTGCCAAGCTGCCAGATTCACTGGCTCTGGCTGGCGCGGGCTGCCGCCTGGAAGCGCTCCTTGCGCCAGGCAAGTAGCCTTTTGGTTCGTTCCATCCCTCCTCGCACGGCATAGCCTGGTAGTTGGTCCAGGGAGTCCAGCCCCCAGGTGTTCTGGAGAAAGCGCGCGAAGCCGAGCAGCTGATCGCGCCGACGGGTGGGGCGCGCGGTACGCAAATAATGCTGATAGTGGAGCCAGAGCCGATAGGCGAGGCCGATGGAGTCGACGGGGCTGGTCGCCGCCTCGAACATCTTGAGCTCACTTCTTGAGACAGACAGGCTAGCCAGGTGAGTAAGAGCGGATACGGGAATGGGCGCCTGCCACACGCGAGCGAGGTAGCCTAGCGCCTCACGCAGCGGCACGCTGAGGCGAAGGCGCTCCGCCTGCTGGACCACACGGTTCCAATCCATATCAGGGACCCGCTGTAAGAGCGTCAGCGCATCGGCTACCCAGCGGAATGGGGGGATGTAGTTCCACTTGAGGCCATGCACACAGATGTACAACAGCTCATCGGCTGGCGTCAAGGCGCGGGTCGGTACGCCATTGACCGTTATCGAGAGGGCGGCGGCCCAGAAATCCTCATCCGCCTCGGGCCAGCAGCAATCAACCAGCACGTGCCAATGCAGGTCCACTTCCCAGCCCTGGCTGTCCACAAACCCAAAGGCATGGGTGACACGCAGGTAGCCCTCCTTAAATACCTCTCGCAGCCGCCGACTGGAGGAGAAGCCTCGATCGTGGAGCACCTGTAGCGCCGCGGGGGCCTGGGCGGTCGGCACAAGAATATCGAAGTCGCCCATGGACCGCAGCCCGTAATCCTGGTAGTAGAGTAATGTCAGGCTAGCTCCCTTGAGAATGAGAGTAGGGATGCCGGCCGACTCGAAGGCGCGGAGCAGGTCGGCGGCTCGATGCATATGCATCTGGTTCTCATACCAGGTGCGATAGTAGACGCCCTTGAGCAACCCGTCATGTGAGTCGCGTACACCTGCCAGCCGAAGGCTGCGATAGACCATTGGCAGCAGTCGGTAGGACGCCTGATCTAGCTCGTCAAGTCTGGCTGTCTCCTTCCATCTGGCCCACGCTGCTAGGGCTTTGTCATCCCGCTCGAAGGCAGCGCGTAGCAGCCACTCTTGCTCAGGTGTCGGCCAACAGCCACCTGGCGCATCCGAACTCAGCATATGTCGTCTATGTCTACCCGTCTTTGTGATTTGTGTAGGTCACTTATCATATGATAAACTTCGGGTCTGGGCAAGTTGTACGCCAGCGCCAGTCGCAGCGTGTCAGTCAGCCGTTCGCTTGAGAAGGGTTCATGCGCCTATCGCTCCATATTCCGTGGCTATCGCGTATTCTCGGCAGGGAAGGTCACGGCCGCTTGTCGTTTAACACTGCGGTCTACAGGTCGCTCTGGGGTCTCATTCGGCCCTACCCACGCGCCTTAGTGACCCTGAGCCTGTCAGGCCTGACGCTGGCGGGTCTCGAAACCACCGGCCTCAGTCTCATCTTCCTGATTATGGGGGTAGCGGGTACTGGCGGGGCTGGGGGCGCATTGGGGCGATGGCTGCCCTTCCACATGCTCCTTAGCCCATCGGCGTCACTCGATGCGCGGCTGCGGACGGCCGCGCTATTGCTCGTCATCTTTATGCTCAGCCGGGGCGTGTTGATGTACCTCCAACATACGGTCACCCAAAACTTGCGGCTGGACGTAGAGTTCAGCCTGGAGGAGAGGGCGCATCGTCAATTCCATGCTATTCGGTTGGATTATCTGCTGCGCCGCCCCGTGGGTGAGCTGATGACTATCCAGACCCAGGCGCCCATGGTGGCAGCGCAACTGATTCAGAACGTGGCGGGGGCCATCTTCAACCTGTCCATGGCCGTGATCTATGCGGGCATGTGCCTGTGGCTCTCCTGGCAGATGTCGCTGCTCGCCACCGTGTTACTCTCCTTGAGCAGTTTCGCGCTGCGGCCCCTGCTCCATCGCCGCATGCGCGAGGCCAGCCACGCGGCGAATGTTGCCGTCAAAGAAATGCGCACGTTGGTGCAGGAGAACCTGGACGGCATGAAGGTGATTCGGTTACTGAACCTGGAAGACTGGGGGCTGGCGCGTTTTAAGGATAGGCATCTCACTTACTTGGGGCAGATGAAGCGGGCCTATCATCTGGCCGGCCTATCCTTCCCATTCGCCGCCGTCCTCAACGCCCTCGGCCTGGGCGCGTTGTTGCTCGTCGGCATCGGCTGGCTCTCTGGCTCCGATGAAGCCCGCCTGACCCAACTGGCATTATTCCTCATCATTGCTCTACGCCTGGTGAAACCCCTATCCGACACCAGCATGCTTCAAAGTCAGATAATACAGGCCGAGCCGATGCTCAAGCTCATCGAGGAATTTCTGCGTACCGACGATAAGCCCTATCTAACGAATGGGAGCCAGGTCTTTGAGACGTTGCGGGACGCGGTCACCCTGGAAGATGTCTCGTTCCAGTACGACGCGCACGAGCCAATTATCCTGTCTCATGTAACATTACGTATCCCCAAAGGCAAGATGACGGCGGTCGTGGGGCCATCTGGATCGGGCAAGACGACGCTCATTCACTTGATCACACGCCTGTACGACTGTACCGCCGGGCGGGTCGCGGTAGACGGGATGGACCTGCGCACACTCGATTTGGCGAGTTGGCGGCGGCGCGTCGCCGTCGTCAGCCAGGACGCTTTCCTGTTTCGCGTCAGCGCCCGCGAGAATCTGCGCCTCGGCCGGCTGGAGGCGAGCGAGGATGACCTCGTCATGGCGGCACGACAGGCCCAGGCCGATGGCTTTCTGCGCGCCCTGCCTCAGCAATACGACACCAATGTCTATGACCGAGGTGTGCGGCTATCGGGCGGCCAGCAGCAACGCCTGGCGCTGGCCCGCGCCTTCGTCACCGACGCCGACCTCCTCATTCTCGATGAGGCGACAAGCGACCTGGATACCCAGACTGAACGGGCGATCCAGCAGGCTCTGGCCGAACAGCGCCAGGCATCGCAGCGCGGCCTATTAGTCATCGCCCACCGACTCTCGACTATCCGTGACGCGGACTGGATCTATATCTTGGATCAGGGGCAGGTGGTACAACAGGGAACCCACGAGACGCTGATGCAAGAGGACGGCTTATATCGGCGGCTGGTACAGGTCCAGAGCGTTGACGTGGCGGCGGCAAAACTTCCAGCCTCTGGGATAAAATAAGGCGGCCTACCCGTCACTTTCGTGCCTGTATCCCGTTATACTGGGGGGGTAAATTATGTCCCCCATGTTTCTCCAGGCATCCTGTAGAGATTGGGCGGCAAGACGATGGCCTCGCTTGAACTGCGCCAGGTGGCAGTCGAATACACGATGAAGCGCACCCGCCAGCCGCTCCTGGCGCTGCGCAACATCAGCCTGTCAGTGGCCCACGGCCAATTTGTGGCGCTTGTGGGTCCAAGCGGCTGCGGCAAGTCCACCCTGCTGAACGTTGTCGCCGGCTTACAGCCAGCCTCGCACGGCGAAGTCTGGCTGGACGGGACACCGGTCGTCAAGCCGGGCCGCAACCGAGCGCTGGTCTTCCAGTCCCCCTCTCTTCTCCCCTGGCGCACCGTGCTACGCAATGTCACCTACGGCCTGGAATTGCAGGGAGCGCCCCCGCGTGAGGCAGCGCAGCGCGCCCGTCGCTACATTGATCTCGTGGCGCTGAACGGGTTCGAGGAGAGTTATCCGCATGAGTTATCCGGCGGAATGCAGCAGCGGGCCAACCTGGCGCGCGCCCTGGCGACCGACCCAGAGTTACTCCTACTCGATGAACCGCTCGCCGCGCTCGACCCTCAGATGCGCGAGGTGATGCAGGCTGAACTACAGCATATCTGGCTGCAAACCGCTAAGACGGCGCTGTTTGTGACGCACCTGATTAGTGAGGCTGTTTTCCTGGGTGATACAGTGGTCGTCCTATCGGCGCGGCCCGGTACCGTGCGGGCTGTTGTCCCGATTGACCTCCCCCGCCCCCGCACTGGGCAGCTACGGCGCAGCCCACGCTTCCGCCAGCTTGAGGACACGATTGCCGATCTGCTCCAGACCGAGCTACCCACCCGCCTCTCGTCCATTTAGAAAGCTCCAGGTCAGACGTTATGGACCAAATCATCGAGACCTCCCAGCCAGAGATGGGGGGTCGCGCTACCCCCAAACAAGCGACTTGGGGGACCTTCACTACCTGGCATCAGTTTGTACAGGCCCACGAGCTGCGCATCATCCCCCTGGTGGGCGTCGTGACGTTACTCATTCTCTGGGAAGCCGCGCCCGCGCTGGGTTGGGTCAAACCGATTTTCACCAGCTCGCCCAGCCGCATTGTTCAGGCCGCCATCTGGCTGTTCGCCCACGGCCTGTGGAACGATATCGTGGTCAGCCTGAGCGAGTTTGGCTTGGGCTTCGGGTTGGCGCTCCTCTTCGCCATCCCCGTCGGCATTGTACTGGGCTGGTCGCGCCGGCTGCACGCCCTGTTTGACCCATTCATCACGGCGCTCAATGCGACACCGCGCGTCGCCCTGCTGCCGCTGATTATCCTGTGGCTCGGTATCGGCCTCGAGTCGAAGGTGGCGATTGTGTTTTTAGGCGCCCTGTTTCCGCTGCTCATCAACACCATCGTCGGCGTCCAAACACTCGATACCAACCTGGTGCGGTGCGCCCGCGCCTTCGGGGCCAGCGACCGCCAGATTCTTGTCACTGTCGCGCTGCCGACCTCCATCCCATTTATCATCGCGGGCATGCGGCTGGGTGTCGGGCGTGGGTTACTCGGCGTGGTGGTCGGGGAACTGGTCGCGGCCAGCGCCGGGGTAGGGTACATGATGAACCGGGCCGGTTCAACCTTCCAGACCGACAAAGTATTCGTCGGCGTGCTGTTGATTGCCGGCTTTGGCTATACGCTGACTGAAATCCTGAAACGCATCGAGGCTCATGTCAGCATGTGGCGGCCTCAGGAGACAGAATGAAACCTTATGCGCCCTGGTTCGTGGGGGGGATGGCTCTGATGCTTTTCATGGCTGGCTGCGCCTCGCTGCCAGTAGGGGTGGCGCAACCTACGTCCACGCCGACCCCCTTGACACGGGTCAATGCGTGTTTTACGGGCGCCACTGGCCCTAACCTGATGATCTGGTACGCGCTCGACAAGGGGTTGTTCAAGAAGTACGGGCTGGACGTCAAGCTGGTGGATACGACAGGCCCAAAGGCGGTCAGCGCCATGCTCTCAGGTCAAATCGACATCTGTCAGCAGACGGGCAGTTCGATCGTCAGCGCGAAAATGGCGGGCGAAGAACCGGTCATTGTCGCAGGCATTTATAACGCCTCGCAGTATTCCTTACTGGTAGCCCCTACTATCAAGACCGCCGATGACCTTCGGGGCAAGGTCGTGGCGATCACCGGCGGGGCAAGCAGCCCCAGCGGCACTTCGATGCGGGCTGCCCTGACTGAGCTTGGGCTGCGTCCAGGTGACGATGTCAAGGTCGTAGAACTGGACCAGCCGCAGGGAGCGTTAGCCTCCGTTGAACTGGGTCAGGTCGTCGGCACGGTCTTGGAACCGCCTCTAACCGCCAAGGCGCAGGAGCGCGGGCTGCGTGAGATGGTCAACCTGGCCGACCGGAACACCCCTTACCCCCGCATGGTGATTTCGACCACTCGTCGGTACGTGAAAGACCATCGTGATGTCGTCACCCGCTTCGTCCAGGCGATGATAGAGGCTATGGCCGCGACCAAGAAGGACCCGCAGGGGACGAAGGCGATCATGGCGAAATGGCTGCAGATGGACGAGACGCAGGACGCAGCGACACTACAAGGGACGTATGACACTCTGGTCCTGAAGAATCTGGCCCAGGTTCCGCGCGTCAGCCCGGCCGCGCTGCAAACTGTGATTGACGAGGCCAAGGCCCAGAACCCTACGGCCGGCAACGTGCGGCCGGAGGATGTGGTAGACTCATCCATCGTGGATGAGCTTGAGAAAAGCGGTTTCATCGCCAGCCTCTACCGCTGAGGCGACGGATAACCTGCCCCCTGCTCCCTCCCTGGCCAGGGAGGGTGAGATTTCTCTCAGAAGAGGCCCTATGCCCACCGCAGGCCAAGCCATCGTGGATGAAACGCCCACCAGTGACGCGCAAGGCGCGATAGACCGCCTGGCGTTCGATTTGGCCGAGGTAGACCTGGGCATCCCGGCCCGCTTCGAGAAGGCGGCGGCCTACTACGCCGACCTGACCGCTGTTGATACGACCAACCATCACTGGACGTACGCCCGCCTCAATCAACGCGCTAACCAAGTCGCCCATGCTCTGCTGGCCCACCCCTTGAGCGCGCCAGCGCCGCTGGCGCTGCTCATGGATCACGACGCCCCGCTGATTGCCGCGACGATGGGCGCCCTCAAAGCGGGCCTGTTCTACAGTGTACTCGACCCCGACCAACCGGCGGCCCGCCTGCGCTTCCTGCTAGAAGACCTGGACGCGCCGTGGCTCCTAACCGATGCGGCGCATCTCGCCCAGGCGGAGAGCATCGCCCCGTCAGGCTGCCGCATCCGTCTCGTAGACCACGCCGACTACCTGCCCGCGCGCTGCGACAATCCTGGCCTGCCCATTAGCCCGACTGCGTACATGGCGGTCTTATATACCTCTGGCTCAACGGGTTTGCCCAAGGGCGTCATCCGACAGCAGCGCGCCGCGCTGCACCGCATCTGGCAAGATTACCATGACCCCCTGGCGGCCCCCGGTCGGCGCGTGAGTGTATTGGCTCTTCCTGTGGCTGGCGGGAAGGCCACCTCCATCGTCAAGGGGCTTTCGACCGGGGTGGCCCTGCTGCCGTTTGACGTGAAGCGCCTGGGTGTGGAAGCTCTGGCCCGCTGGCTGACCGCGTCGCGGGTGTCAGATGTATCTTTCGGGCCGGCCCTGTTGCGCCAACTGCTGGCAGTCATTGCGCCTGACCACATCTTCCCGACCCTGCGCCGGGTGCGACTGGGGGGCGATGTGGTCTTTCGCCGCGACATCGAGCAGTTACGTCCACATATCCTGCCTGACTGCGAGGTGATTCACGGCTATAGCTCCAGTGAGGGGGGGCGCATCGCGCGGTTCCGCGTCCCCGCCGATCTCACTGGTCTGGGCGAAGTCCTTCCCGTCGGCTACCCCGTACCCGACCAGACGGTACTCATCCTCGACGAGCATCGGCAGCCCCTCCCGCCGGGTGAGGTGGGCGAGATTGCCGTCCACGGCCGCTACATCGCCCCCGGCTACTGGCGTCGCCCCGAACTGACCGATGACCGCTTTATCCCTGACCCTGCCATGCCTGACCAGGGTCTCTATCTCACCGGCGATCTGGGCCGCTTCCGCCCCGATGGTTTGCTCGAACTGGCCGGCCGCCGCGACTTCCAGGTCAAGATTCGTGGCTACCGTGTTGGGCTGGGCAGTGTCGAGAGTGCCCTGCTTGCCCAGCCCGGCGTTGCCCAGGCCGTCGTCGTAGCCCGTCCTGACGCAATGGGCGAGGACCAACTCGTCGCCTATGTGGTACTACAGCAGCGTGACCTGACGGTGAGCGAGTTGCGCCAGACCCTGGCCGCCAGCCTGCCCGACTACGCCGTCCCGTCGGTCTTCATGACCCTCGACGCCCTACCACTGACCGCCAACAACAAGGTGGACCGCCGCGCCCTGCCCCTGCCGCCGAGGAGCCGGCCTCATCTAGCGGCGGCCTACGTCGCGCCGGCCACGGCCGTCGAAATCCAGGTGGCGCGCCTCTGGGCTGACGTACTGGGGCTGGACGAGGTAGGAGTCCGCGACAACTTCCTGGACCTGGGAGGGCATTCGCTACTGGCCTCGCAGCTTGTAGCCCGCGTCAACCGGGCGTTCGGTCTCCACCTCCCGCTGCGCGCGCTGTTTCAGGCGGCGACAGTGGCCGAGATGGCGGCGCGGGTCGAGGCGGGGCTGAGCGACGGACATGAGAGGCGGCTGGCCGAGTTGGTGGGGGAGGTCGAGAGCCTCTCCGAGGCCGACGCCGAGCAGTTGTTCCACGAGGCTCGCTAAAGGCTGTCGAGCCACGACCAGGAATCCTTTATGACACTCACTCAAGAAGTTCCAGGCCTCGATCTCCCGTTGGAATGGCACATCCCCTTTGGTGAGGACGAGCTTGAAGGCTCAGTGGCCGCGCGCTTTGAGAAAGTTGTCGCCCTGTGTGCCGATCACGTCGCTGTCGAGATAGGGCCCCATCGTTTAACCTACGCCGAACTGAACCAACAGGCCAACCAGGTCGCCGCCTCGCTGCTGGACCTGGCTGGCCCAGCAGCAGAGCCGGTGGCGCTGCTCATGGCCCACGACACCCCGCTCCTCGCGGCGATCCTCGGCATCCTCAAGGCGGGCAAGTTCTTCAGCGTCCTCGACCCTGACCACCCGCCCGCCTACCTCAGCGCCTTGCTGGACGACCTCGATGCCCGCTGGCTCATCACGGACGAGGCCCACGCCGACCTCGCGCGCGACATTGCGCCAGACAAGTGTCAGTTGGCCCGGTCGGATATATTAGGCGTAGGCGATGGCGAGGCGAACCTGGGCCTCTTCGTCTCCGCCAACGCGCCAGCCGCCATCCTGTATACCTCTGGCTCGACGGGGCGGCCCAAGGGTGTGCTTCGGTCGCACGGGCTGATGCTCCATCGGGCCTGGGTCGCCCACGACCAGTTTGGGCTGACCCCCAACGACCGTATCGCTTCTCTCGCCACGCCAGTGTTCTCTGGGCCTGTCGCCGACCTGATGAACACGCTCCTGAACGGGGCGACACTGCTTCCTTTCGACACCCGCTATCACGACCTGGACAGCTTGAGCCAGTGGTTGGCCGCGACGGGCATCACGGTCCTCCGCCCGCCCCTCGGTCTGATGCGGCAGTGGCTCGCTTCCCTAGAGCCTGGGCAGATGTTCCCAGCGCTGCGGCTGATTGATCTGGGCGGCGACCTGCTCTACCGTCAGGACGTGCTGCGTTTCCGACGCCACGTCCTGCCTCACTGCCAGTTCATGCACCGCTTAGGGTTAAGCGAGGCCGGCGTCGTCGCTCAGATGGAGATTGACCCTGACCACGATCTAGACAGCGACATCGTCCCGGTAGGCCATCCAGTCTCCGGTCGCGAAATATTGATTCTAGACGAGCAGCGCCAACCCGTTGCGCCAGGCGAGGTCGGTGAGATCGTGGTGCGGGGCAAGATTCTCGCCCCCGGCTACTGGCGGCGGCCTGAGTTGACCAATGAGCATTTTACCCCGGACCCGATCCTGCCCGGCCTCGGTCTCTACTTCACCGGCGACCTGGGCCGCCTGCTACCCGATGGACGGCTGGTCTTCGTGGGCCGAAGCGACGCGCAGGTCAAAATCCGCGGCTACTCTGTCGGCTTGGGAACCATTGAAAGCGCCCTCCTCGACCTGTCCGTCGTCAGCGAGGCCGCCGTCTTCGCCCAGCCTGGCCCCGCCGACGAGAAGCGTATCGTCGCCTATGTCGTCCTCACAGACAAGGCTTATCCCCTCGACCACCTCCGCCGGTCCCTGGCCGAGGTCTTGCCGCCCCACATGCTGCCTAGCGCCTTCGTGACCCTCGACGCTATCCCCCTCACCGCTAACGGCAAGGTGGACCGCCGCGCCCTGCCCCAGCCCGACCGCCACCGCCCCGCCCTGGCGACGCCTTGGGTCGCCCCACAGACTGCGGCCGAAACCCAACTGACGCGCGTCTGGCAGGACGTGCTGGGCATGGAGGAGATTGGGGTCCATGATTCATTCATGGACCTGGGGGGCGACTCCCTGCTGGCGTCCCAGGTCGTCAGCCGCGTCAACCGTCTGTTTCAGACCCGCATTCCGGTGCGCGTGCTGTTGCAGGCCGCCACCATTGCCGACATGGCGGCGCTGCTAGACGCCTCAGGAGACGAGCGTCGGGCGGAGGGACTACCAGACCTCGTCGCGGAAATGGAACAGCTTTCTGAGGCGGAGGCCGAGCGTCTGCTTCGAGAGGGGGAGACACGTTGAGCGGTCTATCAGAGGTGGACGTTATGGTATCCACTGAACGGCGAACGGACGCACTATCGCTGACTCCACAGCCTCGCTCCCCGCTGCCCTTCGACGCCACGGAGGTCGAAGGCAGCGTCGTGGCGCGCTTCGAGAAAGTTGTCGCCCTGTGTGCCGATCACGTCGCTGTCGAGATAGGGCCCCATCGTTTAACCTACGCCGAACTGAACCAACAGGCCAACCAGGTCGCCGCCTCGCTGCTGGACCTGGCTGGCCCAGCAGCAGAGCCGGTGGCGCTGCTCATGGCCCACGACACCCCGCTCCTCGCGGCGATCCTCGGCATCCTCAAGACGGGCAAGTTCTTCAGCGTCCTCGACCCTGACCACCCGCCCGCCTACCTCAGCGCCTTGCTAGACGACCTGGACGCCCGCTGGCTCATCGTCGACACAGCCCACGCAGAGGTAGCCGAGGAAATCGCAGGGAAAAAGCGTCGAGTTGTCATAATAAGAACCTTGACTTTAGAGGAAGGCGGGATAAACCCGACACTCCTGCTTCCCAGCGATGCGCCGGCCGCTATCCTCTACACCTCTGGCTCGACGGGGCGGCCCAAGGGTGTGCTTCGGTCGCACAGGCTGACACTCCACCGCGCCTGGCTGGACCACAACGAATTAACCACCGGCTCTGACGACCGAATTGCCTCATTAGTCCTGCCCGTGTTCACCGGCGCTGTGAGTAATATGCTAAACACCCTTCTCAGCGGCGCCACCCTGCTCCCCTTCGACGCCCGCTACCACGCCGCAGATGAAGTGGGGGCCTGGATCGCTCGTCAAGGCATCACCCTGCTCCGGCCGCCATTGGGACTCATGCGTCAATTCCTGGCGGCCCTGGAACCAAAGGCGATCTTCCCCAGGCTACGGCTGGTTGATCTGGGCGGGGATGTGCTCTATCGCCAGGACGTGGTGCGCTTCCGCCAGCACGTCTTGCCCACCTGCCAGTTTATGCACCGCTACGCGACGAGTGAGACAGGGGTAGTGACCCGGATGAGCATTGATCCGACGCGCGACCTAGAGAACGACTTTATCTCCGTCGGTTATCCAGTACCGGATCGGGAGGTGTTGATTCTGGACGAGGCCCGGCGGCCTGTCCCACCCGGTGAGGTCGGCGAAATCGTCGTGCGTGGCAAGAGCCTGGCCCCCGGCTACTGGCGGCGGCCTGAGTTGACCGATGAGCGCTTCACGCCTGACCCCGCCCTACCCAGCCTGAGCCACTACTACACGGGCGACCTGGGACGCCTGCTACCCGATGGGCGGCTGGTCTTTATGGGTCGTCGCGACAGTCAGGCGAAGATCCGCGGTTACTCCGTCGGCCTGGGAACCATTGAAAGCGCCCTCCTCGACCTGCCCGTCGTCAGCGAGGCCGCCGTCTTCGCCCAGCCCGGCCCCGCCGACGAAAAGCGTATCGTCGCCTATGTCGTCCTCAAGGACAAGTCCTACCCCATTGACCACCTGCGTCGCGGCCTGGCCGAAGTCCTGCCAGCGCATATGCTCCCCTCGGCTTTCGTGACCCTCGACGCCCTGCCCCTGACCGCCAACGGTAAGGTCAATCGGCTGGGCTTGCCCTTGCCAGGCCGCGAGCGTCCCGCCCTGGCGACGGCTTTTGTCGCGCCGCAGACGACAACCGAGCGCCAACTGGCGAGCCTCTGGCAGGATGTGCTGGGCGCAGAGGGGATTGGCATTCACGACCCGTTCACAGACCTGGGGGGCGACTCCCTGCTGGCATCCCAGGTCGTCAGCCGCATCAATCGCGCCTTTCAGGTGTCCATCCCTGTGCGTCTCCTGTTACAGGCCGCCACGATTGCCGATATGGCGGTGCTGCTAGACGCCTCAGGGGACGAGCGTCGGGCGGAGGGACTACCAGATCTCATCGCGGAAATGGAACAGCTCTCCGAGGCGGAGGCCGAGCGCCTCCTTCGTCAGGGAGACTAGGGGCGCATTCCTCTACAAGCGAGAAGGCATAGGAAGCTTCGATAAGGTCATATGGACGATATCATTCAACGCATCGCCAATCTTTCGCCCGCCAAACGCCAGTTACTCGAACTACGGCTGCGGCAACACGGGCTAAGCTTACCGACTTCGACGGTCATCCCACGCCGGACCACGCCCGGCCCCTGGCCGCTCTCGTTCGCCCAGCAGCGCATGTGGTTCCTCAACCAGCTAGAGCCGGACAAGCCGATCTACAACGAGCCAAAGCTGCTCAGCCTGCGTGGCGCGCTCAATATCCCCGCGCTCCGCCAGGCGCTCGCCACCATTGTCGAGCGTCATGAAGTCTTACGGACAGTTTATGTCTACCAGAACGACGAGCCACGGCAGAAAGTGCTGACCGACTGGACATTTGACCTGCCGGTGATCGATCTTCAGTCCGAGACGGAGTCCCAGGCCGCCCTGGCAGCCCGGCTGACAGAGGCCATCCAGCGCCCCTTCGACCTGCGCCAGGACCTGATGCTACGCGGCGTCCTGTATGTCCTGGCCCCGCAGGAACACGTCCTGCTCCTGGTGACGCACCATATCGCGTTGGACGGCTGGTCCGTCGGCCGGCTGTGGCGCGAGTTGTCCGCCCTATACGCGGCCTATCAGCAGGACCAGCCGAACCCCTTGCCGCCGCTCCCGCTGCAATACGCCGACTATGCGCTCTGGCAGCGTGACTACCTCAGCGGTCCCCGCCTCCACCAGGACCTCGCCTACTGGCAAGCGCAACTTAAGGCCGTCCCGCCGCTCCACTTCCCCCTGACCCAGTCCCGTCCTACCCCCCCCACCTATACCAGCGCGCGGGCGGAGTTCAGGGTAGACCCAGGCGTTAGTCAGGCGCTGCGCGGATTGAGCCGACAGGAGGATGCGACCGTCTTCATGACCTTGCTGGCCGCGTTCGGCGTCCTACTCCACCGCATCGCCGGTCAGGCTGATTTCGCCATTGGAACCCTCATCGCTAACCGCCCGCACCCTGAATTGGAAGACTTGCTAGGGTTTTTCGTCAACACCCTGGTCATGCGAGTGGACCTGGACGGCCGCCCTACCTTCCGCCAGGTCTTGCGGCGTGTGCGCGAGACCGCCTTCGCCGCGTTCGAGCGCCAGGACTTGCCCTTCGAGAAATTGGTAGAGGAACTGCACGTTGACCGCGCCACGACGCGCCACCCCTTGTTCCAGACCCTGTTCAACATGCGCAACACCCCGCGCCGCGAGTTGAACCTGCCAGGGCTGGCGGTCGAGCGGCTGCCAGCGACCAACGGCGCGGCTAAATTCGACCTCAGCCTCACCATGTCTGACCGCGAGCCGAGTCTGGGGGGTGAGTTCGACTACGACCTGGATGTACTATCCTCGGCCACGGTGACGCGCATGGTCGGCCACTTCCAGACGTTGCTGGCCGGCATCGCCCAGAACCCGGACGCTCCCATTCATACCTTGCCACTGCTCACCGATGCCGAGCAGCGGCAGATCCTCGTTGACTGGAACAACACCGTTGTCGCCTATCCCACGCCCCCCACCGTCCTCGACCTGTTCCAGGCCCAAGTCCAGCGCACGCCCGACGCCCCGGCGGTGGTGCAGGGGGACACCGCCCTCGCTTATCGTGACCTCGACGCCCGCGCTAACCGCCTCGCCCGCTATCTCCAGGCCCAGGGCGTTGGCCCAGATGTCCCGGTCGGTTTGTACCTGTCTCGTTCGCCAGAGTTGATGGTCGGTTTGCTCGCCATCCTCAAGGCGGGCGGCGCCTATCTCCCCCTGGACCCGGCCTCTGCTTCCGGACGAATGGCGCGTGTCCTGGCCGACTCGCAAACGTCCCTCATCCTCACCCAGGATGGTCTGACAGGTGACTTACCGCCAGGGCAGGCACGATGCCTGTGTTGGGAAGACATCCAGGCCGACGTGGCGGCGCAGGACGCGGCGAGGCTGGCTGTCCCACTGACGGGCGACAATCTCGCCTACGTGATGTATACATCTGGCTCCACGGGCCAGCCCAAAGGCGTCGCCATGCGCCACGAAGCCTTGACCAATCTGATGCAGTGGCACCTGAGCCATCCCCTGCTGAGCCGTCCAGCCCGTGTCCTCCAGTTCACCTCCGTGGCCTTTGACGTGTCCTTCCAGGAGATCTTCTCTACCTGGTGTACCGGCGGCGTCCTCCACCTCGTCAGCGAGAGCGACCGCCAGGACTTGCAGCGCCTGAGCGAGCTCGTGCGCGAGGCGCGGATTGAACGGCTGTTTGTGCCCTTCGTCGTGCTGCACCACCTGGCCCGCCTCATCGCCACCGACGACGCCGGGCCGTATGCCCTGCGGCAGATTGTCACGGCCGGCGAGCAGCTTCAGATCACCGAGCCGCTGCGCCAGATGATGCGCCGTCTCGACGGAGCCAGCCTGCACAACCACTACGGCCCGACTGAGGCCCATGTCGTCAGCGAGCATATCCTGAGTAGCACGCCGGACGATTGGCCGACGCTGCCGCCCATCGGCCGCCCCATCCCCAACGTCAGGCTCCTGATCCTCGACCGAGGCGGCCAACTCTGCCCTATCGGTGTGGCAGGCGAACTCTATATTGGCGGCGTGGCGCTGGCGGCCGGCTATCTGCATCGCCCTGACCTGACGGCCGAGAAGTTTGTGACGGACGCCTTCGTTGTCTCCCCTGCGTCCTCCGCCCCCCGCCCTCCGTCCAGGCTCTACCGCACCGGCGACCGGGCGCGGTGGACGCCGACGGGCGAGATCGAGTACCTCGGACGGCTGGATGAGCAGGTTAAGATACGCGGTTTCCGCGTCGAGCCAGCCGAGGTCGAGGAAGCCTTACGCGGCCTGGCCGGTGTACGCGAGTGCGCGGTCGTGGCGAATGAAGGCGGGGATGGCGAGCGGCGCTTGGTGGCCTATGTCGTGCCGACCGAGGGAGCCGAGCTAACGGCGGAGGACCTGCAGGCCCGCCTGCGACCGCTGCTCCCCGACTATATGATTCCAACCCAGTACGTCAACCTGGACCACCTGCCCGTGACTGCTAACGGCAAGCTCGACCGCCGCGCCCTCCCCGCGCCGACGTACAGCCCCTCGGTTGGCCTGGTCAACGCCCGCGACAGCCTGGAGGCCCAACTCGCCCGTCTCTGGGAGACGGTCCTGGACCTACCGCGCGTCGGCATCCACGATAGCTTCTTTGCCCTGGGCGGCCACTCGCTGCTCGCCGTGCAGTTGATGGACCGCATCCACCGCCTGACGGGCCATCGGCTGCCCATCGCCTCGATCTTCGAGGCAGCAACCATCGCCGCGCAGGCCGACCTCCTCCGTCGCCAGGGGCGCGGCTCCACCTGGCGCTCCCTCGTCCCCATCCAGCCGGGCGGGACGCGGCCCCCCTTGTTCCTTATTCCACCCGCGGGCGGGACCACGCTCCGCTTCGCCGGTTTGATCAAGACGCTAGGCCCCGATCAGCCCATCTACGGTCTGGAGCCACTGGGGATGGATGGGGTGGAACAGCCCCAAGACACCGTCGAGGCGATGGCGGAGCACTATCTCCAGGAGATTCAGAGCCTCTGGCCCCATGGCCCGTATTGGCTCGGCGGGGTATGTTTTGGGGCTTTCGTCGCCTATGAGATGGCCCAACGATTGACCGACGCCGGTTTCGAGGTTCCCCTGTTGGCGGTGTTCGACTCTGGCCCACCCACTAATGGACCGACCTGGCGTCACGAGCGGCGCACACCCGGCCGGGTCGCACGCCGCATCATTCACCACCTGCGGCGCGGGACTCTCCGCTCAGCGGTCCAGGGGTTCTTCCTGGTCAAGCGCGTCCCCGATGAGATGCGGCGACGAGGTAAACCGGAATGGGCCATCCGTGTCCATGACGCCCACGAGCAAGCCCATTATCACTATATCGCGCGGCCCTATGCAGGGCGAGTCGTGCTGTTCTTAAGCGAGCAGTTTCAGCGCTTCGGTTATCACGAAACCTGGGCCCGTCTGTGCGGCTCCCTGGAGCACTACCTTTTCCCGCGCACGACGCACGTCGAACTGTTACGCGGCGAGTTTATGCCAGTGTTGGCGGTCAAGCTGGCGGAAGTACTGACCCGAGAGGCCACCTATCGCCACGGTGACGAGGCTCATCATGCCTAGTGTGACAGGTGGCGAAGCCAGCGATCTTTCGACCGTCATGCTGAGCGAAGCGAAGCATCTGCTCTGCCCAGTCTCTCGGAGCAGACTCTTCGCTTCGCTCAGAGTGACAGTCGGAGGCAGTTTCATCTCAGCGAAGCATCGGTTCTGCCAGCCTCTCCAGAGCAGTCTCCTCACGCTGTTCGGAGTGAGAGAGGGGGAGTCGGAGCTTTCAGAACCCGGCATCGCCCGCCTGGACTCACCCTTGCTCCCCCAGGCAGTTCACGTCTGGCGCATCGCCCTGGCCGCCGACGACGAGACCGCCGCCAACCTGGCCGCTTGCCTCGACCAGACCGAGCAGAGCCGCGCCGCTATGTTTCATTTCGCGCGTGATCGCCGCCGCTTTGTCGTCAGCCACGCCGCGACACGCCACATCCTGGCGAGCTATCTCGATGTCCAGGCCGCTGATCTCCGCTTCACGCACGCCCCAGGCGGCAAGCCACGTCTGGCGCCGCCGTTCGACTCGTCCCACCTGCACTTTAACCTGAGCCATGCCCACGAACTGGTCCTGCTCGCCATAGCCCAGGGTCGGCCAGTTGGGGTGGACATTGAATACATTCGCCCCTTGCCCGACGCGCTCAGCCTAGCCGAGGCATTTTTTGCCCCGGCCGAGACGGCGCGCTTGCGTCCTTTTCTCGTCACGTCGTCAGGTCAGCGGCTGTTTTTCACCTGCTGGACGCGCAAAGAGGCCTTTATCAAGGCCACGGGGGACGGCCTGTCGCGCCCACTCGACTCATTTGTTGTGACCTTCTTGCCCCAAGACCCGCCCGCCGTCTTCCAGGCGCAGGATGCCCAGTCCCCTATCGAGGGTTGGACCCTGATCCCCCTGGAGCCTGGCCCTGATTATGTCGCCGCCCTGGTCGTAGCGGCGCCCTGACGGGAGACGCTCTTGTTTCAGTTAAGACGGCCCACAGCCGAGCAAATCAACGCCTTCCTCAGCCGCCAGAGCCGGTTGGCGTTCTCCTATCCGGACATTGAAGCCACCCGCACTGGCCCGCCGCCTGGCTATGTCGTTGACCACAATCGCCTGCTGTTGGGGCGCGGTCAGGCCGTCTTTGAGGTCGCAGCGACCGCGCTGCAGCGGTGGGAACAGTTCCAATTGGGCTGGGTAAGTGTGTGCTGGCCCACCGCGCCCATTGAGCCGGGCGTGACTGTGGGGGTTCTGGCGCGGCTCGCGGGTCTCTATACACTGAGCGCCTGCCGCATCCTCTACGTGATTGACGAGGCTGGCCCGCTGCGCAAGTTTGGCTTTGCCTATTGTCAATGGCGGGATAGAAATCCCCAAAAACGGCGGACTGAAATTCCCCAGAGCATGTGTTCGGGTCAGGGTCAGCCCTCCTTCGGCGGTTCGTTAAGTTCATGAAAGACACCGGCCTTGCGCTTCTCGCGCAAGCGATAGCTCTGGCCGCGAATGTTGACCGTCGTGGAGACGTGCAACAGGCGATCCAGGATGGCAGCGGCCAGCACCTGGTCGGCGAAGATGTCACCCCACTCGCCGTAGCTTTTGTTGCTGGTCAGAATGATACTGCCCTTGAGGTAGCGCCGACTGACCAACTGAAACAGAAACTGGGCCGCCAGCCGATCCAGTGGAAAGTAGCCCATCTCGTCGAGGATCAGGAGCTTGGGCTTACACAACGCGGCCAGGCGATGGGTCAGTCGATCCTCCTTGGCATCTCGGTGGAGCATATCGAGCAGGTCGCCGACCGTCAGGAAGTAGACACTGATGGACTGGGCAATGGCCGCCACGCCGAGCGCGATGGCGAGATGGGTCTTGCCGACGCCGGGCGGCCCCAACAACAAGACATTCTCGCCATGCGCCACGAAGCGCAGCGTGGCTAACTCACGGATTTGCCGCTCCTGGATCGAGGGTTGAAACGTGAAGTCGAACTCATCGAGCGTCTTGAGGAAGGGCAAGTGAGCCAGTTTGGTTTTCATCGCCACATCGCGCTCATGGCGGGCGCTGACTTCGGCTTCCAGCACCCGATCCAGGAAGTCGAGATAGGTCCAGTTGTGTTTGGCGGCATCTTCGGCCAAGCGGTCGAGGCAGTCAGGAATACGCGCCAACTTGAGGCGCCCCAGCGATGCCTGCACCCGCTGGTAGAGCAGATCGGTCATGCGCCCTCCGCCAGGAGTTGGTCGTAGACGCTCAGGGGCCGCTGTTCCACCGTGGGGGCGGCCAGCAGATGTCCTAGGCTTGGGGGATCGACCCTCACTTGGGTCGCGCCAGCGCGATGCGCGGGCGATGTCGTCGTGGACAGCGACTGGCTGTGGGCCGCGACCACGACCCGCTGCTGGCTGCCCCACGCTAGAGTGTGGCGTGCAATCTCTTCACCCTGAGGCGACACAATCACGACCTCGTCCTGCTCGGTCTGTTTGAGGGTGAGCGTCTGGCACGCAAAGGTCACGGGGACCGAGTAGTAGTTACCGCCGTAGCTGACTAAGCCCTCCCGACTACTGCGCCGTGCCGTGATGAGGCTGGTGTCGTAGGGAGCCTTGCCGACCAGGCTCTGCAAGCCTTCGTTCGGCAGGCGGGCGAACGGCGCTTCGTGGGTGGTGCCATGCCGCCGCCCATTGGCGACCGTGTCGAGCCAGTGGCGGGCCTGAGTATTGAGGTCGGCCAGGTCACGGTAGGTCAGCCCCAGCCAGAAGTTGCCCCGCACGTACTTGACGCCGTTCTCGACCTTGCCCTTGGTCTGCGCACGGTAGGGCTGACAGGCGTGCGGCGTGAAGCCGTAATAGTCGGCCAAGTCCAGGTAACGCGGGTGGAAGCGTACCGTGCCGTCGGCCTCGCGGCCCAGCACGGCCGTCTTGAGATTGTCATGCAGCATCTGCCGTGGCACGCCGCCAAAGTAGTCAAAGGCGTGGACGTGGCAGCGCAGGAAGAGCGCCATGTCCACCGAGACGGTAAACTCAAGGTACATCGTGCGTGACCAGCCCAAGGTCATGACGAAAGCATACAGTCGGTGTTGCCGCCCTTGATGCTGGATGAACCCGAAGTGGCCCCAGTCCACCTGCGCCTGCTGCCCTGGCTCCGTTTCAAAGCGCACTGTGGCCTGGGGTGAGCGGGGCGGTCGCCAGCCTTGCACGAACAGCCGCACCTGGCGTTCTTTGCCCGTGTAGCCTTGCCGCACGATCTCGTCGTAGAGCTTGCGGGCATTGAGCACCCCGGCGGCGATACGCTGCCGCAGATACGCTACATACGGATCCAGCTTGCGCGCCTTCCTGACCCGTGGTGTGGGTTCAGCCACCAGCGGTGCCTGGATGACACTGCGCACTGTTTTGCGGTCATGGCCGGTGCGCCGCGCAATATCACTGATGGAGACACCTTGACGGTGCAAATCCTTGATCATGAAGCGATCCTCCACCGCGAGCATAGGCGGTACCCTCCTGAGCACGTAGGATGACCACTCCATTGTGCGCCAGGGTGTGCCACCAGGCTAGGGTGGGGAATTTTATCCCGCCACTTTTGAGGATTCTACCACCGCCACTAACACTATGGCACGTTGCCGGGGCATGTGGCGCGCGGCGAAGAGCGTTTCGTGGTGGAGTGGCAGGCCGAGACAGACCGGGTCTACTATGACATCCTCGCCTTCTCGCGTCCGCGCTCCCTCCTCTTCAAGCTCGGCTCGCCCGTGACGCGCCTGGTTCAGAAGCGCTTTGCCAGCGACTCGAAGCAGGCCATGCGGCGGGCCGTCACCGCTTTACAGGTCTAAACAACGAGGCGGAGGATAGTAAGCTATCCTCCGCCCGTCACTCTCTACTCCCTTATCCCTATGCCCTATCCTTGGTAGGGGCCGACCTGTGTCGGCCCTGGGCGAACACGCAGGCTCGCCCTTACTACCGCATAGGTTATCTGTATTGGCGCTAAGCAAGCCACTCCGCCTGGCGCGGCTCGCGCGCCTTCTGTTGTTCCCATGACTGATAGAAGCTCAGCCAGACAAAGTAGCCATAGCCCATGGCATAGATGACAAGCCAGGGCGTCAGCCCCCACAACTCGCGCTGGACCGACAAGGCCACCATCCAGATCGCATACAGCATCGCGGCGATTTCGAACCAGAGCAGCGGTTCGCGGGGCAAGGCGTACTGGTTCTGGCCCCAGTTTTCGCCGGTCTGCTGAATATTAAACTTGGGCGTGCGCTCGAAACCGCTCTTGATGCCGACCAGCGCTTCTAGAATCGCTTTGGTACTGTTGAGGGCCATCCCGGTCCCCACGAGAATCAGTGTCACGAGCAAAGCCAGCTTGTAGGACGCTGGCTCATTCACCGCCGCCCGTGAAGCCCAGTAGAGCAGCCACGGGCCAAAGGCGGCGATGACAATCCAGGGCGGCAGATGCAGGGGCAGCGGGCGCGAGTTGACGGGCACCATCGTCGCCAGGACGATGAGCATCAAGGGGTGGACCACATAGCCGGTCAGGTGGAAGGTACCAAACAGCTTCTTATACCAGGGCAGTGGCGACTGCCACAGTGTTCCCAAGAGCTTCCGCGCCGTTTGAATGCTGCCCTTGGCCCAGCGAAACTGCTGACGCTTGTAGGCGTTCAACTGCACGGGAATCTCCGAGGGGACCCGTAAGTCGTTGAGGAAGTGGAACCGCCAGCCCGCCAGTTGAGCACGATAACTGAGGTCCAGGTCCTCAGTGAGTGTCTCCGCCTGCCAGCCGCCGGCCTCGTCAATACATTGCCGTCGCCACAAGCCCGCCGCCCCGTTGAAGTTCATCAGCAGGCCATAACGGCTGCGGACTTCCTGCTCGACGCCAAAGTGGATGTCAATGGCGGCAGCCTGAGCGCGGGTCAACCAGGAGTAGTTCGGGTTCACATGCCCCCAGCGAGCCTGAACACATCCCACTTTCGGGTCAGTGAAGCCTGGCAGCGTCCGCTTGAGGAAGTCACGGGGCGGCAGAAAGTCGGCGTCAAAGACGGCCAGAAACTCGCCCCACGCCGTCGCCAGCCCGTGCTGCAACGCCCCCGCTTTGTAACCCACCCTGCTGAGCCGCGTAACGTGCTCGATGTCCACGCCCTCCGCCCGCCACGCTTCCACCGCCCGGCGGGCAATCTCACGCGTGCTATCGGTCGAGTCATCTAGCACCTGAATCTGGAGCTTATCACGAGGATAATCGAGCGCGACACAGGCGGCCAACAGGCGCTCAACCACATATTGCTCGTTGTAGATCGGCAACTGGATTGTGACGGTAGGCCAGTCGGCCTCTGAGGAAGGGAAAGCCGTCGCATGACGGCGATTTTGCCAGTAGTACATGACTGTCAGGGTCAAACTATGGAACCCATAAATAGCGATGAGTCCACAACTGACCAGATAGAGAAGGTTCAGAATAGCCATAGGCTCCTACAGTGCGTCGCCATAGAACTCCCAACGCGGGACGCGAGAGGATGAGATGCACAAGGTCATACGCGATACAGGTCGTGACAAGCAGTGGGACGGCGCGAGGCCGTCCCGCGTCTTGGCTTGTCGCTCCCAATGAATACCGCGCTCTAAGCATGGAGCATGCCGCGCCGGAGCTGCGACAGAATCTTATTATCCGCAGGACCCTGGCCTACGTCAACTTTTGACGGCCATGCCCTACCTAACGTAGGTTAGGCGGGCCACCCATTACACGATGACAGTCGTTGCAGCGGGGAAATACCGTCGCGCGGCGGATGTACTTCTCGCGCGGGTCTACCTGGTCCATATGACTGATATGACAGACAACACAAGGGAGCAGGGGGGCGCCCGGAGCATCCAGCTTATTGTGGAAGTGGTTCTCGAAACCAGGCAAAGCGACCGCCTCCACGTGGCAGTGGGCGCAGTTGACATCGGGCAGGGGACGATGAGTCGTGGCGGGCTGCTCATAACGGCCGGCGAGAAAGGCCAGCGTATCGCCCACGCCCAACTGATACAGCGTCGTGAGGCGGGCGACCGGGCCGACACCGCCGTGACAGTCAATGCACTTGAAGGCGACGGCTGAGGCCATGGGCGTGCCTTCCAGCCGGTGGTGGAAAGCAGCGAGGGTGGGGGAGCGCGGGCCGCTCGTGTCACGCGACTGGCGGACGTAGGTCGTCTCCGGCTCTGTGTGGCAGGCCGCACAGAACTCGTCGCGCTGCTCCAACGCCAGGCCCGCGCCCGTGCCACCGATAATGACGGCGATGAGAAGAATGGCGAGGCCGACCAGCCAGCGGGTGAGGGGCATGGGAGAGGCTTAGGAGGAGGCGGGGACGATATAGGCCGTGATGCGGTGCATCTCGTTGGTCCCATCGGGGAAGGCCGGACCCAGCAGGCTGAAGCTGGCGCCAGGCTTTTTCTGGGTCTTGCCGTCGCGGTCGCTGACGCGGGCCAGGAGCGGATAGCGGGCGGGCTTCTCCGGCGCCCAGCGGGCTTCCCAGAACGTCCAGACGAGGTTGGACGGGCCGCGCACCAGGCGCGCTGGCGTCCAAGTCGCGCCATCGTCGAAGCTGACTTCGATGCTCTCTATGCCAGCCTCGCCCGCCATACCGATACCGCGCACGACCAGTTCACCCTGGGGCGTTGCGTCATAATCCACCGGGTAGTCAATCCGCGAATTAGGTCGAATGATCGCCTCATTGGACCAGCCCTGTTGCTCGTAGTAGCCCAGGTGAGGGCCGCGTACGGCTTCCAGGCGTGTCAACCACTTGGGCTGCTTCTGCCCGTAGCGGCCGGGAATGCTGATGCGGAGCGGGTAACCGTGATCTTTGGGCAACTCGGTTCCGTTCATGGCGTAGACTAGCAGTATGTCGTCGCGCAGCAGGAGGTCTTTCGGGACGGCGGTGTGGTAGTCATCGGCCGCATACATCACAATTTCATCGGCGGCCGACTGAAGGCCCGCCCGTTCGAGCAGCGGCTTCAGTCGCGTCCCCTGCCAGACGATATTGCCGATGAGATCGCCGCCGGCCGGGTTACCGATACACTCCAGCGTGCGCATCTCCTCCATCGCTGGCAGCGCCCGAATCTCATCCAAGCTCAGACTGAACGGGCGCTCGACCAGTCCCCCCACCTCCAGCCGCCAGCTGCCCGCATCCGTCGCCGGCACGAACCCACCGCTTTTGGTCTGCACATACAGTTCCGCCGTCGGCGTCACAAAGGGACGCAACCGCCCCCCCGGCTCCTTTGTCGCCACCGCCGTAGCCTCGGCGTTGACGGTGGGAGGTGCCGCCGCCCGCAGCGGCGGAACGGTGGGGGTGGGCAGGGGCGCAGTGGGTGGAGGCGCGACCTGGGCCGCTGGGGGAGCCGTCGGTGTACACCCTACAGCCCAGCCCAGCAGGCCAAGGCCAGCCAGACGTAACACCTGGCGGCGAGTCAATCGCGAGAGGTCGTTGGAAGTCATGGCTAGATTATAGAGGAAGGCGCGGCCAGCGTCAACGGCTAATCCTAACGGTTCGCTTAACAAACGCTGAATCGGGTCTGGTTGTCGTTGTTGCTCGCTGTTGACACGTCCTCTGACGTGGGGTATAATTGCTGGTAAAGCTAATTGTCTCCTTAGGATACCAGGGGTAGGTGCGCACGTCTCTCGTAGGGCGAACTCTGGGTGGGTCCTACCTATCTGCCTGCTGGGTGGAGAGTGCAAGATGAAAGATCAGGAAGAACTGGAACCCGCACTGGATGCCGAGGAACGTCTGCGCCGCATGCGAACGCGCCGCAGTACCCCGGTGCTGCCCCTGGCCTGGCTCCCGGTCGTCCTGATTGCCGTCGCCGTTGGCGTCCTATTCTGGTGGCTGACGCAGACCATTCAGCCCGACCGTGAGCGAGCCGTCGGGACGCCCCCGGCCCTTGCCATCGGCACGGCCCTGCCCAAAGCGGCGGCCGGCGCGACGCTGCCCCCTACCGCCGGGCTAATGGTGGGTGAGATTCTCAAAAACCGAACGCGCTATACCAACGAACAGATCAGCGTAACCGGCCGCTATCGGGCGCGGGATGTCAAAGGCGAACTGAAGGGCCAACCGGCCCTCACCGTCAACGATTGGGTGTTGAGCGATGGAACCAGCGCCATCTGGGTCACGGGACGGGGCCCGGCGGATCTGAGCCTGGCCGGCGACCGCGATATTGACACGCCTCTGCTGGTCGAGGGCACGCTGCGGGAAGTGGCGGGCAAACTCGTACTCGACGCGCGGACGGTGATTGTGGCCGGCCGGCCGCCAGGCGTCGCCACAGGTGGCACACCGACCGCTGGCGGCACACCAGCGGCGAGTGGCGGCATCCAACCGGGTGGCTATGTCAAAGTCACCGGGACGGGTGGATCGCAATTGAGCTTCCGGTCCGGCCCTGGTACGTCCTTTGGCCGCGTCACCGATCAGCCGCTGCTGCCCGATGGCGCCCAGCTCAAGGTTCTGGAAGGGCCGAAGCAGGCAGACGACGGCAAGGCGTGGTGGCGGCTCCAATCGGACAAGGGCGTCATCGGCTGGGCGGCGCAGGAATTCCTGGAACCGGCGCCGGCGCCGTAAGCGCGTAGACCGCCGTGAACGACCCGGCGTGCTCAAATGCGCGACAGGGGAGACCGGAAGGCGGCGTTCAGACCGCCGTTCACACAGGTGAGAGTTCAGCCGCGGCGGCCAGGACGAGGCGCCCACAGGCTTCGGGCGTCCACAACGACGTATTCAGGACCAGATGAAAGGCGTCCGGGGCGAACCAGTCCGCCTGATAGAACTGTCGGGCATAGTCGGCGCGGCGCTGGTCCTCCGACCGCACCCAGTGTTCCGCCTCGGCCTTACTCAGGTTCTGCCGCCGCATCACCCGCGCCACGCGGTCGGGAAATGGAGCAGCGAAACGAACATGGAGCGCGAGGGGCTGGCGTGCCAGGATATACTGCGCCCCATGGCCGAAGATGACCACATTCCCCGTCTTTGCGGCCTCTCGCACTACCTCAGCGCATCTCAAGAAGTTGTGACGTTGACTTGAGGGTAGAGCGGGTGTGGTGTTGATGACGGCTCGACGACGGGGTTGGCAAGCCACACATGACACGGGCCAGGCGGTCAATAAACGCCTCGGCCCGTTCGTCATATTGGGCCGCCTCGGCGTCAGACATACCCAAACGCGTGGCGACCTGGTGGAGAATCTGCGTGTCGAGATAGCTCGCGCCTGGTCTCTGATACGCTGGCCGATGGCGGCGCCCCCACTCCCCGCGAGACGTGATACGGTAATGACTGGCATAGGCTCATTCCTTTAGCAACCTGGTCGAACCTAGAAAGACCAGGAAGACGAACCGTAGGAAGACGCAGGAAGGAACTCGCTGGCTCAACTCAGGCGGCGCAGTTGCGGCGCGAGGAACCAGAATGCGGCGGCGCAGGCCAACGCCACACCCGCGCCAAGCGTCAGCGTCAGCGGGGCGCCGAGGAAGTGGGCCGCCGTGCCCGCCCACAGCGAGCCAAGCGGCATCCCGCCAAACATGATTAGCGAGTAGACGCTCATAACGCGGCCCCTGAACTCATCGGACACCTGCGACTGGACCAGCGCATTCGCCATGTTGTACACCATCATCCCCCCCAGCCCCACGCCTACCAGGGCGGCCATAGACAGGGGCAGCGTGCGCGTCAGGGCAAAGACCAGGATAAGGGCGGGGTACCAAAATGTGCCGAGGGTCAGCCAGCGCCCTCGCTGGCCCAGGTGAGCGAGGGAGGCGATGAGCAGCGCGCCGATCAGGGAGCCGGCGCCACGCGCTGATTGGAGCAGGCCGTTGACGGTGGCATCGCCGTGGAGTACTTCGACTGCCCAGGCCGGCAGGAGGATACCATAGATGGCAACAAACAGGACGGCCACCGCTGGCGCCGCCAGCAGCGTTCGGAGCAAGGGATGGGCCAGCAAATAGCGCAGCCCCTCTTTCAGTTGGGCCAGCGGCGATTGGGTACGCCGTCAGCGGACGTGGCGGGAGGCGCATGAGCAGCAGGGCCACAATGACGGCGATGAACGACACCCCGTTGAGGGTGAAACACCAGGCCGCGCCAAAGGCGGCATAGGTCAACCCGGCCACCGTTGGCCCAACCACTGTCGCCAGATTGCCCAGGCTGCCATTGAGTGCAATGGCGTTAGTTAGGCTCTTCGGTCTACCAGTTCCAGGACAAACGCCTGCCCGGCCGGCGCGTCGAAGGCGTTGGCCGTGCCCAGGGCCAGGGCCAGCAAAATGATATGCCAGGGCTGCACTACTTTCGTAAAGGTGAGGCCAGCCAGGATGAAAGCCAGGACCATCATCGTAGTCTGGGTAATGACAAGCAGGTTGCGACGCGGAACGCGGTCGGCGATAACGCCGCCGAACAGCATCAAGAGCAGCGACGGCGCCCCAGCAGCGAAGCCGACATAGCCCAGATAGGCGGGCGAGCGCGTCAACTCGAAGACAAGGAAGCCCTGGGCCGTCGTCTGCATCCATGTACCGACCAGAGACACCAGCTGGCCCGTAAACCAGAGGCGGTAGTTCGGGTACTGTAAAGCGGCGAAGGTGCGCCCCCACGCGCTTGGCGAGGTGGACAGGGCGGACGGTGGCGGGTCGAACACCGCGCCCTCGGTAGCAAACTGCCTGACAGCACGACTATCACTCATACACGTTCTCCATCTGCCTCTGACGGCGGCGCGCTTCAATCCGCCGATTGCAGCGTTCTACGACCGCTTGTGTCAGACGGGCAAGCCCAAGAAGGTGGCGCGCTGTGCGGCAGCCCGCTAGCTCCTCCATCAAGCCTGGGCCGTCGTCACCAATCAGACGACCTTTGACCCCAATTATGGTAAGTCTACCTCGGCCCTGCCGGCTCAACCTTGACTTGCATTACCGTATCTACGCCTCTTCGGACCCGCTCTGGCCCTGCATCGTGCCTGTCTGGTCTTCCGCGCCGGTCCCACCGGTCTCCCGCGTCCTGCCCCGACTGCCATAGCCGCCGCCGGTCCCCTCATCGCCGCGTCCCATTCCGGCCTCGCTGCGGTCCCCCAGGCCGTAGTGCGGCCGCGACTCCGACGCGCCGCTGGGGTCCAGGCCACTCTCGTTGGACCGCGACTCGCCTGTGCCCAGGCTCTGCAAGCCGGCCGGCGACTGGGCGGGAATTGTGCTGCCGCTCACCCGCTCGCCGGGGCCTTGCGTTGACGTGTCCACGTCGCTCATCTGCTCGCCACTCGAACCTCGCTTATCGGTCTGAACTTGCTTCTCGCCCTGCTCTTGCGCCATGCGACACTCCTTTGTGCTTGCCACGCCCTTAGCTGGGCGCTCCGTTGTTCAGGGCTGCTTACCGTATAGGCCGGGCAGCAAGATGTATGCCCCTGGACGTCTAGCGCATTGTCATCCGCGCGAACGTATTTCTGACTTTGACAGAGTTGGCGTTCTGGTTATCATGTGCCTATTATCCGGCCATCCAATCGCCATCCCCCCACTCTCATTTTAGGAGCCTCCCGTGATTCGCATTGTCACCGACAGCACATCCAATATGCCGCCGAGTTGGACTGAAGAGTACGGCATCCAGGTCGTCCCCTTGCAGGTCATGTTCGGTCTAGAGACCTACAAGGACGGCCATCTCAGCAACGAAGAATTTTACGCTCGGTTGCGGACCGCGCCTCAATTGCCGACCACCAGCCAGCCCGCTGTGGGCGATTTCTACTCTACTTATGAAAAGCTGACGGCCAACGGCGATCAGGTCGTTTCGCTCCACATCTCCAGTAAGCTGAGCGGCACGTATAGCAATGCCGCGCAGGCGGCAGCTATGTTCCCTGAAGGAGCGGTTACGGTGCTCGATACCAACTGGGCCTCCATCGCCCTGGCCTTCATGGCGCGTGAGGCGGCCCGGGCGGCGCAAGCAGGCAAAAGCGTGCCTGATGTCGTCGCCACTGCGAAGGCACTCGACCCTAAGCTCCATCTATACCTGGCGCTGGAGACGTTGGAGAACCTCCGACGGGGCGGGCGCATTGGCGCCGCGGCTGCCTTTATCGGCGGCTTGCTCAACTTCAAGCCTATTCTCTCGCTGCGCCAGGGCGCGCTCCAGCCCGTCGAACGCCCCCGGTCCAAGAAGGCCGCTATCCGACGGATGCTGGAGATCGTAGAGGGCGATATTCCGAAGGGAGCGCCGATTCACTGCGGTATTCTGCACGCCCACGCGCCAGTGGAGATGGAAGAACTGACGCGCCAGGCCCGCGAACGCTTCAATGTGGTCGAGGTCGTCAATGCCGACGTGGGGCCGACCATTGGGACGCATGTGGGTGAGGGGACGGTGGGGATTATCTGCTATCCGCAGTAGCGCATCTCAACCTCCCAACGGGTAAGACCCCTTCGGGAGGTGGGGCAGCGCGAGCCAGTGTAACACGGCTGGGGTAACATCCACCAGGGACCCTAGCCGTGCCGCTATTTCGTCCGCGCCCGCGCCCCATACCAGGGCTGGCACGGGGTTGAGCGTGTGTTCGGTCGTGGTGGTGTCTTCTAAATTGCCGTGATCACTGGTCACTAGCAGTAGGTCACGCTGTGGATCGAGAGTTGCCACCAGACCATCGAGTAGACCGTCCAGCCGGGCCAGCACATCGTCAGCCATGTCAGGCTCGGCGCGGTGGCCGGCCATGTCCGTGGCAAAGTACTCGAAGACGGTCAGAGCGTAGGCCTGGGTCAGACGCGCAAGGTGGATGCCCGCCTCTCGCGCGGTAATGACGGGCAGGCCCGGCACACCGAGGCGGCTCTCCCACATCTCATTGGTCACAAAGGCTGATAGGGCCTGGCCGTGCGCCAGTTCGTGATGCCCCCGGAAGAGCACCCCGCCCAGATGGGCCGCCAGGGAGGTCACAGACTGCCTCGCCGTGCCGCGCGCCAGGCGGTCCAGGTAGCGCGGCGGAAAGGCGTTGGCGAAGGCCGCGCCGCCCCGGTGGAATCGGGTCTGCACAACCTTAAACAGATTGACCTGCTGGAGGATGTCGCGGGCCAGCGGCGGGGCATAGGGGCCGCTGTGGCGGCCAAGCTGCGCGGCCACATTGACGCCACTCCACAGCGTCGCCTGGCCGGTCCCGCTCTGGGGCAGCCCCGGCACGCCGAGCGTGGCATCCAGAGGCTGCAGCCAGGTGTTTGTTTGATGACCGATATGCGCGGCCGACTGGGTTAGCGAATGCCCATCCAGCAGGCGGCGCAGAGCCGGCAGCGGGGCAGCGGCCAGCGGGTTGCACAAGGGGTCGTCGTCGCCCAGTCCCACACCGTCCAGAAATAGAATGAGGCAGCCCACAACCCTATAGTCTCTCGATCAGACCCCGGAAAATGTCCGACTCGGTGATGATGCCGACGACCTTGCTACCCTCGACGACCGGTAGACCGCTTATCTTGCTTTCGAGCATGATGCGCGCCGCCTCTTTGATGGTGGTGTCGGGGGTGACGGTCTTCGGGTTGCGGGTCATGATGGCGTCAACGGTGAGTTGGGCCAGGAGATAGTGCACTTCATAGATGCTTAGGCTGGTTGCGTTGGAGGGGGAGGCTTCGCGGACATCACCGCGTGTCACAATGCCGACGAGATGGCCGTGCTTGTCGACGACAGGGACACGCCGGATGCGGCGCTGTTTCATGAGCTGGTGAACCTGGGGCAGGGGCGTTTTCTCGTCTACGGTGATGGCGTCTTTAGTCATCCATTGGCGCACGAGCAGTGTGTCAGACATGGTGGAACTCCTTGGTGAGATGGCTCGCCGCTAAGTATACCATAACTGCGCCCGCCTCCTCAAGCGAAGCGAGAGAAGCCGCAAAGAACAAACAGGGCGACCTGGTTTCAGGTCGCCCTAACGAGTGTTGGTGCCGAGGGTGGGAGTCGAACCCACACCCCTTGCGGGACACGAGTTTGAGTCGTGCGCGTCTGCCAGTTCCGCCACCCCGGCAAATATGGCTAAGACCCTCATCCCGACCCTCTCCCAGAGAGAGAGGGAGGGAAAACACGAAGCCCATGACCGGGATTGAACCGGTGACCTCACCCTTACCAAGGGTGTGCTCTACCGACTGAGCTACATGGGCATGGTCGGGGCGACTGGATTTGAACCAGCGACCTCTTGAACCCCATTCAAGTGCGCTACCAGGCTGCGCTACGCCCCGAAGACGATGGCCCACAGGCGGTTCGCGCACGGCCCGCTCGACCATCCAGTATTGAAGAGTTAAGGTGGCGGAGGGCAGACTCGAACTGCCGACACAGCGATTATGAGCCGCTTGCTCTACCTACTGAGCTACCCCGCCGGGTCAGAGTAGCGGGGATGGGATTCGAACCCATGACCTTCAGGTTATGAGCCTGACGAGCTGCCTCTGCTCTACCCCGCATTATACGATGGTCAAGAGGTGGGCGCGAGAGGACTTGAACCTCTGACTTCACGGATGTGAACCGTGCGTTCTGACCAACTGAACTACGCGCCCGCAAAACAATTAAGAAATATGAATTAGGAGTTAAGAACGTCTTCCTTCTTGCTTCCCAATTCTTCCCTCTTAATTCAACTGTCGGGGAGAGAGGATTTGAACCTCCGACCTCAGCGTCCCGAACGCTGCGCGCTAACCATGCTGCGCTACTCCCCGAAGAAATAACTGAGTACTGATCTATGAGAGCCGAGTGAGATGCTCAGTGACCCAGCACTCAGCACTTTCAACTCAGAACTCTCGTGAGCGGGTGATGGGATTTGAACCCACGACTTTCTGCTTGGGAAGCAGACGCTCTGCCGCTGAGCTACACCCGCGTGGCAGGGGAGACAGGACTCGAACCTGCAACCGCCCGTTTTGGAGACGGGTGCTCTGCCAAATTGAGCTACTCCCCTTCTCTATTGACGATTGCAAATTGACGATTTTCGATTACCCCTGCTCATCAATCGTCAATCGTCAGTCTTACATTCGTCAATCGGAGGAGCCATCGGTCGGAATTGAACCGACGACCTGCTCATTACGAGTGAGCTGCTCTACCGACTGAGCTACGATGGCACACCAAGCACTGAGTGCTGAGTTGTGAGTACTGAGTTAAGACCTGCCGATGTACTCGGCGCTCATAACTCAGTACTCAGTACTTCCTGAGCGGGTGATGGGATTTGAACCCACGACCTTCTCCTTGGCAAGGAGACGCTCTACCGCTGAGCTACGCCCGCATAACTTCCGGTTGTTAATCAGGGACTGCGGACCAGTGGAGCTGAGGGGAATCGAACCCCTGACCTCTTCAATGCCATTGAAGCGCTCTCCCAGCTGAGCTACAGCCCCACGAGTGCCCAGGAAAGGATTTGAACCTTCACTCCCGTACGGGAACTACGCCCTGAACGTAGCGCGTCTGCCAGTTCCGCCACCTGGGCCTATACTGAAGGCGGAAGGCGGAAGGCTGAAAGCAGACTGTGAACTCTCTGCCTACTGCCACCTGCATTCTGCCTACTGGACGTGTGGGCGGTACAAGACTTGAACTTGTGACCTCAGCGATGTCAACGCTGCGCTCTAACCAACTGAGCTAACCGCCCGCAGGGCGACCAGAGGGGCTCGAACCCTCGACCTCCAGGGCCACAACCTGGCGCTCTACCGACTAAGCTATGGCCGCCACGCGGTCCTGGAGACTGAAGACTGAGCCAGTTAGGCCGGTCTACCCTTCAATCTCCGGTATCAGGCGCCCTCGACGGGACTTGAACCCGCGATCTTCACATTGACAGTGTGATGAGCACTCCAACCTGCTCTGCGAGGGCAATGTTGTTAAGGCTTGGAGCCTAAGGCTCCGCGGGCAGGACTCGAACCTGCGACCAATCGGTTAACAGCCGACCGCTCTACCGACTGAGCTACCGCGGAAAACTGGAACAACGCCACGGTATCGGTATACCAGGACGTGGTCCCCCCAAGGGGATTCGAACCCCTGTTTCAGCCTTGAAAGGGCCGCGTCCTAGGCCTCTAGACGATGGGGAGGTGCTCCCAAGTGCCGAGGGGCAGAATCGAACTGCCGACACCACAATTTTCAGTCGTGTGCTCTACCTACTGAGCTACCTCGGCAAACTGAGCGCGTGGACTGGCGGGGGCGCTCGACACAAGAGCTGGGGGACGAGGATTCGAACCTCGGCTGGCTGATCCAGAGTCAGCTGTCCTACCGCTAGACGATCCCCCAATAACGATGACTGCGTCGGGTGTCACAGTCATCAGGTAGCGCATACGGGATTCGAACCCGTGTCTCGGCCTTGAGAGGGCCGTGTCCTGGGCCCCTAGACGAATGCGCCCTGGTACCCCCGGTAGGACTCGAACCTACAACCAAGCGGTTAAGAGCCGCCTGCTCTGCCAATTGAGCTACGGAGGTTTAGTCGCGGGGATGGGACTCGAACCCATGACCTTCAGGTTATGAGCCTGACGAGCTGCCTCTGCTCTACCCCGCAGTACTGGCATCTTTGGGATGCCTCTCTCTGGCGTTTCTTACATCGCGATGTGTCGACTTCGGTGGCTTCGACACCCGCCAGTACCCCCGGAGGGACTCGAACCCCCAACCTCACCCTTAGGACGGGCTTGCTCTTCCATTTGAGCTACGGGGGCAGAGGGTCGAGTACCCCTGGAGGGATTCGAACCCCCGACCGGCTGCTTAGAAGGCAGCTGCTCTTCCTCTGAGCTACAGGGGCCGGTGAGAGCGGAGAAGAGACATACCCCCGATTCTGTGTGAGCCGTCATCTGTCTCACCCCGAGCCGGGGTGGCCGCGTCTAGCCTGGTGGGTGTAACCCACCCTCACCGACGCTGCTGCGACGGGAGCGAACCGCATGGCCCGCCCCACCCGCCTTACTCCCCCTCAGCCAGCGCAGTCACCTAGCCGCCCACCTTACAGTGAACGCTGGTAGGCTCTTACCCTACCCTTTCACCCCTCACCCCGCGGCTTGCGCCCCGTGGCGGGTCTACTCTCTGTTGTCGCCTTGCGTCGCCGTGGGGTTGCCCCCACGCCGCCCCGCCTTGCTGTTTCAGCGGGTGGCCTGTCCCGCGGGTGCGGAACGAGGAGTCGGGAAGTTCCTCTGGGCCAGTGGCCCAGCGACGGCATCTCTTCCACCGTCTTACCCTGTATTTATGAAACGCCATCCGTTGTTAAGGTGCGGACGAGAGGACTTGAACCTCCACGGCCTTTCGACCACTAGGCCCTCAACCTAGCGCGTCTGCCAATTCCGCCACGTCCGCGTACCCAATTCTTAATTATTCCCCAGTGCCCAGGAAAGGATTTGAACCTTCACTCCCGTACGGGAACTACGCCCTGAACGTAGCGCGTCTGCCAGTTCCGCCACCTGGGCCGGTCCGCGAGCATATACCTTCAGTCATTAGTGTTCAATCATTAACAACTAATGACTGATGATTACTGGCTGTACCCCCAGTAGGACTCGAACCTACGCCTTTGGCTCCGGAGGCCAGCGCTCTTCCACTGAGCTATGGGGGCTAAATCAGGCATCCCCGGTAGGACTCGAACCTACGGCCTTTGGGTCCGCAACCCAACGCTCTTCCACTGAGCTACGGGGACATCTTCACAAACAAGACGGCGTGAGCCAGTGTTGGTCACGCCGCCGGAGGGGACTGAGGCTTGAGTCGGCGTTATGCCACTCGCCCTCCGTCGGCAGGGGTCCGCTGGAAGTGGGGACGCTCAGACGCGCCACGCCAGACCACGACGGCGGCCAAGACGGTCACTCTATTAAGGGTCTGGAGGTGGTAGCCTTCGCGCACTCGCTGTCTTCCTTACGTGTCCCTATGGACTGGCATTATAACACAAGCCGTTACGGTTGTCAAGTCCGCGCCCTATCTGTTTTCTTCTAGCCGAGGGACATCATATGGCGTGGACTGCGTTGCAACCATATGATGTCCCTGTCTAGCGTATCTTACCCCTCAACAGCGCGAGGAGTGAGGGACGAGTCCCCGTCTTCGGTTCGACGGACGCCGGGCGGCGGACCCTGCGCCTGGAGGAGGGGAGCGGCTCCTGGATGGAGCGCTCCACCACCCACGGCATCACCACCGCGCGGTCGTCCACCTCGACCAGCCAGCCGTCGTGCCCGTAGAACACGCACACCGGGCAGCGGCCCTCGCGGGTCAACTCGGTCACCACGGTCCCGCAGGTCCTGCACACATACCCGAACACGCGAGCAGTCATAAGGCACCTCCCTGGTGATAAAAAAAGCGCGTTGCCGATGGGGCCACGCGCCAGGGAGGTCATCGCGGAAGCGAAGGCTACGCCTGGGGTCTCCGGCGCGTGGCAGTGATAGGGTTGGTAATGTGGGGCATGGAGAGACAATAGAAGCTCGAGCCTCCCGCTATGCCCTTCGTGAGCCACGACTCTTGACACTGATGGCGCAAGTTATCCATTGCGTCCGCCGGGACTAAACCTCGCACGTCTTGCCTCCTTCCGCGCCCACCAAAAAGCGCGTAGGTGCATCTACGCGCTGGCCCTGTAACCCGCTGAGGCAGCCTCAGCGGCAGAGGTGGCGCGTAGAGTCGCATATTAGTCTGGCTGTTCAGCCAATGACTATCTTTCAGACACGGGACCTGTGGATACAATCGAACAACCATACAGCCTCCCCGTGCTCCGCGCCGCCCGTCCACTCCTGCTGGCGACGCCTGAACACACGTTTAGCATTATACAAGAGAGAGGGGGCGGTGTCAAGAGGACACCGCCCCAATTTCGAGTCAATCCACTAAAAGGGGGATAATAGACCCCTAAACGAATGAGCGCTTATCCACCAGGGGAGCGATGGGTAGTACACTTCCTTACCGATTCACCACTCGCACATTACCCCAGTCGCCGACGCGCACGTAGTACACCCGCACCGCGCCGGTCGCCAGGTTTTCGGCTCGCTGGGCCGCGTAAGTTGCCCCGCCCTGATCTACGCTGAACTCAGACGAGTTTGGCACAAAGCCATCGGCGAAGACCCGCTTCTGGAGCGCCGCGCCGGGGTTGAACTGGATGACCTGCTTGCGCTCGGCCTCGCCGAGCAGCGCGCCCGCCAGGCCACCCCCCGTGCCGCGCTCGACAAAGCGCACATTGCCCCAGTCGCCCACGGGAACGTAGTACACCCGCACCACGCCATTACCGAGGTTCTCGGCCCGCTGCGCCGTGTAGCTCACGCCCTCAAAGTCCAGTCCAAACTCCGACGAGTTGGGGACGAAGCCGTCGGCGAAGACCCGTTTTTGGAGCGCCGCGCCAGGGTTGAACTGGATGACCTGTTTCGCCTGGCCTTGCTGAAGTAGGATGCTTGACAAGCCGCTGGGGTCGGCCACCACTGGAGGCCCCTGAACAGGTGGGGGTGGGGGGGGCGTCCCGGCCTTCCAGGCGCGGACCAACTCGCCGGTCAGCTTCAGATAGAAGTCACCGTACTGCTCGCTCGGCTCGATATATGTGCCTTCCGGCCACTCGTTAAACGAGGTCAGGATCACCCAGTTCGCGCCACTCTCCGCCGCGCCCCGGAACGTTTCACGCAGATACTGCCCGTTGGCGCGGTCGCGCTTGAAGCGGCTGCCGCCACGCTCCGTCAGCCACGTATCGTCATAGCCCGGCATCACCGTCGCCACCCACAACTTGTCGCCCCACCGCTGGGCGGCGCTGCGCACGTTGTTGCCCCATTTGACCAGTTGCGCGGCGGGGTTGGCGTCCCAGGCGACCGAGTACAGGTGGTGTCCGTCGAACTCGGCCAGGAAACCGCTATCTACGCCCTCGGCAATCCAGAGCGTGGTGTGGTTGGGGTCTACCTCGCGTCGGATGGCTGACCAGTCTCCCACCGAGAGCATGTTCTGCCGCCAGAAGAAGATGACGGGCTTGCCGTTCCACTTCAAGTAGGCCGGATGGCCGGTATGGGTCTGGATGAGATAGCGCAGACCATTGACGATGGCGCCTCGGTTGCCGCCATAGAAGGGCGAGTTCACCTCGAAGTCTACCGCCGCGCGAAAGCCCTTAGCCCGCGAGACATCGAGTAGCGTGCGCAGGTTGTCATCGGTAGGGTTATTAGGCCCCCACCAACTCTGGATCAGGGCGTCCAGGCCAGCACCTTTGGCCTGGTCTACATGACGTTCAATCGTCCCATGGTCGCGTGACGCATACTTCGGGGTGGGCATATCGGGGACACGGTCGGGGGTCCAGGAGTTCTCGTCAAACCAGGCGTAGTAAAACGCGAGGGCCAGGGGGCCGTCAGCGGCGGCCGGGCGGGCCGCGCCCACGCCGAGCATCAGCAGGCCAACGACAGCGCACAGGGTCAACCAGCGGGTCATAGTGTAATCTCCGCCAAAAATGGAAGTTTCTACTGCCGTCGCAACAGCGCTTCCAGGCCGAGGAGATAGGACAGCGGGCCGAAGCCGAGAATCTGACCCACGCAGACAGGCGCGAGGACCGACGCATGGCGGAACGACTCGCGGGCGTGGACATTGGACAGGTGGACCTCGACGGTCGGCAGGCCGACGGCTGCGATGGCGTCGCGCAGGGCGTAAGAATAGTGGGTAAACGCGCCCGGATTGATGAGGACGGCATCCGCCCAGCCGCGCGCGTCGTGCAGCGTGTCAATTAGCACACCTTCGTGATTGGACTGGGCAATCCGCAGTTCGACATCGGCTTCGGCGGCGCGCGCTTCCAGCATGCCAGCGTTGATCTGCGGCAGCGTCGTCTGGCCGTAGACGCCTGGCTCGCGCGTGCCGAGCAGGTTGAGATTGGGGCCGTGGAGGACGAGGATTTTCATGAAGGGTCTCCTATCACCGCCTGGATCGCAGCCTTCACCGCCTCAGCCGGGATGTCGCCGACAATAACCACGTCGCCCATGGCGCGGGGAAGGATAAAGCGCAGCTTGCCGCCCGCCTTCTTCTTATCCTGGAACATGGCGTCATAGACCTGGTCCACAGCAAAACCAGGCGCGGCAGTGGGCAACCTAAAGCGGGCCAGGCAGGCGCGCAGGCGCGTTTCCAGGTCGGGTGTGGCGTAGCCCAGGCTGGCGGCCAGCCGCGCCGCCGCCACCATACCCACCGCGACGCACTCGCCGTGGCGCAGGCGGTACTGGCTGACATGTTCGATGGCGTGGCCAAAGGTGTGGCCCAGGTTGAGGACGGCGCGCCGGCCCTGCTCGTAGGGGTCGGCCTCGACCACGCGCTGCTTGACCTCGATGGCGCGGGTGATGGTCCAGGCCAGCGGCTCGGCGCTCCCGCGTTCAAGATGCTCGAACAGGTCAGGATCATCTATCACCCCGGCTTTAATTACCTCGGCCATGCCAGAAGCAGACTCGGCCGGGGGCAGCGTCGCCAGGGTGTCGAGGTCGGCCAGGACCAGGCGTGGCGTCTTGAACGCGCCGATGAGGTTCTTGCCCTGGGGCATGTCCACCGCCACTTTGCCGCCGACCGACGCATCCACCATGCTCAACAGCGTTGTCGGAGCCTGGACAAAGGCGACCCCGCGCAGGTAGGTGGCGGCGACAAAGCCAACCATGTCGCCGATGACCCCACCGCCGAGCGCCACAATCGTGGTGTCGCGGCCCAGGCGAGCCTCCAGCAGGGCGTCATAGGCCAGACGGACAGTGTCGAGGGTTTTAGCGGCCTCGCCCGCTGGCAGGGTGACGAGGTGAGCCGTCAGGCCACCATCTGCCAGGCTGCCCAGGGCGACCTGGGCGTGGCGCGGCCCGACCTCGGTATCTGTGACCAGGGCGACTGGCCCGCGCAGCCCGCGCTCCACCAGCGCTGTCCCCAGCCCTCTCCAGCATGGCTGCATTCCGGACCGTGTGCCTCCCCATCTGGGCGCACGATAAACACATTATGGCGTAAGCCGTGATCAACTGGCCCATGTTATCCTCTTAGCAACGCGGCATTATTCTTGCGGCGTGATTATACACATCCCAAATGGGTCAAGGCAAATAGGAGCTGAACTATGCAGTACGTCAAATTGGGGCGGACCGGGCTGCGCGTGAGCCGGCTCTGCCTGGGGACGATGAACTTCGGGCCGCAGACGAGCGAACCCGACTCGTATTCCCTGATGGACCGCGCGCTGGACCACGGCATCAACTTCTTTGACACGGCCAACCGCTACGGCGGCCACCTCGGTCCTGGTACGACCGAGGAAATCATTGGCCGCTGGTGGGCGCAAGGCGGTGGCCGACGCGAGAAGGTCGTCCTGGCGACCAAGGTATATGGCGCGATGGGCCAGTGGCCCAACGAGGGTAAGCTGTCGGCGCTTCACATTCGCCGCGCCTGTGAGGCCAGCCTGCGCCGCTTGCAGACCGACCACATTGACATGTACCAGATGCACCACATTGACCGTGACACGCCGTGGGAGGAAATCTGGCAGGCCATGGAGTTGTTGGTCCAGCAGGGCAAGGTTCTCTACGTCGGGTCGAGCAACTTCGCCGGCTGGCACATTGTCCAGGCCAACGAGGCAGCCCGCCAGCGCGGTTTCATGGGCCTGGTCTCGGAGCAGAGCCTCTATAACCTGGCCGCACGGACCGTGGAGCTAGAGGTCATTCCGGTCTGCCAGGCGTATGGCCTGGGGTTGATTCCGTGGAGCCCGCTGGCCGGTGGTCTGCTCGGCGGCGCGCTCCAGAAGGCGACCGAGGGCCGCCGCGCCAACGAGAACCTCCAGAAGCGCGTGGAAAAGCAGCGCGCCCAGTTGGAAGCGTACGCAGGGTTCTGCCGCGACCTAGGCGAGCAGCCGGCCGATGTGGCGCTGGCTTGGCTGTTGGCGAACCCGGTCGTCACCGCCCCGATTATCGGCCCCCGCACCCAGGACCAGTTAGACGGCTCGCTACGTGCCCTGGACATCCAGTTGTCGGCCGACCAGATGAAGCGGCTAGACGAAATCTTCCCCGGCCCCGGCGGCCCCGCCCCCGAAGCCTACGCCTGGTAAGCGAACGTTCTTGACAGAATTAACAGAATAGGCCCTTGTAAGGACAGGGCCTATTCTGTTAATTCTGCCGAAACATCCCTATTCTTTCCCAAACATAAACGTCCAAACATAT
Source organism: Anaerolineae bacterium (assembly GCA_026129165.1). GTDB lineage: Bacteria > Chloroflexota > Anaerolineae > Epilineales > JAHCIE01 > JAHCIE01. The sequence goes on from JAHCIP010000006.1 coordinate 48,179, forward strand.
TCGACTATCGCCCAGCGGTCGGCCTCGCTCATCGTGCTCCACTCATGGTTAGGCGTGGCGGGCAGGCCGCCGCTGAGCGCGTTGAACATGCCGTAGCCGGTGCGGCCAGCCAGCAGGGAAGGGTTAGCCAGGGGGGAGGCCAAGCCGCCTGCGCCGTTGGCCCCATGACACGCCGCGCAGTGCTGAGCGTACAGGCTTTGGCCAGCCGCCAACTCATCGGATTGCCTGTGGAACGTCCACAGGTAGGCCAGCACATCCCAGCGCTGCGCCTCGCTGAGTTGGCCTTCATAGGCCAACATGCCTGTGCCGAGGACGCCCTTGCTGATGGAATGGTACAGACTGGAAGGGGTGCGCCGGCGCAGGAACTCCAGGTCGTGGAAGTTGGCGGGGCGTGGTGAGAGGGTGCGGGCCAGTGCAGTATCCCCGCGCCCCGTCTCGCCGTGGCAGCTTTCGCACAGCGCCGTGTAGCGCTCCATACCTCGGCTGGCGGACGGGCGCTCGATGGGAGCGAACTCAGCTAGGTGGAGCGGACCGGGTGTCAGTGTTGGCAAGGGGCGGGAGAGCGTGGGGTAGGGCGTGGCGAGCGCGCCGGGGGTGGCGGCCGTACAGCCAGTCAGAAACAGCCAGGCGGCGTGGACACAAGCGATAAAAACTGTCACCCTGAGCGAAGCGAAGGGTCTGCACTGACGATACTCGCATAGGAGATGCTTCGCTTCGCTCAGCATGACAGTCGCAAGATTTCTCGACGCCGTCCGCCTCACCCCTGGTCCTCGTCAATGACCGCCGTCACGGCCACCTCTACCAGCATGGCCGGGTCCACCAGCTTCGCCACTTCGACCATGAAGTTGACGGGGCGGATGGCCCCGAACACCTCGGCGTGGGCGCGGCCAATATCTTCCCAGCGGCTGATGTCGGTGACAAAGATTTCGACGCGCACGACATCTTCCAGCCTCGCCCCGGCTTGCGCCAGCGCCGCCTCGATACGGCGCAGGCAGTGGCGCATTTGGGCATAGGCGTCGCCAAGGCCGACAACCTGGCCCGTGTCGTCAGTCGCGGTGGTCCCGGCGGTCCAAACCATATTGCCAACGCGAATGGCCCGCGAGTAGCCAACTTTGGCTTCCCAAGGCGTGCCGGTGGAGACGCGCAGGCGCTCTGGCATAGTCAAGCTCCTAAAGAGAGGAGGAAGTAGCTATCTTGATCAAGTTCCATCCAGTTTCGTGTAGCTTCTTCCAGGATTTAAAAGTACAGCATAAAGTACAGAGGAATCCACAGTAGCGCAACAAAGTACCAGTACAGCGCCGAGGCGGTCACGAGCAGGTGACGGCGCGTGTTAAACTGGCCCAGGTGGGCGCGGTACAGGACGACAAGTTGCAGCACCATGCCGCCGAGGACGTGCAGCCCGTGGGCCATGCGCAGCATGTAGAAGTTCGAGCCATACGCGCCGTCCGAGGGCGAGAAGCCCAGGCGGCCAAACTCGAAGACCTGGCCCATCATGAAGGCAAAGCCGAGCAGGAACGTCAGCACCAGCCCCCACCACAGCCCATTACGCTTGTCGCGACCAATGGCCCACGAGGCGTAGGCATGGGTCACGCAGCCCGCCAGCAGGAGGCCCACATTGACGGTAGCAATGGTCCGGTCGGGCAGGCTCACGCCAGCGGGCAACCAGATGCGGTCCCCCTCTTTGAGATACAGATAGCCAAAGAAGAGGCTGACGAAAAACAGCATCTCGACCAGGAGAACCGCCCCCAGGCCGAGAGTGGCATTGTTGAACCGCCCTGGCCGGGGCTGGACTCGCACCGTCCGCGTCATCCGCTTTTGCATTCCCATTTCCTCTGCTAGCTCGCTACTGCCAATCATCCTGGGCCTGGAAGGTATGCACGTCCTGCGCCAGCCAGAGGCCGAGGCCGGCGAAGAACATCACCGCGCCTAACACGCTGAGGATAATGGTGAACGGCAGGCCGAGGAAGATGATCGCCAGTCCAAGACTGACCAGGAAGGGCGCAAAGCTCGGCGGCGGCAGGTGGATATGCTCGTGCTCGGCGCTGTGCGAGCCATTGGTTTCATGAGACATAGGGTCTCCTACGGTCGGAGGAAGGCGGTCAGCGAGGCCGGCAGGCTACCGGCCAGCGAATGATCCAGCATCATGGCGACGAAGAGCAGCGCGAGGTAGAGCAGCGAGTACTTGTAGAGCTTCCAGGCGGGGGCGGCGCCGCCCTGCTGGGCCAGCTTGACCGCGTCCCAGATAAAGATGCCGCCGAGGAGCAGGGCCAGCGCCAGGTAGATGCTGCCCATCCCACTCAGCGGGCCAAAGACCACCGACAGGGCGACCAGGACGACGGAGTAAATGAGAATCTGCTTGTACGTCTCGCGCTCGCCCACGACACAGGGCAGCATGGGCACGCCGGCCCGCGAGTAGTCACCCTGGCGCACCAGGGCCAGCGCCCAGAAGTGCGGCGGTGTCCAGAAAAAGACGATGATGAACAGGTAAACCGGGATGAGTGACAGTTGGCCGGTGACAGCCGCCCAGCCGACCAGGGGCGGGACCGCGCCTGCCGCACCGCCAATGACGATGTTCTGGGTCGAGGTCCTCTTGAGCCAGGCGGTGTAGATAAAGACATAGAACAGCAGCCCGGCCAGGGCCAGAACCGCACTCAGCAGGTTGACGAAGACGGTCAGGCTGACGAAGGACAGGACGCCGAGGGCGACGCCAAACCAGAGCGCCTTGTAGGGTTCGAGGCGGTGGCTGGGCAGCGGCCGGCGCGCCGTGCGGCCCATCAGCACGTCGATATCGCGGTCATAGTACATGTTGATGGCATTCGCACCACCGGCGGCCAGCGCGCCACCGAGCAGGGTCCAGAAGACCAGAGCCAGCGAGGGCGGCGTCGGCGAGGCAATCCACATGGCAGCCCAGGTCGTCAGGAGCAGCAGGCTGATGACGCGGGGTTTTGCCAGGGCGACATAGGCGCTGATGGTCGTCTTGAGACTCGTCGTCGGGATAGCCTCAACCGCCGCTTTGCGCGCGACCTTGACCTCACGCCGCGAGACCGGCGTGGCGTAGGCCAGCATAGTCAGGACGACCAGTCCCCCCCAAACCATAACGCCGAAAGCCAGATGAGCCACGCGCAAGGCCAGGGGGACACCCAGCCACAGGAAGCCCAGGCCAAAGACGGCCTGGAGCACGAACAGGCTTCCGACGCCCACCATCCCCGGTACGAGGCGCGTGCCGCTTCGCAGCCGGTAGGTGCTCCCGACGAGAACAGCCAGCAGGACGCCCATGCCGATCATGGACACCTGATGCACGCTCCGCACCACCTCCGGCAGGGTCGCCCCTACGTTGCGGCTGACGACCAGGGCGCCGGTCAGGATGAGCAGATAGGAGGCGACGGTCAGCCCAAGTAACAGGCGGGGGTAGAGATCGCGCCGCACGACGGGCGCGCCAACACGGTCCGCCATCACCGCTACGAGCAGCAGCGCCATGACGAGCATGGCCAGGCCGAGGCGGACGGG
>JAHCIP010000060.1 GCA_026129165.1 Anaerolineae bacterium
AGCTTGCCGCCGGACTTGGGGCCAGCCTTGGCGGCCGGGGCGGACGTGGCGGCCGGCTTGGGTTGCTCGGCTGGCTTCTGCTCGGCCGGCTTCTGAGCGGCGGGCGCTTGCGTGGGCGACTGGGCGGGAGCCTGGGTCGGGGCCGCGGCCTGAGGCGCACAGGCGGCGACGACACTGCCGACGACGACAGTGGCCGCGCCCTTCAGGAAGTCACGGCGGGAGACACGCGATTTACGGCTTGGCTCGGGGTTCGTGGGCTGAACGGTCGGGTCTTCCATTAGTCTCCTCCTGCGATGTCAAGGACTCAGGTGAGTCGGGGGCCTGATGTTAGCACGGGCGGTGTCGGTTGTCAATCGGCTCGTCTTAGCGGTCCATCCGATAGCGCGCGACTATTTCCTCGTTCAATTCGACGCCGAGGCCGGGCGCTTGCGGAATAGTGGCGACGCCGTCCTTGAGCGTGGTGGCGACATGGGCCAGCTCGCGGCGCAGCGGCGACTCGGACACGGTATATTCGACAAAGGGAATGTCTGGCGTGATAGCCGCCAGGTGGAGCGTGGCGGCGACGAGGATGCCCGACTTCCAGGCGTGGAAAACACACAGGCGGTGGTGGCGGTAGGCCATCTGGGCGATGCGGCGGCACTCGGTCGGTCCGCCCGCCCGCGACACGTCCGGCTGAATGACGTCCACCTCGCCCTCGGTAATCAGCGCCTCAAAGGCGGGTAGGGCGCTCTCCTGCTCGCCTGTGGCGATGCGAATGTCACCCGCCGCCCGCGACAGCCGCCGGAAGCCATCGAGGTCGTCGCCTTCCAGCGCCTCCTCGAACCAGAAGGGCCGGTACTCGGCGAAGGCGTGGACACGCTGGATGGCGTCGCGCGCCTTGAAGGGGCAGCCCGCGTCAATCAGCAGGTCCACATCGTCGCCCACGGCTCGCCGCGCCGTCTCGACCAGCTTCACGTCGCCCGCCAGGCTGCGCCCCATCGGCCCCCAGCCGAACTTGACCGCGCTAAAGCCCTGGCCGACGTACTTCTGGCCGACCTCGGTCATCTCGGCCGGGTCTTCGGTGAACAGGGCGCTGGCGTAGACGCGGATGCGGTCGCGGTACGCCCCGCCGAGCAACTGGTGGACGGGCTTGCTCTGCGCCTTGCCCACAATGTCCCACAGGGCCATGTCCACGGCGGCGATGGCCTGCTGCGCGACGCCGTTGCGCCCCAGCCACAGCGTGCCGAACCGCATCTTCTCCCAGAGCATCTCGACGTTCAACGGGTCTTCGCCCACCAGGATGTCGCGCAGACCTCGGCAGCGCGGCCACGACGGCCAGGCTTCCACGACGGCCTTGACCACCATAGGCGACGAGTCGGCCTCGCCGACGCCGGTGATGCCCTCGTCGGTGTGGACGCGGACGATGACATCGTCCTGGATACCGTCGGCGATATGTACATTGTGGGCGGGGATACGCAGGGGGATGACTTCGACGTCCGTGATACGCATTGACACTCTCCACAGGCCGGGCGGGACACAGTGGGGCCATTGTACCAGAGTCGTGGGACATTGTCAAGGTCGTACCACGAAAATTGGACTTTTTTCGGCGGTCTACTATAATCAGCCCCATCTTTAGGGGGTGCTGTTCGCGGTATGCAAAAATTGTCCCTGGTACAATCCTCACCTGGGCCACTGACAGCCGCCGACATCGCGCGTCTAGTGGAAAGCCGTATCCTCAGCGGCGAGTATACGGCCGGCGCTCAGTTGCCCACCGTCCGCGAGTTGGCCCAGGAACTGGGCGTCAACAAGAATACCGTCGTGCGCGCTTATCAGAGCCTGGAGCGCGACGGCTATCTGGATGTGACGCAGGGGCGCGGCGCCTTTGTCCGCCCACGGGACGGCGCAGTGGCCGGTGTCCTGAGCGCCCGCTGGCAGGCCCAGGTGGACAGCCTGGTGCGTGAGGCTCAGACGCGCGGGGTGACGCGGGCGGTCGTCGGCCAGGAACTGGGACGCAGCGTCGAGCGTGTCTACGGGCGGAGCCGCCTGCGCGTCGCCTTTGTCGAGGACAATACCCAGGACACCGACGAGATGGGCGCGCAGCTAAGTGTCATGGTCGGCCACGCGCTCGAAGGGGTGCTGCTGGCCCGCGTGCTGGAGGAGCCAGAGCAAGTCGCGGCTGACTTCGACCTGGTCACGACGACGTTCTACCATCTGGCAGAAGTGAGCCGGGCCATGAAGGGGACGCCGCGCGAGAAGGTCATCGGCGTCAACGCCCAGCCTTCCCATGAGAGCCTGCTACGCATCGCGCGCCTCGAAGTGATGATGATTGGCCTGGTGTGCGAGTTCGAAACCACCATCCATAACCTGCTGCACACCGTCCACACCTATCACCCGTCCGCCACGCTGCTGCCGACGCTGGTGGAGGACCGAGGGCGCCTGCGCTCGGTGATGGACAAGGCCGACGCCCTGGTGGTGACGCGGGCCTGCCTGGAGCGCGTGCTGGCCCTCCAGCCGACGATGCCTGTCATCTCGATCTACTACACCATTGACCAACAATCGGTGGACTACCTCCGCCAGTGGATCCACGAACACAAGGACGCCATCCGAGACAGTTGAATGTCAAACCTTGACCAGGTGCAATTTGAGGTTCTGCGCCACGCGCTGACCGAGTTGACGGAAGAGATGGCGCTCGCCCTCAAGCGCAGCGCCTACTCGACCAATATCAAGACGCGCTCGGACTTCTCGTGCGCCTTCTTCGACCGCGACCTGCGTCCCATCGCCCAGGCATTCGCCCAGCCCAACCACCTGGGGTCGCTGGTGGAGCAGGTGCCGCGCGTCGTCCGCGCCTACGGCCCCGACAACCTGGCGCCGGGCGACATGCTCATCGCCAACGACCCGTACCTCGGCGGCGTCCACCTCAACGACATCACCATCATCGCCCCTGTTTACGATATACGATATACGATTGACGATTTACGATTACCCGACTCAGCACTCCTCGGCTACGTCGCCAGCCTCGCCCACCATGTGGATGTGGGCGGCGGCGCGCCGGCCAGTGTCGGAGCGTTCCGCGAGGTGTTCCAGGAGGGCGTCATCATCCCGCCCGCGCGGCTGGTACGCGGCGGCCAGATGGTAGACGATGTCTTCCGCCTGGTGCTGTCCCAGATCCGCTCCAAGCGCGAGACGGCGGGCGACTTCCGCGCCCAGGTGGCGGCCAACCTGACCGGCCTCCGGCGGCTGACGGGCCTCGTCGCCCGCTACGGCGCGGTCACCCTCCAGGGCTTCATGGACGAGCTAATCGAGTACACCGAACGCCGCGCCCGCGCCGAACTCCTGAAGCTGCCCCGTGGCGTCTACACCGCCGAGGGAACGCTCGACACCGACGGCTACACCGACCGGCCTGTGCGCCTGTGCGTGCGGGTCGTCATTGACGACGAGGGCGTGCTGTTCGACCTGACTGGCTCGGATGCCCAACGCCGCGCCCCGGTCAACGCCACCTATGCCCAGACCTACTCGGCTTGCGCCTACGCTCTCAAGTGCCTCATGGACCCGGACGTGCCGACCAACGCCGGCTTCTACCGTCTGGTGCGCGTCGTCGCCCCGGCCGGCACAGTCGTCAACAGCGCCCCGCCCGCGCCGGTTGTCGGCGGCTGGGAAACCAACCTCCGCCTGACGGACCTCATCTTCAAGGCGCTCGCGCCCGCCCTGCCCGACCGCATCCCCGCTGGCACGAAGGCGATGATCTGCCACGCTGGCTTCGGCGGCATTGACCCGCGCAGCGGCGAATACTACTGTTTCCTGGAGACGCTGGCCGGGGGCTACGGCGGGCGGTCGGCGAGCGACGGCCCCGACGCCGTCCAGACCCACGGCCAGAACACCGAGAACGCGCCGGTCGAGGAGACGGAGGCGGGCTACCCAGTGCGGATTGTGCGCTACGAGTTGGTGGAGGACTCGGCGGGCGCGGGGAAGTTTCGCGGCGGGCTGGGGCTGCGGCGCGACTACCTGTTCCCCGACCACGAGGCCACCTTCACCATCCTGGCCGACCGCGACCGCGCGGGGCCACATGGGCTGTTCGGCGGTGAGCCGGGCCGCCCGGCCGAGTATATCCTGAACCCCGGCACGCCGGGCGAGCGCCGTCTCTCGTCCAAGACGACGGTGGAACTGGAGCCGGGGGATGTGGTCAGCTATCGGACGTGTGGCGGCGGCGGCTACGGTCCGCCCGCCGAGCGCGCCCCGGACCTAGTGTGGCGGGATATGAGAGAAGGGAAGGTACATCTGGGGTAGGCCGAGAGAAGTCGCAAGAAGCCCTCTAACTATGATTGGGGCCTTGTAATAGCTACTACTTGACCTGACAAAGCTCGGTGTACGACCAACTCGATACTGTGGTTCATGTCTACAAGAGCGGGATGCTGCGAGGGCTTGCCACGCGAACATTCATGATCTGAGGTCCACCGTTGGTACTGTCGCATCTAGGAGAAAGCCAGATGCTCATTCCGCAGGGACCAGAGTTCCTGACCGATGAATGGCTGACGAGCGCGCTTCAGGCGTATGGCACGATCACGCCCACGACCCACGTGACGAGCTTCCGCACCGCCCTCTTACCAGAGACCAAGGGGGTCACTGGGCAACTGGCCCGCGTTACCCTCGACTTCGATGCACCGGAGGCTAGCGCGCCGAGGACCTTGATCGCCAAGTTCTCAGCCGCCGATCCGTCGATACGAACGAGCGTCCATACGTTGGGCTTTTATGTGCGAGAGGTCAACTTTTACCAACGCCTGGCCGATCGGGTAGAGTTGCGTACGCCTCGCTGCTACTACAGCGCTCTCGACCCCGAAACGGGACTGTGCGTTCTGTTGCTTGAGGACCTCGCTCCGGCGCGTAACGGTGATAGCATGGCGGGTTGCTCGCTCACACAAGTCGAATCGGCTGTGGCTGCTATCGCCACGTTTCATGCAACGTGGTGGGACAACCCAGAATTGACCGGGATGGACTGGTTAAACCAACCGAGTGAGGTCGCGATTCGTCGGACCGAGGAGACCTATTCGCAGATATGGAGTGCGTTCGTGCACCTGCAGGGGGCCAAACTCCAAAGCGCACTGACATCCATTGGCGAGCGGTTGGGGTCGCATTTCGGCTGGCTCATGCAGCGGCTGACGGAGCCGCCGGTGACGCTCGTTCACCTCGACTATAACCCCGACAACTTGTTCTTCGCGACCGACGGGAGTGATCGTCTGATCGCCGTCGTCGATTGGCAGATGATTGGTCGCTATCGGGGGGCGTATGACGTCGCCCACTTCCTGGTCAACAGCGTCGAACCCGAGTCGCGAAAGGCATGGGAGCTAAATCTTCTCCAGATGTATCATTCGATCCTTATCGATAAAGGGGTGCTCGGCTATAGCTTTGATGATGCTCTGTATGACTACCGTCTATCCATGTTGTATCGGCTCTACAGAGTGGTGTTTATCCTGGGAGCTGTTGAGCTGCCAGCCGACCAGCGAGCCTTGTTTTCGGATGTCGCGTTGCCCCGCATTAGCGCAGCGATCCTTGACCTCAACGTAGGAGAATTAACGAAGTAGTAAGGCAGGCCGCGGAGAGCGGTGGCGAGGGGGGCTGATCTATTCAGATGGGCGCCAGGATTGTTAGCGGAGTGTTTTAAGAGTCATAGGATAGCTGAATCCGTGCCTTGACGCGCTGATAGAGTTCTTCCTCGGAAATAACTGGCTTGCGCTGACGTTCTGAGGCGATGACCAGATCGTGGGCGAAGTCGCATAGCTCGAACATCATTTCTAGACGCCGTTGCGGGGTGAGCTTTGCCAGAATGGCGAGTTGTCGCATATCCAACTCACTAGAGATTGTTCGAATAAGTTTACTATAATCCTTTTCAGTCGCACTTTGCATAAGCATCTCTCATCTGACTGGCTGTAGTGGAAATTATACACGCGAACAGAGCGTGAGGAAAGACCATGCCCGACACCGGCTCCCAGCCCATCCACGACATCCGCTTCCTCTACGACCTCAAGTGTCCCGTCCGCGACGGGGTGAAACTGTCCACCGACGTCTACCTGCCGCGCGGCGGGGGCCGCTGGCCGGTCATCTTCCTGCGCACGCCCTATGAGACGACGCACGGGCCGCACATCGAGTGGGCGTGCTGGTGGGCGCGGCGCGGCTATGCCGTGGTCATCCAGGACGACCGGGGCAAGTTCGAGTCCGAGGGCGTGTTCTACGCCTACCACGACGACGGGCCGGACGGCCACGACGCCCTGGAGTGGATTGCCCACCAACCCTGGTGCGACGGCAAGATTGGCATGAGCGGGCGTTCGTATGGCGGCATCGTCCAGTGGCAGCTCGCGCCCTACCGCAGCCCCTACCTGACCGCCCTCGCGCCGCAGGTCATCATGGGCGACTACTTTGGCGACTGCCACCGCATCGGTGGGGCGGTCCAGTGGGCGCTGACCATGGCCGCCGCGCTGACCTTCCACACCGCCGTCGCCTTTACCCAACTCGGCGCGACACACATCTTCGGCAACCAGCGCACCTACCGCCACCTGCCCCTGGTGACGATTGACGAGGAGGTGATTGGCCGGCCCATCCCCTTCTACCGCGACTGGTTCGAGCATGGCGTCTACGACGACTACTGGCGGGCCATCAACACCGAGGCGAAGCTGCACGAGATTGATGTGCCGGTCTACCAGCAGGCCGCCTGGTACGACCCCTACACCGCCTCGGCGTTCCGCATGTTCAACGGCCTGCGCGAGCGGGGCTACTCCGACCGCGCCCGCCACAACCAGAAAATCTACTGCATCCCCTGGACGCACCACATCCCTGAAAGCTCCAAGCTGGGCGACCTCGACTTTGGCCCTCAAGGCTACGTGGACCTCAAGATCGAGGACTTGCGCTGGTTTGACTACTGGCTCAAGGGGATAGACACGGGTATCATGGACGAGCCGCCCATCCGGCTGTTCGTCATGGGCGCCAACGAGTGGCGCTTCGAGCGCGAGTGGCCGCTGGCGCGCACCCAGTGGACGCCCTTCTACCTGCACAGCGGCGGCCACGCCAACACCCTCTACGGCGACGGAACGCTGGACCCGGAGCCGCCGGGCGCGGAGCCAGCCGACCGCTACGACTACGACCCGCAGAACCCGGTCCCGACGCTGGGCGGCAACAACTCGACGTGGACGCTGATGAAGTTCGCCCAGGACCAGATTTTCCCCGGCCCGCTGGACCAGCGCCCCCTCGAACGCCGCGATGATGTCCTGGTCTACACGAGTCGCGTTCTGGAAACGGACCTGGAAGTGACGGGGCCGCTGGAAGTCGTGCTCTACGCCGCGTCGAGCGCCCGCGATACCGACTTCACGGCCAAGCTGGTGGACGTCTACCCCGACGGCAAGGCCATCCACCTGGCGGAAGGTATCCTGAGGGCGCGGCACCGGGCCAGCCTGGAACGGGTCGAGTTCCTGGAGCCGGGCGAGGTGACGGAATATCGCATCCAACTCGCGCCGACAAGCAACCTGTTCCGGGTCGGCCACCGCCTGCGGCTGGAGATTGCGTCGTCCAACTTCCCGCGCTTCGACCGCAACCTGAACACCACGGACCCGGTCGGCTTCGGCACGCAGATGCAAGTCGCCCACCAGACCGTCCTGCACACCGGCCAGTACCCGTCGCATATCCTGTTGCCCTTGATCCCACGCTCATAATGAGGTTAGCCATGTCCCCAGCCGAAAGTTATCGGGGCTCTCACCAGGCATACGATGTTGTGTGTGACCGCGTCATGATTCCCATGCGGGACGGCGTGACTCTGGCGACGGACATTTACTTTCCGGCGTTGAACGGCCAGCCCGCGCCCGGCCCATTCCCCGCGATTCTCGAACGCACCCCGTATGACCGCACGGGCCTGGGTATGGTGACGAATGGGGAGTTTTTTGCGCGGCGGGGCTATGTCTGCGCCATTCAGGATGTGCGGGGGCGGTTCGACAGCGAGGGCGAGTGGTATGCCTTTGCCAAAGAAGCGCCCGATGGCTATGATACCGTCGAGTGGCTCGCGGCGCAGCCGTGGTCGGATGGGCAGGTGGGGACGATTGGCGCCTCCTATGCCGGCAGCGACCAGTCCGCGTTGGCGACGCTCAACCCGCCGCATCTAAAATCAATGATTGTCGCGGTCGGGGCGGCGAGCTATTATCATGCCTCCATGCGGCAAAACGGCGCGTTGGAACTGCGCTTTATGATCTATGCCTTTCGGATGGCGACCACCAGCCGCGAAGCGTTGGCTGACCCGGTCATCAAGGCCGCCGCTAACCGCGCCTTCGCGACGGTGGGCGAGTGGCTCACCCGTACCCCCATGCAGGCCGGAGCTTCGACGTTGCGGCTGCTTCCCTCGTATGAGCAATGGGTGTTGGATATCCTGTCGCATGGGGAGTATGACGATTACTGGAAACAGCGGGGATATGCCATCGCGGAGTATTACGAGGAACATGCCGATGTGCCAACCCTGTACCTGGGGGGCTGGTATGATTCCTACGCCCGTGCGACGTGTGAGAACTTCATTGAGTTAAGCCAGCGCAAGACATCCCCGCAACGGCTGCTGATGGGCCCCTGGACCCATGGCGGCTGGGGCGAGCGGCATGCCGGCGAGGTTGAGTTTGGGAAGTTCGCCGCCATCAACTACAACGACATGCGGCTGGCCTGGTTTGACCACTATCTCAAGGGCCTCGACACCGAGGTCGCCCATTGGCCGGCGGTCCAAATCTTTACCATGGGTGGGGGCAGTGGGCGTACCAGCGCCACGGGTCGGTTGCAACACGGAGGCTATTGGCGGGATGGGGCCGACTTTCCACTGCCGGCTACACGCTATACTCCGTTCTATTTACGCGCGGGCGGCTGGCTCAGTCAGACCTCACCAACGGAGGAGGCCAGCGACACGGCTTACACGTTCGACCCACGCGATCCCGTGCCGACCATTGGCGGCGGCATTTCGGCGGCGTTGCCGATTATGGATGCGGGCGGATATGACCAGCGGGGCCGCCCGGACTTCTACGGCTGTCAGGACAGCCTGCCGTTGAATGCGCGGAGTGATGTGCTGACCTTCCAAACGGAGAGTCTGACACAGGATGTGGAAGTCACCGGGCCGATAAGCGTCCATCTGTACGCCGCGTCGTCGGCGCTCGATACCGACTTCACCGCCAAGCTCATTGACGTCTATCCGCCCAACGCCGACTACCCCGATGGGTTTGCCCTTAATCTCACCGACTCGATACTTCGCGCCCGCTACCGCGACAGTTGGACGGAACCGACCTTGCTGGAGCCAGGCCAGGTCTACGAGTTTGTGTTCCAATTGTACCCTACCTCCAATGTGTTTAAGGCGGGCCATCGCATCCGCGTGGACATCAGCAGTAGTAATTTTCCGCGCTTTGATGTCAACCCGAACACTGGCGGGCCGCTCGGTGTGGATCGTCGGTTCGAGTTGGCGCATCAGACGATCTATCACGACTCGCAGCACCCATCACATATCATCTTGCCCCTTATCGAGCGCACATGACTAAATTGGACCCAGTACAATTTGAAGTCATCCGCAATGCGCTGGTCGAGGCGACGGAGGAGATGAGCATTGCCCTCAAGCGGAGCGCCTACTCGACCAACATCAAGACGCGCACCGACTTCTCGTGCGCCTTCTTCGACCGCGACCTGCGCGCCGTGGCCCAGGCGTCCGGCCAGCCCGTCCACCTCGGCTCGCTGACCCAGTTCGTCCCGCGCGTCATACGCGCCTACGGCTCCGACCGCCTCGGACCCGGCGACGCGCTCCTGGCGAACGACCCCTACCTGGGCGGCGTCCACCTCAACGACGTGACGCTGATGATGCCGGTCTATTCTGATTTACGATTACCGGACTCAGCACTCAGCACTCAGCACTCAGCACTCCTCGGCTATGTCGCCAGCCTGGCGCACCATGTGGATGTGGGGGGTGGAAGCCCCGGCAGCATTGGCGCCTTCCGCGAGGTCTACCAGGAGGGCGTCATCATCCCGCCCGTCAAGCTGGTCGAGGGCGGGATGATTGTCCAGGATGTGTTCAACATTGTCCTGGCCCAGATTCGGTCGAAGCGCGAGACGGCCGGCGACCTGCGGGCGCAACTGGCCGCCAACCTGACCGGCGTGCGCCGTCTGACGCAGATCGCCGCCCGGCTGGGCCTGGACACCTTTGACCAGTACGTCGAGGAACTGCTGCGCTACACCGAACGCCGCAGCCGCGCCGAACTGGCCCACCTGCCCCACGGTGTCTACCGCGCCGAGGGCCAGGTGGACAACGACGGCTACACGGACCTGCCGGTGCGCCTCGTCGCCACGCTAACGATAGACGACGCCGGCGTGCTGTTCGACTTTACAGGCAGCGACCCGCAGCGCCGCGCGCCCGTCAACTCGACCTACGCCATGACCTTCGCCGCCTGCGCCTATGTCCTGCGCTGCCTCATGCCCGCCGACGTGCCCATCAACGACGGCTTCTATCGCCTGGTGCGCATGGTCGCGCCGGAGGGAACGGTGGTCAACGCCAAGCACCCCGCGCCGGTCGTGGGCGGCTGGGAGACGCAGACGCGGCTCGTGGACATAATATTCAAGGCGCTGGCCCAGGCCGTCCCCGACCAAGTTCCGGCTGGGACCAAAGCTATGATGTGCCAGGCGGCGTTTGGCGGGCTGGACCCGGCACGGGGTGAACTCTACGCCTTCTACGAGGCGCTGGCCGGCGGTTACGGCGGCCGAGCGACGCGCGACGGCGTGGACGCGGTGCAGGCGCACGGCCAGAACACCGAAAACGCGCCGGTCGAGGAGACCGAGGTGGGCTACCCGGTACGCATCGCCCGCTACAGCCTGGTCGAAGACTCGGACGGCCCCGGCCAGTTCCGGGGCGGCTTGGGGCTGCGGCGCGACTACCAGTTCCCCGGCGAGGCCACCTTCTCCATCCTGGCCGACCGCGACCGCGAGGGGCCGCATGGCCTGTTCGGCGGCGCGCCGGGCCAGACGGCGTGCTACCTCCTGAACCCGGACACGCCCGCCGCGCAGCGCCTCGGCTCCAAGACCACGGTCCTCCTGGAGCCGGGCGACGTGGTCAGCTTCCAGACGTGCGGGGGCGGGGGCTACGGCTCGCCGATGGACCGCGACCCGGCCCTGGTCCTGCGCGACGTGCGCGAGGGCAAGGTGAGCGTCGCGCGGGCGCGGGACGTGTACGGGGTGGTGGTGGATATAGCGCGTTGGGTGGTGGATGAGGACGCGACGCGGCGGCAACGGGGTAAATACCACCCGACTCAAAGTCGGGGCTAAAGGGCGTTGCCGCCGAGCGTCCCACAGGGAGGCTACGCACTCGGCCTGCGCCGACGCAAATCGCGTCCCCGAAGGGGGACGCTCAGCCGAAGGCTCCACAGCCCCGATTTCAATCGGCGGGCTATTGAATGGCGGAGACCTATGCCTCATAGACTCGGAATCGACATAGGTGGAACGTTTACCGATGCGACCCTCATCCACGAAGACACGGGCGAGGTGCGCATCGCCAAGGTGCTGACCACGCCGCGCGACCCGTCGCTCGGCTTCCTCGCGGCGACCCAGCGCATTCTGCGTGAGGCGGAGGTCGCGCCGGGCGACCTGCGCTACGTTGTCCACGCCACGACCGTCGCCACCAACGCCATTATCGAGGGCACAGTCGCCCCGACCGGCTTCATCACCACTCATGGCTTCCGCGACATGCTGGAAATCCAGCGCCAGATTCGGCCCTCGCTCTACGACCTCCAGTTCGAGAAGCCGCGCCCGCTGACGCCGCGTTATCTGTGCTTCGGCGTTCCCGAACGGCTGGACGCGCGCGGGAACGTGCTGACCGCGTTGGACGAAGCGGCGACGCGGCGGGTGGCGGAGGCTCTCAAGACGGAAGGCGTCGAGGCGGTAGCCGTCTGCCTGCTCCATGCCTACCTCAACCCGGCCCACGAGCGCCGCGTTCGCGCCATCCTGGCCGAGGTCTTCCCGGCGGCCGTCGTGTCCATCTCATCGGACGTCGCGCCCGAAATCCGCGAGTACTACCGCGCCTCCACCACCGTCATCAACGCCAGCATCCGCCCTGTCGTCTCGCGCTATCTGGGCAACATCGAGAACCGACTGCGCGAGGCTGGTGTGCGGGCCGAACTGCTGGTGATGCAGAGCAGCGGCGGGGTGTTTACCTTCGACGCGGCGCGGGAGCGGCCCGTGTTTATGGTCGAGTCGGGCCCGGCGGCCGGCGTCGTCGCCGCAACCTACCTGGGCCAGACGCTCGGCTTCGACAATGTCCTGTCCTTTGACATGGGCGGGACGACGGCCAAGGCCGGGCTGACGCAGGGCGGGACGCCGCGCGTCACCAAAGACTACGAGGTGGGGGCGGCGGCTCAGTCGGGCGCGGGACGCGGGCGGGGCAGCGGCTACCCCATCCGCACCCCGGTCATTGACCTGGTCGAGATTGGCGCGGGCGGCGGCTCGATGGCCTGGGTCGACTCGGGGGGTGGGCTGCGCGTCGGGCCACGCAGCGCGGGCGCCGATCCGGGACCGGCCTGCTATGGGCGCGGCGGCCAGGAGCCAACCGTCACCGACGCCAACCTGGTGCTGGGCCGCCTCAACCCGGACTACTTCCTGGGCGGCGAGCTAACGCTGGATGTCGAGGCGGCGCGGCGGGCGATCCAGGACCGTGTCGCGGGGCCGCTGGGGATGGACGTGGTCGCGGCGGCGCACGGCATCGTCGAAATCGCCAACGCGGCGATGGTGAGCGCGCTACGGCTGGTGTCGGTGCAGCGGGGTTACGACCCGCGCGACTTCGTCTTGATGGGCTTCGGCGGCGCGGGGCCGGCCCACACCAACCGCTTGCAAGCTGAGATGGAGATACCAGCGGCGCTGGTTCCCGTCAGCCCCGGCATCTTCTCCGCCTTGGGCCTGCTCGTCACCGACCTCAAGCACGACTACTCGACCACGCTCCTCCAGCGTCTCGACCGCCTGAACCCGTCGGCTGTAGAAGCGGTCTTCCTCCAGATGGAACGCCTGGGGCGGGTAGCCCTGGAGCGCGAGAGCGTCGCCGAGGCGGACATGGCGTTTGTGCGCCAGGTAGACATGCGCTATGTCGGCCAGGGCTTTGAATTGACCATGCCCCTGCCCGCGCGGCGTGGCGAATTGACGGCGGATGACATCACCGCCCTCAATCAGCAGTTCGACCAGGCCCATGCCCGCGCCTACGGCTACAGCGCGCCCGGCGAACCGACCGAGTTCGTCAACCTCCGCTTGACCGCCCTCGGCAAAATTACAAAACCCCGCCTGCGGGAGTGGGGCGGCTCCGACTCCCCCCTCCCCCCCATCCCCCCGCTTGCGGGGGGAGAGAGGGGGGTAGGAGAGGGGCCGGGGGTGAGGTCCGCGACTCGTCCCGTCTATTTCGCCGAGGCCGGTGGCTTCGTGGACTGCGCCGTCCTCAACCGCTACCGTCTGCCGGCGGGGGCGGTCATCCCCGGCCCGGCGGTGATCGAGGAATTCGACTCGACGACGGTCGTCCATCCTGGCTATCAGGCGGCGGTGGATAAACACGGTAATCTGCTCATTACTTCTAGGAAGGCATAGGAAGACATGGGAAGGGTTGGAAGGCCCTTCCTACGTCTTCCCATCTCTTCCTACACCTTCCTACGAGTTCCTATGTCTTCCTATGCCTTTGGTATTGCCACCTTCAAAGACGTGATGCTTCCCACGCGGGACGGCCTGCGGCTGGCGACGGACATCCACCGTCCAACCGTGGACGGCGCGCTAGCCGAGGGCCAGTTCCCCATCATTCTGTGCCGCACGTCCTACAACAAGAGCGCGCAGCGGTACGTAGACATCGCTGACTATTTCACGCCGCACGGCTATGTCGTCGCCTTGCAGGACTTTCGCGGGCGCGGGCGGTCCGAAGGGACGGGCCAGTACTACCACACCGTCAACCCTCATGAGGGCCGGGACGGCTACGACACCATTGAGTGGCTGGCGGCGCAGGCGTGGTCCAATGGCCGCGTCGGGATGGTCGGCAGTTCGCACCCCGCCGTGGCCCAGGTAGCGGCCGCGCTCTACCGCCCGCCGCACCTGGCCGCCCTGTGGCCCGACGTCACGCCCATCAACATGTACGACCACCAATCGCGGCGCGGCGGGGCGATGGCCCTGCAGATGTTCGGCGCCCTGTTTGTCCACGCCCTGGATGCCCAGGAACTGCGCGACAACCCGGCCGGTCGTGAGGCTATCGTCCAGGCGATGATGAAGATGCGCGAATTGGTCTGGGCGACGCCCTTCAAGCCGGGCCACACGCCGCTGGCCGTTGTTCCCGCCCTGGAAGAGACGCTCATCCACTACTACACGCGCGGCGACTACGACGAGTACTGGGCGCAGGAGTGCAACGACATGCAGCGCCAGTTGGCCCGCCATGCCGACGTGCCGATGACGCTAACGGGCGGCTGGTATGACCTGTTCGCCAACGCCACACCCGTCTACTGGGCGACGATGCGCGCGCAGAACCAGTCCCCCGCGCGCCTCATTATGGGGCCATGGAACCACACGGCCATGCGCGGCGGCCAGACGGCGATGGGCGATGTAGACCTGGGGCCAGACGCCGCCTGGGGCAACCCGCGTTACTTCGCCGAGCAACTGCGCTTCTTTGACCGCTGGCTCAAGGACGAGCCGACGGGCATCGAGAATGACCCACCGGTGCACATCTTCGTCATGGGCGGCGGCTCTGGGCGGCGCACCCACGAGGGCCACCTGGACCATGGCGGCCGCTGGCGCGCCGAGCAGGAGTGGCCCCTGGCCCGCATCCAGTGGACGACGTTCTATCTGCGGGGCGACGGGAGGCTGGCCTCCTCACCGCCGATTGAAATCGGGGCTGAGGGGCGTCCCGCCGGTGGTCCGCCTACGCGGACCGAACCGATGCCTGACGTCCGCGCAGGCGGACGCTCAGCCGAAGGCTCAACAGGCGCGATTTCAATCGCCACCCACCATCCACCACCCACCAGCCTCACCTTCACCTACGACCCGGCCCACCCCGTCCCCACCATCGGCGCGAGTTCGAGCGGCCTGATGGAGATCGCCCCGCTGGGCGAGGGACTGGATGAGTTCTGGGGCAAGGCCATCTCACCCTGGGCGCGGCTGCGGAGCATCGTCATGGAAGGCGCGGCCCACCAGGCCGAGACGCCGGACCTCGTTGCCGCGCAGCCGCCCTACCGCCCCCTGGCCGAGCGGCCCGATGTCCTGGTCTTCCAGACCGAGCCGCTGGCCCACGACGTGGAGGTGACGGGACCCATCACCGTCCACCTCTGGATTTCGTCCTCCGCACCGGATACCGACTTCACGGCCAAGCTGGTGGATGTCTATCCGCCCAACGCGGACTATCCCGCCGGCTATCACCTCAACCTGGTCGACTCGATTCTCCGCTGCCGCTACCGCAATGGCTGGGACAAGCCGGGGTTGATGGAGCCAGGGCGGATTTACCCGATTCAGATTGACCTGGCTCCGACGAGCAACCTGTTCATGGTCGGCCACCGCATCCGGTTGGACATCTCCAGCAGCAACTTCCCGCGCTTCGACCGCAACCCCAACACCGGCGAGCCGATGGGCCGCCACACCGGTATGATTCCCGCGCGGAACACAGTCCATCTTGATGAGGCTCATCCATCACATGTAGTGTTGCCAGTAGTCAGTAGTCAGTAGTCAGTAGTCGGTAGTCGGTAGTCGGTAAGCAGACGGGAGAGAGAATGCCGCATAAGTTTCGCGATCTGATTGTGTGGCAGCGGTCAATGGAAATGGTAACGGACGTTTACCGTCTGAGCGCCAGGTTTCCCTCGAATGAGCAGTTTGGCCTGACCAGCCAGCTTCGGCGGGCTGCCGTCTCCATCCCGCTGAATATTGCTGAAGGTTCAGGCAGCGATAGCCCCAACGAGTTTAAGCGGTTTCTCGACATCGCCCTGAAGTCTACTTACGAGACGATGACAGCAGTAGAGATTGGGCAGCGGCTGGGGTATCTGAAACAACAAGAATGTGCAGACTTGCTGAGCCAAACTGACCACATCGCCGCGATGATTGTAGGGCTGACGAACCACCAACGCTCGCTTCCTGGGTATAAGGCTATGCGCGAAGACCCTCCAGAGTATACAACCACTTTAGAAGCGGATGTTGATGATTAACTTTCTCTGGCTTCGTCTCTTGGTCTGACTACCGACTACCGACTACTGGAGTACTGAATGAAGCATACGGCTGACATTATCATCATCGGCGGCGGGTGCATCGGGACGAGTATCGCCTGGCAGTTGGCGCGCCAGGGCGCCGGGCGCGTCGTGCTGCTGGAGAAGCGGATGCTGGCAGCGGGGGCATCCGGGCGCACCGGGGCCATCGTCCGCACCCACTACACCCATCCCGTCCTGGCGACGATGGCGCTCCACAGCCGCCGCGTCTTCGAGAATTTCAGCGACGTCGTGGGCGGCGCGCCCGTCTTTACCCGCACCGGCTTCCTGGCCCTGGTCAGCGAGCCGGACGCGGCGGCGGTGCGGGCTAATGTCGCCCTGCACCGCGACCTGGGCATCCGCGCCGAAGCCCTCTCGCCCGACGACCTGGCCCACCTGGAGCCGCGCCTGAGCCTGGACGGCATCGGTGTGGCGGCCTGGGAACCCGACTCGGGCTACGCCGACGGCCTGCGCGTGACGCTGGCCTATGCCGATGCGGCGCGGCGCGAGGGGGCCGACCTGCGTATCGGCGTGGACGTCGAAACCCTGGTCGTGGGCGACGACGGGGTCGAGGGCGTGCAGACGAGCGATGGACTAATCGAGACAGCGTGTGTCGTCGTCGCGGCGGGCTATCGCACGCATGACCTGCTGCGGGGAGTGGGCCTGGACCTGCCCATGACCCCGGTGTGGCACGACCTGGCCTTTGTGCGGCGGTCCGAAGGCTTCGGCGCGGCGCACCCGGTCATCTCGGACCGCGTCAACGGCTTCTTCTTCCGACCCGACGCCGGTGATGTTACGCGCGTCGGGACCACCGCGCCCTACGACGGCTGGGTGGACCCCAATGTGGAGGCCGATGCCACGCCGAGCCGTCACGAACTGGACCGCCTGGCCGACGGCTTCATACGCCGCTTCCCCGGCGCGGCCACCCTCGTCGGCCACGGTATTGCCTGCGCCTACGACTGTACGCCCGACTTGCAGCCGGTCCTCGGTCCCGCGACGGACATCGACGGGCTTTTTATCGCGGCCGGGTTCAGCGGCCACGGCTTCAAGCTCAGCCCCGTCGTAGGCGAGTTGATGGCGGAGAAGATCCTGACGGGCCGCACGACCCTGGTGGACCTGGACCTGTTCCGCCTGAGCCGCTTTGCCGAGGGCCAACCCATCGCCTCCGACCACGCCTACACTGTGGCGACGCTGGGTTAAGAGGAGCCTGAGGCATGAGCCGAGAGACGCGATTACGGATTGGCGCGGATGTGGGCGGCACGTTTACCGATGTCGTCATTCTAGACGACGCGGGGCATGTCTGGACCGACAAGGTTCTCTCCACCCCGCCAGAGTTCGAGCAGGCCGTCTTGCAGTCCGTCGCTCGCCTGCTGGCCCGTCTGGAGGCCGACGGTCAGGCTGTTACCGAGGTTGCCCACGGCACGACCGTCGCCACCAACGCCGTCCTGGAGCACCGAGGCGCGCTGACCGCCCTCATCACCACGCGCGGGTTTCGGGATGTCCTGGAATTGCGCCGCATTCGCGCCCCCCAGATGTACGACCTGTTCTGGGAGAAACCCCGCCCCCTGGTCGAGCGCTACCTGCGCTTCGAGTTGACCGAGCGCCTGTCGGCCACAGGCGAAGTCGTCACGCCGTTGAACAGGGACGATCTGGCGCAGATTTGCGCCCGCCTCCAGCAGGCGGGCGTCGAGTCGGTGGCCGTGTGTCTCATTCACGCCTATGCCAATCCGGAACACGAACAGATTGTCGGGAACACCCTGGCTGAGTGCCTGCCCGGCGTCCAGGTATCGCTGTCCCACCAGGTGCTGCGCGAGCGCAAGGAGTACGAGCGGACCGCGACGACGGTGGTGAATGCCTACGTTCGCCCGGTCATGCAACACTATGTCGGCGCGCTGCGGGAGGGCCTGAACGAGCAAGGGGTGGACGCCCCGCTGCTCATCATGCAGTCGGCGGGGGGGCTGACGCCGGCTGAGGACGCGGCGGTGCGTCCCGTCTACGTCCTGGAGTCCGGTCCAGCCGCCGGCGTCCTGGCCGCCCTGGCCCTGGTCCAACGCCAGGGACTAAGCAATGCCATCACGCTCGATGTGGGCGGCACAACGGCCAAAGCCTCCATCATCGAGGACGGTCAGATCGCCTACAGCCCGGAATACGAGGTAGGCGCATCGCTCTCAGCGGGTAACCGACTGGTGGGGGGCGGCGGCGAACTCATCCGCGCGCCGAGTATTGACATCGCCGAGGTGGGCGCGGGCGGCGGGAGCATCGCCTGGCTGGACCCGGCCGGCGGCCTGCGTGTCGGGCCACAGAGCGCCGGGGCGCGGCCTGGCCCCGTGTGCTATGGGCGCGGCGGGCAGGCTCCGACGGTCACAGATGCCAATGTCGTCCTGGGCTATATCCGTCCCGGTCGGCTGGCCGACGGCTCCGTCAGTGTGGACCTGGACGCGGCGCGCCGCGCCGTCCACGACCAGGTGGCCCACCCGCTGGGGCTAGACCTACTCCACGCCGCCGATGGCATTCACCGTATCGCCAACGCCCGCACCATGCGCGCCCTGCGCGCCGTCTCCACTGAGCGGGGGCGCGACCCGCGCGACTTTACCCTGGTCGCCTTTGGCGGCGCTGGACCCATCCACGCCGCCAGTCTGGCCCGCGAGTTGGGCGTGCGCCGCGTCGTCATCCCGCCCCTGCCCGGCCTGTTTAGCGCCCTTGGGCTGCTGTTCTCCGGGGTAGAACACCATGACGTGCGGAGTTGTCGGTTATCTGGGGACGCCTTGACCGAGGCAGCGCTGGCGGCGCTGCGAGCGGATATGGAGCATGGGATGCTGGCCCAGTTCGCGGCCGAGGGCTTCCCCGCCGACCAAGTAAAGCTGAGCGCCTACGCCGACGTGCGCTTCCTGGGTCAGGCGTCGGAGATTCGGCTACCGCTGGAGGACGGACGACC
Source organism: Anaerolineae bacterium (assembly GCA_026129165.1). Classification (GTDB taxonomy): domain Bacteria; phylum Chloroflexota; class Anaerolineae; order Epilineales; family JAHCIE01; genus JAHCIE01. Next base: position 19,129 of record JAHCIP010000060.1, read on the forward strand.
GAGGACGGACGACCGAGGACGGACGACCGAGGACGGAGGAGGGAGGACAAAGGACGAATTACCGACTACTGACTACCGACTACTGACTACTTTACACGGCGCCTTTCTCGCCGAGCACGAACGGCTGTACGGCCACCGTTCCGACCCGGACAACCCGATTGAGGTTGTCGCCGTGCGCCTCATCGGCCGCGCCGGCGCCCCCGACGCCCAGACCCTCTTCCGCCCCGTCCACCGTCCACCGTCCGCCGTCCGTCGTTCGTCAGGCCTACTTCGGTCCGCCCTGGGGTCTGGTGGACACGCCTGTCCTGACCCGCGAAGACCTCACTCGCGCGACTGATGGCCCGCTGCTGATTGACGAGTTTGACTCCACCATCGTCGTCCCGCCGTTCGCCCGCGCCCAAGTGGACGAGGTGGGCGCGCTAGTCCTGGAGATTGAGCATGCCTGAGGTAGACCCCATCACCCGCGAAATCGTGCAGAACGCGCTGGCGGCGGCCGGCGACGAGATGGCGCTGGCCCTCTACCGCACGGCCTACTCGACCATCGTGCGCGACTGCCTGGACTACTCGACCTCGCTGTGCGACGCGAACGGCGAGATGATAGCGCAGGGTGTGACTATCCCGCTGCACCTGGGGGCCGTCCCCTATGCCATGGCGACGCTGTTCCAGAAGTACGGCCACAGCCTGGAGCCGGGCGACGTCTTCATCATGAACGACCCGTTTGACGGCGGCATGCACATCCCCGACATCTTCATCGTCCAACCCATCTTCTGGGAGGGCGAGCGCGTCGCCTTCGCCGTCGCCACGGCGCACCACCTGGACCTGGGCGGCCGGCTGCCCGGCAGTTCGGCGTGCGACAACACTGAAATCTTCCAGGACGGCTTCCGCATGCCCTGGCTCAAGCTCTACCGACGCGGCGCGCCGGACGAGTCCCTCTTTACCCTGCTGCGGGCCAACGTGCGTGTCCCCCACCAGACCCTCGGCGATGTGCGCGCCCAGTTGGCCGCCTGCCACATTGGTGAACGCGCCGTCCACGACCTGATTCGTCGCTATGGCGTGGACACGTTCAAGACCTGTACCGCCGATCTGCTGGACTACACGGAGCGCCTGGTGAGCGCCGAAATCGCCCGCTGGCCCGATGGGGTACACTCCTTTGTGGACTATATGGACAACGACGGGCTGGGCGGCGGGCCGGTGCGCATCGAGGTCAAGATTACGGTCGAGGGGGACGGCCTGACCGCCGACTTCACCGGCTCTTCGCCCCAGATACGCGGCGCGATGAACAGCACGTTGTCCTTCACCGCCTCGGTCGTCGCGCTGGCCGTGCGCGCCGTCATGCAGCAAGACATCCCCAACAATGGCGGCATGTTCCGCCCGCTGACCATCATCGCGCCGGCCGGCACGGTGGTGAACTGCGTCATGCCCGCCGCCTCGTCCATGCGCGGCGTGACGGGCTTCCGCATGGCCGATGCCGTGTTTGGCGCGCTGGCCGGCCTGCTACCCGACCGCGTGCCGGCCGCCGGCGAGGGCGGCAACACGCTCGTCATCATTGGCGGGCAGCGCGAGCGCGAGGGACGGCGGACATCCTGGATTCTCTATGAGCTTCTCTCAGGGACGTGGGGCGGCCGGCCCGACCGCGACGGCAACGACGGGCTGTGCAACCCGGCCAATGTCGCCAGCAACATCCCGATCGAGGAGGCCGAGGCCGAGTACCCCGTGCGCATCGAGCGCTATGGCCTGGTTCAGGACAGCGGCGGCGCGGGCCGCTTTCGCGGCGGGTTGAGCGTCGAGCGCCAGTGGCGGCTGCTCCAGGGCGAGGCGCACCTGGGCATCCGTTCCGACCGCCGCGAACACGCGCCGTTTGGCTTGCAGGGCGGTGGAACGGGCGAAACCTCCATTAACCTGCTCCATCATCCCGACAGTCGGCCCACGGATACCCTGGCGACGATGATTTCTACCGCCATGGGCGAGGGCGACTGGCTGTATCACCGTATGCCCGGTGGCGGCGGCTGGGGCGACCCGCTGACCCGCGACCCGGCCCTGGTGGCGCGGGATGTCCTCAACGAAAAAGTCTCTCTGACCGCCGCCCGCGACCGCTACGGCGTCGTCCTCGACCCGGCCACGCTGGCCGTAGACGAGGCAGCGACGGCAGTGCTGCGCGCGGCCAGGGGAGGTAGGGGCGAACCTGTGTGTTCGCCCAGGGCAGGCACATAGGCCTGCCCCTACATGGGGTTGCGGTAGGCATTCTAGATCAGGTAGGGTATCCGATGAGCCGTCTCTGGGTGACAGGTGGAACTGTTGTGGATGGCACGGGCGCGCCGGGCATGCGCGCCGACCTCCTCATTGAGGACGGCCGTATCGTCGCGATAGACGACGGATTACGGATCACGGATTACGCAATACGCAATACGGATTACGCAGCCGACGCGGTTCTCGACGCCACCGGCCTCGTCGTCGCGCCCGGCTTCATTGACATCCACAGCCACTCGGACTTTACCCTGGTCGTGGACCCGCGCGCCGTCAGCCAGATGTACCAGGGCGTGACGCTGGAAGTGGTGGGCAACTGTGGGCATGGCTGCGCGCCCATCGCGGACCCCGCCATCGTCCGTAGCAACATCTACGGTATCCGCGAGGACCAGGGGCTGGACTGGCGCTCGGTGGCCGAGTACCTGGCCCGCCTCGAAGCGGGGCGGCCGGCGGTAAACGTGGCGGCGCTCGTTCCCAACGGCAACCTGCGGCTGGCGGCGGCCGGCCTGGTGGATCGTCCCGCTACCGCTGACGAGCGACGGACGATGCGACGTCTGCTGGAGCAAGGGCTAGAGGAGGGGGCGTGGGGCTATTCGACCGGGCTGGAGTACGGGCCGGAGCGCGCCTGCCCGGAGGCTGAGATTGTGGATCTGGCGCGCGTCGCGGCGCGCTATGGCAGCCTCTATGCGACGCATACCCGCAACCGAGCCGGCGAGGCCGTCGAGACGATTGCCGAGGCTATCCGGACCGCTGAGGCGGCGGGCGTCCCGCTCCAGGTCTCGCACATCTCGGTCGTGGCGCGGCTGGCCGAGGACGGCGGCTGGGCGGTCGAGCAGGCGCTCCGCCAGGTGGACGCCGCGCGGGCGGCTGGTCTGGACGTCACCTTCGATATGCACACGCGGCTGTTCGGCACGACCAACCTGAGCGCCGCCCTGCCGCCCTGGGCATTAGAGGGCAGCCTGACCGATATCGCTGGTCGGCTGCGGGACCGAGCGACGCGGCGCGCGTTGAAGGGTTACCGGAGTATCATCACCGCCCTGGCGCGGGGCGACTGGTCGCGCATCGTCCTGTTCGACTGCCCCGCCCACCCGGAGTGGTCACGGCGGAGCATCGCCGACCTGAGCGCGGCGTGGGGGACGGAAGCCCTGGACACTGTGTACGATGTGCTGCTGGGCGAACTGGACCACCTCCACAGCCTGATGATTCTCGCCTACGCCTACCGCGCCGAGGACATCCGCCCGGCCTTCGAGCATCCGCTGTGTATGGTCGGCTCGGACGCGACGGCCCTCGCCCCCGACGGCCCGCTGGCCGACTCGGCCTTCCACGGCGCGTACACCTGGGCCGCCTGGTATGTGCGCCATTTCGTCCGCGACACGGGGCGGCTGACACTCGAGGAGGCGGTGCGCCGCCTCACCTCGCTGCCCGCCGGGCGGCTGGGGCTGAAGGACCGGGGGACCATTCGGCGCGGGGCCTGGGCCGACCTGGCGATCTTCGACCCGGCCCTGTTCGCTGAGCGGGGGACGGACTTCGAGCCAAACCAACTCGCCACAGGCATGCGGCACGTCCTGGTCAACGGCGTCCCGACGCTGCGCGACGCGGTCTTGACGGGGGAACGCGGGGGGCAGGTGCTAAGGCGAGGCGAATGAAGCCCTCACCCTAACCCTCTCCCAGAGGGAGAGGGAACTCGTCGCCTCACTATCGGTCCCCCTCTCCCCATGGGAGAGGGGTTAGGGTGAGGGTCTTAAACCATTGGAGATGCCTATGTCTTCTGTTTACGACGTCATTGTGATGGGGCTGGGTGGGATGGGCAGTGCGACCGTCTACCAACTCGCGGCGCGTGGCGTGAGGGTACTGGGCCTGGAACGGCATACCAAGGCCCACGATAGAGGGTCCAGCCACGGCGAGTCACGTGTCATCCGCCAGGCCTACTTCGAGGATCCGGCCTATGTGCCGCTACTGCTGCGCGCCTACGAACTGTGGCAGCAGTTGGAGCGCGAGACGGGCCAGAGCCTGCTGGTCATCACGGGCGGGCTGATGCTGGGGCCAGCGGATAGCCACGTGGTGGCGGGCAGCATTCGTAGCGCCCAGGAGTGGGGGCTGGCCCACGAGATCCTCGACGCGGCCGAGATTCGGCGGCGCTTCCCGCCCTTCCGCCCTGGCCCAGATACCGTCGCCCTCTACGAGGCGCTGGCCGGCTTCGTGCGGCCCGAAGACACCGTCGCCGCCCACCTCGACCGCGCCGCGCAAATGGGCGCGGAGATCCACTACGAGGAGCCGGTGCTGGAGTGGACCGCCTCGCCGTCGGGGGAGGGCGTGCGGGTCACGACGCCGGCCGGCGTCTACGAGGCCGGGCGGCTCGCCATCTCGCCGGGGCCGTGGGCGCCGAGTATCCTGGCTGAGTTGGGGCTGCCCCTGGAGGTCGAGCGCCAGATACTATTCTGGTTTGACCCGGTGGGCGGCGTTGGCCCGTTCGAGGTCGGCCGCTTTCCCATTTATATCTGGGAGACTGAGCCAGGTGTCCAGTTCTACGGCTTCCCCGGCTACGGCGGGCCGCAGGGCGGCGTCAAAGTGGCCTACTTCCGTTCGCCGGCGGGCCGGCAGCTTTGCACGCCTGAAACGATTGACCGCCAGGTTCACGTCGCTGAAATTGAGCTGATGCGCGCGGCCATCGCCGACCGCATCCCCGACCTGAACGGCGACTTTATGGTCGCCAAGACGTGCATGTACACCAACACGCCCGACGAGCACTTCGTCATCACCACGCTGCCCAG
>JAHCIP010000061.1 GCA_026129165.1 Anaerolineae bacterium
TCAACGTTCAGGCGATCACCCACTCAATCGCAGCAGAAATTCTGCAATTGCATTCCAGGACTATTTATGCCGTTGTTGGTACAGGTGAAGTAATAGGGCGTAGTGCGACAGGAGAGTCTTATGAGCAAATTTACGACTTTGTACCCGCACCAGACATCGATGGTATTCGAGCACTGATAGCGATAATACCTGCTCAACTACGACAACAGGTGCGTATGTTATGTAGCGAGTTAGACGGTTATTTCTAAACTATGCCAGTACAATTATCGGATTTGGTAAATCTAGCCTCTAACCATCCTCAAGGTTCAGTAAGTGAGCCTAACTATGTATTCGGAGGAGGCAGTGCCATTCAGAGTTGGCTAGGTGATAAAGCTAACAGTCGTAGACTCCATCATGACATTGATTTATATGTATTCCAGCCTCTCTTCTTCCAGAAGGCTACAGGGATCAATCTCGATCAAACCCCATTCTTTACGGGATTTTTGTCTCAAAGCAATATATCTACGAGTGCTCTATCTGACTCAATACCTATAGAGGCAAGCAGAGATATTTATTACGATGCAGAAGTTATACCGGCACTATCAGATATCCGTCTTGTCACTGTTAATGGAGCGTCATTACTGGCTTTGTCACCAGAATTCGTGGCGGTATCAAAACTTTCTTATCCTAATGTTCACCGTCTGAAAGACTTCGAAGATATTTTGGAACTGAATCAACAAGAATGCCTAGCTGACATAGACCGCCTATCCGCTCTCCTATCAAAAACTTCCCTATCTAAGTTAGTTACGGTACCACATATCGTTGGCCTTATATCGGAGTGTGATATAGCCCTGATGATTGAGTCTATTCAGAGACAGCTAATTGGGCGTTTTTTGTTCTGGGATCGTGTGAATGTCTCAATGTTATCTTGGCCTCATGTTTTTGTTCTACTTGATCTAAATCGAGATGTGCTCGATGTGCCTGAATACGCTCTTAAATGGATTGATATGCTGGTTGACGGGATGACTACCAGTAAGCACGAGTTAAACAGGTCAAAGCTAGGTCTTCATCTAATAGTTATGGGACTTAGTGAATACTCCCCAGTTGTACTACAGGATCGTCATTTCCAAGCTCTAATTCATCGTTGGCTTCCCCAAAGTCTGGAAAGGCCAAGTTACTGGCTAGCACGATGCAAAACTTTACTGAGGGCTTTTCGTCAAATACACAAGATTAGCAACCTTCTTGGAGAGCATAAGCTGAATTTGGTCCTAAGTTCAGACATAATCAGTAGGGTCTTTAGTAGGATTTGTTTCGACGACCCCTCACGGTTTGTATTCCTAGCGTTGCTTACACGCATTTATCAGGATTTGCTATCTGAACGTGTAGCCTCTGATGATTGTCTAGAGAGCCTACGTTCTATACTGTCGGGAGCCAGTACCATCAATTACACTGCTCCTCACCATCTACTACTGCCTCCTCCCTAAACTGGACGACGCGCAGGCGGTCTGCTATCATTGCGCCGCCATGCTCGAACCTCTGTCCGACGACCCCCAGGTCGCCCTTGTCCACGATTGGCTCAACCAGTACGGCGGTGCGGAGCGCGTCCTGGAAACGCTCCACGCCCTGTTTCCCCAGGCTACGGTCTTCACCTCGATGTACTGGCCCGAGGCGCTGCCCGACGCCTACCGCGCCTGGCCCATCCGCACCTCGTTTATGGACCGCTGGCCGCTGGTCAAGCAGCGCCACCAGCCCTTTCTGCCGGTCTATCCGGCCGCCTTCGCCGCGTTGGACCTGACGGGCTACCGCCTGCTTCTCAGCAACAAGAGCGCGTTCTGTCACGGCGTGCGCAAGCCAGCCGGGGCGCGCCACCTGTGCTACTGTCTCACGCCGACGCGCTTCGTGTGGGACTTTGAGAGCTACGTGGCCCATGAGGGCCAGGGCCGGCTGGCGCGGGCCGTCGTGCCCCTGTTCCTTGGCTGGCTCAAGGCATGGGACTACCGGGCCGCGCAGGAGGTGGACGCCTTCGCCGCCATCTCCAACGCCGTGCGCGAGCGCATCCAGCGCTATTACGGGCGCGACGCTGTGGTCATCCACCCGCCGACGGATGTGGCTCGCTTTACGCCCAGCGACGAGTTGGACGACTATTACCTGGTCGTCTCGCGCCTGATTCCCTACAAGCGGGTGGACATCGCGGTCCAGGCGTTCAATCAATTGAGGCGGCGGCTGGTGATAATCGGCGATGGGCGCGACCGGACGCGGCTGGCGGCGCTGGCCGGGCCGACGGTCGAGTTTTGGGGCCGGCTCCCCGACGCAGAGATGCGTCGGGCGATGGCCCGCTGCCAGGCCCTCATCTTTCCGGGCCTGGAGGACTTTGGCCTGACCCCGGTGGAGGCGCAGGCCAGCGGCCGACCCGTCATCGCTTACGCCGCCGGCGGGGCGCTGGACACCGTCATCCCGGGCCTGACGGGCGCGCTGTTCCATCCACAAACGGCTGAGGCGCTGGCCGCGACCGTCGCTCGCTTCCACCCGGCCGAGGTTGACCCGGCCCTCTGCCGCCAGAACGCGGCCCGCTTTGATGTCGCGGTCTTTCGGGAGAAACTGGCCCGCTTTGTCGGGCTTGAATCATGATTCCAACCTCGCGAAGGTTTCCGAACCTTCGCGAGGTTATGCGAACCCTATTGAAGGCCTTATGGAGTTACGGACTTACTTCGACATTCTGAGGCGGCGCTGGTGGGCGGTCCTCATTCCAGTGATTGTCGTCCTGGCGCTGGGGCTGACACGCTCGGCCCCGCCACCGGTCTATACTGTGACGGTTGGCATGCTGGTGGATGTGCCGCCGCTGCCCGCTAACGCCAACCTGACGGTAGACCCGCGCTGGACGGCGCCGCAGGCCGCCGAGTACTTCGTGGATGACCTGAGCGTCATCGTACGCGGCAGCGAGTTTGCCAAACTGGTGCAGGCGCGGCTCCCAGCCGAGCTAGCTGCCAATATCGGTCAGTTGTCGTCGTCGTCTGCCTCGCAGACCCAGCACCGCACGGTCACGTTGACCATCACCCGTGGCGCGGCCTCGGACGAGGCGGCTAACCGCGAACTGACCGCTATCGGGGCGGCGGTGGTGGCCGCGCTGCGCGAGGACACGCCCAAGCTCTTCGCGCGGCTCAACGGCCAGCCGGAGATACGCATCATCAACGACCCGCAGATTAGCCGCGTCGGGGCCGGGCTGCGCGACCGGCTGGACCTGCCGCTGCGCGCCCTGCTGGGCCTGCTGGGCGGGGTCGGTCTGGCCTTCCTCCTGCACTACCTGGATACGCGGCTGCGCTCGACGGCCGACGTGGAAGGGCTGGGAGTGGCGGTACTGGGCGAAGTCCCGAAGGGGTAAATAAAAACGCGCCATCCACATATGGATAGCGCGAAGGTGGGGCCGGAAGGAATCGAACCTTCACCAGCCGGTTATGAGCCGGCAGCACGGACCACTATGCTACGGCCCCAGAGAGCGGGTGACGCGATTCGAACGCGCGACATTCTACTTGGAAGGCAGACGCTCTACCCCTGAGCTACACCCGCGAGTTGAGTTAAGAAGTAGGAATTAAGAGGGAAAGGTTTTCTTAGTGCTCCTCATTCATAATTCCTCATTCTTAATTGTTGTTGTCGGGGCGAGAGGATTTGAACCTCCGACTTCCTGGACCCAAACCAGGCGCGCTACCGAGCTGCGCTACGCCCCGCTATGCTCTAAGTATACCCGATTCCGAACTCGCGTCAATTTAGACGCCCGGCCCCCTGTCATCTTACCTGGGCTGGCCTGGAGTTTCCAGTGAGACAGACGCTCGCGGCGGGCAAAGTGCCGCCGGACATCCTGATGCCCCTCATCGCCCGCTACGCCCCAGCGGGGCCAGGCGTCGTCGTGGGGCCGGGGCTGGGGCTGGACGCCGCCGTGCTTACCCTGGGTGACCGCCTGCTGGTCGCCAAGACGGACCCCATTACCTTCGCCACCGACGAAATCGGCTGGTACGCCGTGCATGTCAACGCCAACGACATCGCCTCGCTCGGCGCGACGCCGCGCTGGTTCCTGGCGACGCTCCTGCTGCCCGAACAGGGCACGACACCGGCGCTGGTGGAGACTATTTTTGCCCAGATGGCCGAGGCGTGCGCCGAGGTGGGCGCGGCGCTGGTAGGCGGCCATAGCGAGATTACCTTGGGCCTAGATCGCCCCATCGTGGTAGGGCAGATGCTTGGCGAAACGACACCCGATCGGCTGGTGACAGCCGCCGGGGCGCAACTGGACGACGTGGTACTACTGACCAAATCGGTCGGGCTGGAGGGGACGGCCATCCTGGCGCGCGAGAAAGGGGAGGAGTTGGCCGACCTGCCCGCCGACCTGTTGGCCGAGGCGCGCGCCTATCTCCACACGCCGGGCCTATCGGTCGTCCGCGACGCGGCGCTGGCCCTCGCCCACGGTCAGGTCCACGCCATGCACGACCCCACCGAGGGCGGCATCGCTACGGGACTGCGCGAGGTGGCCGAGGCGTCGGGCCTGGGCATGGTCATCGACGCGGAGGCGTTCCCCATCGAAGCCCCAACCCTGGCCCTCTGCCAGCGGTTCGGGCTGGACCCGTTGGGGCTGATTTCGTCGGGCGCCCTCATGATCTGCCTACCGTCGTCAGACGTGGCGGCGGTGACAGCGGCCCTGGCGGGCGCGGGGATTCGGGCTAGTCAGCTAGGCCGCGTCGTCCCGGCGGAGCAGGGTGTGACTCTCCGGCGTGGGTCGCAGATACACGCGCTGCCGATATTCGACCGCGACGAGTTGACGCGCGTCCTTTAACCAGAGTGTGCGGGAGGGGAGCATGGGCCAGTCACGGCCGCCGACCGATATGCGCCGCTACCGACGCCAGACCGAGCTACGGCTGGCGATTGCCGTGGTCGTCTTCCTCACCATTGTCGGCAACGCCCTGGTCTGGCTGATATTCGGCGCGGAGACGGCGTTGGGCAGCTTAATCTGCTCGCTGTTCGGCGCGCTCCTCTTCGGCGGTCTGTACGCCCTGCTGGTCTGGCTCCAACGCTGGAGCGAAAGCCGAGAGTAGGCCAATATTATTCGAACATGGCAATGCGTTGTCCCGCCCCATCGGCCAGGGCGCGTTCATACACGACGCCGGCGGCCGCGATATCCTCCACCGCCAGTCCCAATGACTTGAACAGGGTCATCTCCCGGTCGCTCACGCGGCCAGGATAAGCCCCCGTCACCACCTCCCCCAGTCCATGCACCTGGCCCCAGTGGAGCGTCCCGCGCTCGATCAGTGGCAGCAGGTCGCCCGCCTCAAGGCGCGCCTGGTCCACGGCGTCAACCACAATCCGGTCGCACCGCTGGACGGCTGCTTCGTCTAGTTCGCGCCGCACCAGGGCGTTGGACCCGGCGGCGTTGATGTGGACGCCGGGCGTCAACCACTCGCCGCGCAGCACCGGCTCGCGGGCGGAGGTAATCGTTATCAGGATGTCCGCGCCCTCGGCCGCCAGGTGCGGCTGGTCCACAGGGACGACCTCGATGCCCAGCCCTTCGCGGACCCCCCGCGCAAACGCCTCACGGTGTTCCGTGTTGCGGCTGTAGGCGCGAATCTGGCGAATATCACGCACGGCGGCGATGGCGGCCACCTGGCTGCGCGCCTGCCACCCCGTGCCGTAGACCCCGACGGTCTGGGCGTCGGACCGCGCCATGTAGCGCGTCGCCACACCGCTCGCCGCGCCGGTCCGACGCTGGCCCAGCGTGTCGGCCTCCATCACGGCCAACAACTCGCCCGTTTGCGTGCTAAACAGGAGGACGACGAACCGCGCTCGCCCGCCGATAGTGGTGTACGCCTTGAGGCCGAGATAGCCCAGAGCCGGGTCGGCGGCGGCCATGACGTGCATCTGGCCGGTGGGCAGGCGGGTACGGGCGCGAGGAATGTTCTGCGCCTCGCCGCTGCCCAGATGACGGAAGGCCGCCTCGACGGCGGCGACGGCGTCGGCCATGGGGAGATAGCGTTCCACGTCCGCTTCATGTAACAAGAGAGCCATGCAATCACCTTTCTCAGTAGGATTGGAAGCCAAAGCCGTTGACAACGCCTAATTTATCTGCTACAAATTGTAGCACTGAGGACGTATGGATGCTATTGCTGATTCCTCAAGCCTGATTGTGCTCGCTCGCCTGGACGCGCTATGGCTGCTCAAGCGGGTATTTGGCGCTGTCGCCATTATCCCGGAGGTGCAGGCCGAAACTGTGACGGCGGGCAAAGCGAAAGGCTACCGCGATGCCTTGAAAATTGAAGCGGCTATACAGGAAGGTTCCCTCGTCGTTATTCAGCCTCGGCCGGGGGAGCGCGGTCTGGCCGTCGCCTTACGCCAGACTTCGTCAGCTTTGAGCTACCCTGACTGTCTAACCGTGATGTGTGCCCGCGAACGGCTCTGGACGCTCATCATCGAAGATCAGCGCGCCAGGAAAGCAGCGGCGGAGAACGGCGTGGACTATGTCACCATTCAGGCGCTGCCCCTGCAAGGATTGATCGGGTATCGGCTCTCCTATCAAGAGAGTGACGATCTCCTGGTCCGTATTGGGCAGGCCATGTACACGGACTCAGCGATTGTTAAGGCGTTTCAGGCGGCGGCGCATGAGATTCACCGCTTACGGACAGGGCAAGCGATGCCAAAGGAAGAAGACGATGACAGTACAAGTTAATCTACGTGTCCCACCAGAGGTAGCCGATGACCTGGACCGGTTGGCGGCAGAAGAACATCTGAGCCGCATAGACCTGGCGCGTCAAATTCTACTGGAAGGTGTCGGGCGCCGCAAACAGGCCCTCGCGCTGCAACTCTACCAGGAGGGCAAGGTCAGCCGATCGCGGGCGGCGGAGATGGCGGGCGTCTCGCTGTGGGAGATGATGGACTTAATTGACCAGGCGGAGGTCAAGGCGGCCTACTCGCTACGGGAGGCGGTGGAGGACATTCGGCAGGTGATCCAGTCGCCCGCTAGGACCGCTACCCTATATCGAAGGGTAGCTGAAGAGCCTCCTGGCCCGCCGGATAGCTCTCATCCAGACTAATCAGGTGCTGCACGTCCCAGCCTCGGTCGAGGAGGGCCAGGGCGATGTAGCGGCGGTGACACTGGCGCGGGTCACGCTCGGCGCACATAAAGGCCGTGGGGCGCTCGGCGGCTAACTCCTCTAGCATGGACAGCCCGCGCCCGAACGGTTCGGTGGTCATCCAAGCGGCGTAGCCGCTGGGCCGCAGTCCGCCCAGTGTGTCCCCCATCCAGACGTACTCGATGCCCGCTTCCGGTAGCAGGTGGGCCAACGCATCGCGCTTGAAGTGGGGGAAGCGGCTGCGGGGATGGCTGCGTACGTCCACGAGTCGCTGAATGCCATACTGCCGCAAGACAGCCAGGAACGCCTCCCACTCGCGGTTGGAGTGGCCGATAGTCCAGATACGCTGCGACATACACCGTTCCTAACCGCCGAGGACGCGAAGGGCGCAGAGGGATAATTCCTATTCTCTCCGTGCCCTCCGCGTCCTTGGCGGTGATCCATTCTCAAGCTGGGATGGTCCCTGCCATTGCCCCGCTAACCACCTCGCGCGGGGCGACGACTTCGAGGGCCAGCGCCACCGCTTCCCCACCGCCGAGACACGCCGCCGCCAGCCCAGTCTTGAGGCCACGGTCGAGCAGAGCATGGATCAGGGTGACGAGGATGCGCGCCCCACTCGCGCCGATGGGGTGGCCCAGGGCAATCGCCCCACCGTTGACATTGACGCGGTTCCAGTCCCAGCCGAGTTCCTGCCCGTTGGCGAGAATCTGCGTCGCGAACGCCTCGTTGACCTCAATCAGGTCGAAGTCGTGGATGCTCAGACCAGTGCGCCCCATGAGCCGCCGAATGGCGATGGGTGGAGCGGCGAAGATGCGCTTGGGTTCCAGCGCGCCCTGGGCGAAGGACAGCACCCGCGCCAGGGGCTGGAGACCCAGCCGTTCGGCCACGTCCTCACCCATCACGACCAGGGCGGCCGCGCCGTCGGTCAGGCCGGGCGCGTTGCCAGCCGTGACGCTACCCTCGTTGTCGAAGGCGGGCTTGAGGCCGGCCAGGGCACGGGCATTGGTGTCGCGGCGGGGCGGCTCGTCCACGCGGAACAGGGTCGTGCCCTGCTTGCTTGGTAGTTCGACGGGCGCAATCTCAGCCTCGAAGCGGCCCGCATCCTGCGCCGCAACCGCTTTGCGATGACTGTTCAGGGCAAACTCGTCCTGCGCCTCGCGGCTGATGCCAAACTCGCGGGCGATGTACTCGGCCGCGCTGCCCATGTGCCAGTTCTCGCAGGCGCACCATAGGCCGTCGTTCACGACGGCGTCCACCATCTCGGCGTTGCCCAGGCGGTAGCCCTGGCGGGCGCGGGGCAGCAGGTAGGGGCCGTTGCTCATGCTCTCCATGCCGCCCGCGACAATGATGTCGGCATCCCCGGCGCGGATGGCCTGGCTCGCTTGCATCACCGTCTTCATCCCCGACCCGCACACTTTATTGATCGTCGTCGCGCTCACCGTCACGGGCAGCCCGGCCGCCAGCGCCGCCTGACGCGCCGGCGCCTGGCCTGCCCCGGCCTGGATCACCTGGCCCATCAGGACCTCGTCCACCGTGGTCGGGTCAATGGCGACCCGCTCAACCGCCGCGCGAATGGCGACGCCGCCCAATGTGGTCGCGGAGGTATCCGCAAGCGCCCCCAGAAAACGGCCAATCGGCGTGCGCGCCGCACTCACAATCACGACTTCGCGCCGTTCAGCCATACCTCGCTCCTTATGCTTTGAGCCACCATGTGCCGGTGTCGGGGTCCGCCCTCAGACCCAGGTCGGCCAGGGCCGGCATGAGCTTGGCGCGGGTGTCCTCCAGCATCTCGGGGATGGTGCGCGTGTTGCCAATGACCGTCATGAAGTTGGTATCGCCCGCCCAGCGCGGGACGATGTGAATGTGGAGGTGGTCGGCCAGGCCCGCGCCGCTGACCTTGCCAATATTGATGCCCACATTGAAGCCCTGCGGCGACAGCGCCGCCTGGAGGGCCTGCTCGGCCAGCCGCGTCAACCGCATCAGGTCGAGCGCCTGGTCGTCGTCCAGGTCGGTCAGCTGGCTGACGTGGGCGTAGGGGACGGCCATCAGGTGGCCGTTACTGTAGGGGTAGATGTTGAGCAGCAGCACGCCCGCGTGGTGCGGGCCACGACGAGGCTGTTATGAAATGCGGTCGTCGGCGGGTGTCGCCGCCTTCGCGCAAAAGACGCAGCCGGGTTGTTGCTTCTCTTTGAGGATGTAGTGCATGCGCCAGGGCGTCCAGAGTTGGTCCATAACCAGTCCAGGGCGAGAAGTTCCCCCAATGGAGAGTGTTTAGCTATACTTTCGTCCATAGCAAGACGCACACCGCTGTTACCAGAGGGACGCCATGCCGACAGACGTTCTTACCGCTGACCGCCTCGCTGCCGACCTGCCCACCCGCTGGCTGGGCCGGCCGGCGCATGTCTTTGACAGCTTGCCTTCGACCAATACCTGCTGGCTGGAGCAGGCCCGCCAGGACGCGGCGGAGGGGACGCTCGCCGTGGCCGATGTCCAGACGGCAGGCAAGGGTCGCCTGGGCCGCGTGTGGCAGTCGCCGCCGGGCGCCGGCCTGCTGTTCTCGCTCCTGTTTCGCCCCGCGCCGCCCATCACGCCAGGGCAGGTGATGATGGCTGTCGTGGGCGTCGTGGACGGCCTGGCCGCCCACCTAGGCGTCGCGCCCCGCCTCAAGTGGCCCAACGACATCCTGCTCGACGGGGCCAAGCTGGCCGGCCTGCTCGGTGAGTCCACCACAGGCGACGACGGCCAGTTGGTGGTGGTCATCGGCTGTGGCCTCAATGTGAATCTCGACCCGGCCGACTTCCCGCCCCCTCCACTTGGGGGCACGCCTGCTACCAGCCTGCTGGTCGCGCTAGGCCGCCCGGTTGAGCGTGTTCCCCTGCTGTACGCCCTGCTGCTGGGCATCGAGACGCGCTACGATGCTCTCCGCGCTGGGCAGTCGCCCTACGCCGACTGGCGGCGCCTGTGCGCCACGCTGGGGCAGGCGGTGACGGCGCAAGGGGTCGACGGCGTGATAGAGGGGGTCGCCGAGGATGTGGCCGAGGATGGCAGCCTGCTGGTGCGCCAGGCCGACGGAACCCTTGTCTCGGTCGCGGCGGGCGACGTGACGCTGCGCCGGACCGCCGCCAGGGGCTGAAGCCCCTTGGCTAGCAGTGAAAGCCCAAGGGCCTGAAGGCCAGCCTCCGAAGGAGGCTTCCATCGCTAGCCTGCCCGCTTCAGCGGCCGGCGACGGCTACTCATCGTACCCTATGCAACTCCCATCCCCACTGCTCGACGGCTTCTTACTCGAACGCGAGAACCGCTACCGAGCGCGGGTGGCGACGGCGTTAGGCGAGGTATTGGCCTTCGTGCCGAACCCCGGCCGCACCCTCGAACTGCTCTACCCTGGCGCGCGGGTAGTACTCGCCCCGGCCGCGCCGCGTCCCGGCCCGCCCCGCCGCACCGCCTTCGACCTGCGGCTGGCCTACACCCGTGAGGGGCGGCTCGTCTCGGTGGATACACGGCTGGCAAGCCCCCTCTTCGCCGAAGCCCTTACTCAGGGGCGAGTCGAACCACTGGCGGGCTACGCCGTGGACCGAGCAGAGGTGGTCTATGGCGAGAGCCGGTTGGACTTCCGCCTGACAGCGCCGAGTCAGCCTGTGTGTCTGGTCGAGGTCAAGTCGTCCACGCTGGTCGAGGACGGTCTGGCCCGCTGGCCCGACTCGCCCTCACTGCGCGGCCAGCGGCATGTGCGGGAACTGGCGTGGGCCGCCGCCGAGGGCTACCGCGCTGCCGTCGTCTGGATTGTTCAGCGCCCTGACGCCACGCGCCTGATGCCCCACGCTGGCATTGACCCGGCCTTCGCCGCCGCTCTCAGACAGGTCGTGGGCCAGGGAGTCGAAGCCTACGCCTACACCTGCGACGTGACGCGGGAGACGGTCGAGGTAGCGCAGGAGATTCCGGTCGAGTTACCTCTGCTGTAGCCGTTGTAGCCTTACTGCCCTGGTTTGCGGCCCCGCACCCGTTTCTTGGTGCGCTTCATCTCAGTGTCGGCAGGAACAAAGCTAATCATGCCGTCCACTTCGAGGACGGCCAGTTCCACATCCTCCGCCTGGGCGACACCATGTTCGCGCATGGACGCTATGACTTCCTCGCGCGTTAACCCCTCGCGCTGTAGGTTCATGTCCACAAACTCGCCGTGATTGATGAGGACGACCGGCTGGCCGATGACGAGACGCTGGAGCCGCGCCGAGCGCAGGGCCAGGCGGTTGATGAGCCAGTTGGCGCTGAGCAGGCTGAACGCCGCAACCAGACCGCCGCTGAGGGAGCTATCCGATCCCACCATAGCGTTCTGGACGGCATTGGAGATGAGGAGAATCACGACGAGGTCAAAGGGCGCCATCTGCCCCAGCTCGCGCTTGCCGAACAGCCGCAGCAGGGCCAGCAAGACGAGGTAGACGGCCAGGGTGCGGAAGACGACCACGCCGAGGGCGGTGGGGTCGAGGTTAAGGACAGAGGAGAGAGTGTCCATTGTGAAACTCGTGCTTTAACTCGAATCGCACAGGACGCAAAGACACGAAGGGCACAAAGACTAGAAATTTCAGTTCCTGTGTGTCGTTGTGCCCGTCGTGCCCTGGGTGACTCAAAAGACGCAAATCGCTATCGATGACGCTGGCCGACTCTACCGACCGCCCTGCCCGACGGCCTCCTGCTCAGGCGCAGGGGCGTGGACCGGCTTGTGGGCGATGGCCTTCGCCTGGGTAAACAGCAGCAGGTAGTCGGGGCCACCGGTTTTGCTGTCGGTGCCGCTCATGTTGAAGCCGCCGAAGGGATGGACGCCGACCATGGCGCCGGTGCACTTGCGGTTGAAGTACAGGTTGCCGACATGGTAGCGGGCCTGGGCGTCCTCGATATGGGTCTCATCGCGGGTATAGACCGCCCCCGTCAAGCCATACAGCGTGCCGTTGGCAATCCCCATCAGGTCGTCCCAGTCGCGGCCCTTGATGACGGCCAGCACCGGGCCGAAAATTTCCTCCTGGGCGATGCGCGCGTCAGGCGCGACATCCACGAAGATGGTCGGCTCGATAAAATAGCCCGGCCCGTGGCTCTCGCCGCCATAGACCAGCTTGCCTTCCTGCTTGCCAATCTCGATATACTCCCGAATCTTATTGTAGGCGTTCTGGTCCACCACCGGCCCCATGTAGACATCGGGTTGGGTCGGTTCGCCCACCTTGAGCTTGTCGACCTCGGCCAGCATCTTGGGCAGCAGTTGGTCGTATACTTTCTCGTGGATGATGGCCCGCGAGCCGGCCGAGCACTTCTGACCCTGGAAGCCAAACGCCGACACGACGATACCCCTGGCAGCGGCGTCCAGGTCGGCCGTCTCGTCCACCACCACCGCGTCCTTGCCACCCATCTCCAGGATGGTGCGCTTGATCCAGAGTTGGCCGGGGTGGACCTTGGCGGCGCGCTCGTGGATGCGTAGGCCCACTTCCATGCTGCCGGTAAAGCCGATGAAGCGCGTCTTGGGGTGGTCCACCAGCGCGTCGCCAATCTTGCCGCCTGGCCCGACGATGAAGTTGAACACGCCGGCCGGCAGGCCGACCTCTTCCATAATCTTGTAGAACTGGTAGGCGATGGCGGGCGAGGTGCTGGCGGGCTTGAGGACAATGCTGTTGCCCGCCACAATCGCCGCCGAACTCAGGCCGGCCATGATGGCGCCGGGGAAGTTCCACGGCGGGATGATGACCCCCACACCTAGCGGGATGTACTTCAGGTCGGTTTCTTCGTCCTGATAGGGCACAAGGTCCTGGGGCTGGGCCAGGCGGAGCATCTGGCGGCCATAGTACTCCAGGAAGTCGAGCGTCTCAGCAGTGTCGGAGTCAGCCTCGGCCCAACTCTTGCCGACCTCGTAGACCATCCAGGCCGAGAACTCATGCTTGCGGGCGCGAAGCAGCTTGGCGGCGTCAAACAGGTAGCGGGCGCGTTCCGCTGACGAGATATACTGCCAGGTCTCGAAGGCTTTGGCGGCGGCTTCGACCGCCTGGACCGCGTGCTCGATGGTGGCTTTAGAGAAGCGGCCGACCACCTGGTCGGGGAAGGACGGATTGATGGACTCCACCACGTCATCCAGCATGATTTCCTGGCCGCCGATGATGAGGGGATAGTGCTGGCCGAACTGGGATTTGACCTTCTCCAACGCCTGCTGCATGGCGCGGCGTTCGGCGGGGTCGTTAAAATCGGTAAAGGGTTCGTTTTGGAACGGGGGCAAATGGGTTAAGTTCAACATGCGTCAACCTCCTTGTTGAGCGGAGTAAGCTTATCGGGCAAGCCTCCCGAAGGTTGCGCACCTTCAGGAGGTTAACCAGAATGCGTGTCCAGACGGCATAATCATAGTGAAAAATAGGGGTCTGGTCAATGACCGGCGCAGGTTCCGTCGTCCGCTGGCCTATCTCGTCTGGGAGCGGCGCAGGAGGGCCGGGAGGTAGAGCCGCGTTTCGAGCGGCGCGGCCAGGGGCCAGAAGCCGCCCACGATGGTATAGGCTCCGCCGCGCGGCGGCGGCCCGGCGTCGGGTTGACCGATGGAGCCGCTGAGGATGAAACGACTCCCCATGTCCCGCAACGTCCCGCCGCCGCCGTCCACCGTCCACCATGTCAGGCCATACTCCCTCGGTTCATCCGCTTGCAGGGGCTGGCTGAGCAGAAGCAGCGCCATCAGCGCGGCCAGGGTCAGGGTAAGAAGTAGGAAGTGTCTCATCGCTCACCTCCCACGCGCCCCCGCCGCGCCGCGCTCCACAGGAGCGCTATACCCCCCACCAAGGCCAGCCCCCACCGGGCCAGGTTGTAGTCAGGGGTGGGCGGAGGCGCCGTCTGCCCTTCCAGCCGGGCCAGCCGCGTCTCCAGACTCGTCACCCGCGCCGCCAACTGGGCGTTGGTGGTTTGGGCCTCGGCCAACTCGGTTTCCAGCCGCTGCGTGCGAGCGTAGAGCGCCTGGGCGGCGGCCAGAGCTACGCCATCGGCGTCCACCGTGCTGATGTGGGTGCTGTCGCTGCCCATTCCGAAGGCCGCCTGGAAATCCTCGGCGGTGGGGCCGACGTGCCGCGCCCCGCTCGCCTCAGTCTTGTAGCGCCAGGTGGTGATGGGCATCTGGGCCAGCCCTTCCAACAGCGCTTCGGTATGCACGGGCGCGAAGTCCGTCTTGGCCTGGCGGTCGCTCAGCGTGGACCAGGCCCCCGCCCCAGCCGGCAGCTTGACGCCGGCTGTCGACTTGCCCGTGGCGTCCACCGCGCTGACCAGGCGTACGCCGCCTATCGCGCGCACGGCGAATTCGTTGGCGATCTCGGACGCGAACTCGTAGGCGCAGGTCTCGCCCTGGCAGCCGGAACTGTCGGCCAGTAGCAGCGCGCCGCGATGGGCCGCGTGGGCGCGGCTGCCCGCCGCCAGGCTATAAGGCGCATCGGCGGTGTTGAGCAGGCCGCCGGGGATGGTGGCAAACAAGTTGACTGACTGGTTGAACTTGCCACCACCGACCGTCGCATAGTCGCCGCTGGTGCGGTTGCCGTAACCACCGCCAATGACCGCCGCCTGTCCATAAGTGATATTGTTCGCGCCGCCGCTCGTCGTGGCGTAGGGGGCCGCCGCGCTGTTGTCATAGCCGCCGCCGACCGTGGCGTGCGTCTCAAATGCCACGTTGCCCTCGCCGCCGGCGACAGTGCCGTAGTCTTTGAGCACGGTGTTCGTGCGACCGCCAGCCACGGTCCCAGCCACCCCCTCGACGTTGTTCAAACTCCCACCGCCGACCGTGGCGAGGCTGCCAAGCGCATTATTGCTGAAGCCGCCCGCCACGGTCGCAGAAAGTCCACTGGCGCTGTTGCCTTGTCCGCCCGCCACCGTCGTATTGTAGTTCGTTGACCCGTTAAACGCCCCGCCGCCGACGGTCGCCCAGGGGGCACTCGCCGTATTCGTGGACCCGCCACTCACCGTCGCGTACATCGCGTCGGTCGTATCGCCAGCCGCGTTGCCCGCCTGGTTGCCGCCACCACCGCCGATGACGCCATACTGATCGGTGACACGGTTGGCGGTCGTCGCGTCGTTGGGGTCACGGCGACCGCCGCCCGCGATGGTGGCGTAAGCCGCGGCCGCCTCGTTGTGTGAGCCGCCGCCGACCGTCGCGTGTTCAGCACTGGCCCGGTTGCCGGAGCCGCCCACCACGCTCGCGCCGTAGGCGGTCGCGCGGTTGTCGTTGCCGCCGCTTACGGTGGTAAAGGGCGCCGTGGCGTGGTTGCCGCACTCGGGGCATTCGAGGGTGAGGAAGCCCCCGCCGCCGGCCACGGTGGACGCGAACCCGCTAGCCGTGTTCAGCAGGCCGCCACTGACCGTGCTCCACATCCCGCTGGCGGTGTTCGGCTTCAGCGTGCCCCGTTCATCCTGGCCGCCACCGCCCGCCACCACCGCCCCACGGGCCGTCGCGGAGTTGTTGCCCCCGCCGCCCACGGTCGAGAGAGTGGCGGAGGCTGTATTCGCGTTCCCGCCCGAGATAGTCGCGACGGAGGCCGTGGCCTGATTGCTAAGCCCACCGCCGACGGTCGCGCCCCCACCGTGGGCCTGGTTATCGCTTCCCCCTGCCACTGTCGCCATCAAGCCCGAGGTCGAGTTATTCGCTCCCCCGCCGATAGTGTTGTTGTACGTTTGGGTCAGGTTGTGGGTTCCACCGCCAATCAGAGAGTGGTCGCCCCGGGCGACGTTGCCCTCGCCGCCGCCAATCACGCTGAAGTTGTCAAGGACCTGATTGGGCTGGCCGCCCTTGCCGCCGCCCGCGATGGTCGCGCCCACGACGCCCGGCGCGACCGAGTTATCTTTATGCCCGCCAATGACGTTGGGGCTCTCATAGTTGGGTTGGGTCCGCATCCCTGGCAGGGCCAGGGCATAGGGAGTCGCCGTGAGCAACTGGCGCGGCGTCAGCAGCGTGAACGCCTCGGATGATCCGGCGGGCCGCACGCCGACCTGGAGGTAGACGGCCTGGCCGAGAAAGTCTAGCCCGAAGTCGAGTAGGAGGGTGAACAGGCCATTGTTGACGCTTACACCCTCCCGCGTCACCGTCGGCCCGACCTGCCAGCCGCCCGTCTCGGCCGTGTGGAGCGTGAACTGGAAGTCGTAGACCCCGTGGGCGAGCGACGCGCCGTCGGTTAGACGGCCCTGGTAGGTGAAGGCGCTCGGGACCGGGACGTAGGGCGTCCCGGTCACCACGAGCGGCGGTGTCTGCGCCTGCAGGCTGTCGCCGCCCGTCAGCATGGCCAGGCCGAGGGTCAGGCCCAATAGTGTGGTTAGAATCCATTGGTTTCGCATAGTAGACCTCCTTGTCTTTCAGGTTTAAAAAACAAACGCCGACCCATGACTGGCCTAGTCTGGCCTCGGGTCGGCGTAGCGTCTGGCGTATAGCGCTGTGGCCCCTGGCCTCTCCTCGGACACGAGGAGAGGCAGAGTCAGACTCGGTCATGGAGGGTCCCGCTTAATCCTACGTTTCTGAACCCGCAAGGTAGTGCAAGAACTTCCACCAGGCGTGTAGACCGTTTTCCTAACCCTAGCAGCGGTCATGCCTCTTCCAGAGTCAGGGGGCGGGGCTGCTGGCCGTCAATGTCGGTGAAGCCGTACTCCAGCGCCAGGGCGGCGGTGACGAGCACCTGCCCGGATTTCTCCATACGCTTAGGGTCGGCGGCCAACGCGGCCACGGCGCGGCCCTGGAACTGGGGCGACTCGGAGTTGCTCAAGTCGAACCACTCGGCGGCGGACATGACGCCCTCCGTCCGCACCAGGCCGGGGTAGAGCGACACGGCGGCGACCCCATACGGGCGCAACTCGTGGGCCATGTCCATCGCCAGGCGGTCGGTGGCGCACTTGGCAACGCCGTAGAGGGTGTTCGCCAGGTACTTCTGCCCGGCAAAGTACGAGATATTGACGATCAGCCCGCGCTGTCGCTCGACCATGCTCGGCGCGGCCAGGCGGCTGGCGGTAAAGTGGGCGCGCACGCCGGCCTGGAACATGGCGTCCCAGCGCCACAGCGGCTGCTGCCAGAAGGGCTTATCCCAGGTCCACACGCGGTTCTCGGCCATGTTCTCATAGCCGCCCCACACATTGTTAACAAGAATGTCTATGTGCTCTTGCTCGTCCAGCACTCGCGCGAACGCCGCCTCCACCTGGGCATCGTCGCGGTGATCACACGGCAAGGCGATACCCCGTCCCCCCTGGGCTGTCACCTCCTCTGCCGTCTGATGGACCGTGCCGGCCAGGGGATAAAGCTCTTCACCGACCAGCCGCCCCTCACCCTCGCGCACTGACCGACCCGTCACGTACACCGTCGCCCCAGCCTCGCCCAGCCCCAACGCGATACCCTTGCCCACGCCTCGGCTCGCCCCCGTCACCACGGCGATCTGACCCGCTAATGGTCGCATAACGCCCTCCCTGTGTTGGATGGTCTCGTCGGTCCAGGCTGAAGTGTAGCCGCCTTTCGTGCTCGATACATCCCCCTTCTGGCTGAAAGGCGCTCAACCACCCGGCTGTCAGCCAACCAGAACAGGTGGATGCTCTACGAGAACATCCACCTGAGCTACGCTGCCGAGAGTCGCGGGTGGGACTCGAACCCACACCACCGGGTTTGCAAGCCGGTTCCTCAACCCTTCGGTTCCGCGACAAGGGAGCAGGGAGGTGGTCAGATAGCCCAGAGGCCACGACCCCTGTCTGGTAGTATACCCGAAACTGATTTTTTGCGCATCAGTCAAGAAGAGGACAAGAGGCCGTCTGTCAGTATAATAGCCTTTTGACGCCCTGGATGATACGGACGAGGGAAGGTTAGGCAGGGAGAGGAAGACAGGGTATAGTTGGGGAACCGAAATGCGTGTAGGGGCGGGGTTTCCCCGTCCGCGCGACGGCCGCCTTCGCACAGGGCTAAACCTCTGTGCTACTCACACCAAGCCCGCTGGACTAATGGCACTTCCCAGGAAGGTTTCGACTGTCATGCCGAGCAAAGCGAGGCATCTGCTCTGCCAGCGTCCTCGGAGCAGATCCCTCACTACGTTCGGGATGACAGTCGAAACTATCTCTGCGTGACAGGTCTATCAGTGAGAGCCTATGACGAGTCCGATCTTCACCCGCGATCGATTTACCTGGCTGACCTACCTGATGCTGGGCTACTACGCCTACCTGCTCAACGTCTTCGGCCCGCTGATGCCCTTCCTCCGCGCCGAGTTGGGCCTGTCCTACACCGAGGGCAGCCTGCACTTCAGCGCGTTCGCCGTCGGCATGCTGCTGGCGGGGGCGGTGGGCGACCGGCTGGCGCGGCGGCTGGGGACTCGGCGCGTGTTCTGGGGAGGGGCGGCGGGCATGGCGCTGGGGACGGTCGGACTGGCGGTCGGTCGGGCATTGTGGCTCACCGTGCCGAGCGCGCTGGTCATGGGCGGGTTCGGAACGCTGTTGCTCGTGCTGATTCCGGCTACCCTTTCGCTGCGCTACGGCAACCTGCGTACCGTCGCGCTGACCGAGTCCAACACCGTCGCCAGCCTGTGCTCCAGCCTGCCGCCCGTCCTCGTCGGCCTGCTGGAGAGTGGCGGGCTGGGCTGGCGGCACGCCCTTACCCTCAGCGTCGTCTTTGTGGCGCTGCTGGCGGTCCAGTTCCGAACTGTCGCATTGCCCGAACTGCGCGCTGTCCAGACCGCCGAGACGACCCGGCGACGGCTGCCGTGGGGCTACTGGGCGTATTGGACGGTTCTGTTTCTGAGTGTGGCGGTGGAGTTCTGCCTGATTGCGTGGAGCGCCGACTTCATGGAACACGAGATCGGCCTGGGGCGGGTGCTGGCCGCCTCCTCGGTCAGCGTCTTCCTGGGGGCGATGCTGGTGGGCCGCTTCGTGGGCAGCAGTCTGGCGCGGCGCGTACCCGGCTTGAGGCTGCTGCTCGGCGCGCAGGTCGTCACGGGTCTGGGCTTCGCCCTGTTCTGGCTGACGCGGGCCGCGCCACTGGCCCTGGTCGGGCTGTTCATCGCTGGCCTGGGCGTCGCCAACCTCTACCCGGTGACGCTGTCGCTGGCCGTGGGGGCCGCGCCCGGCCAGCCCAGCACGGCCACGGCGCGGGCCACCCTGGCCTCCGGCGTCGCCATCCTGACGCTGCCCATGCTGCTGGGCTGGCTGGCCGACCGCCTCAGCCTCGGCGCGGCCTACGGCGTCGTCGGCGTGCTGATTGTAGCGGCGTTCTTGATGACCTTGGGAGCGGCGTCCAGAGTTCGACCATGAGGCGCTAGCCTAGAGCTTTGCCAACTCGGCCTTCGCCTCGCTATGCCCCATCTCAGCCGCCCGCTGGAAGTCTTGTCGTGCCGCTGAGGCGTTCTCCATAGCCTTATAAGTAACACCACGCGAGTAGAGTAGGAAAGCTCTAGAGGGAGCAAGATCTAAAGCGCGATTCTTGTCCGCGATCGCTCGCTCGTAATTGCCTTTGTTATGATAGCTGTTGCCGCGCTCGTAGTAGTAGTCAGGGTTATTAGGGTCAAGCTGGATAGCACGCGTATGATCAGCTATCGCTTGGTTATAGCTGCCTTTCATAAAATAACTCTTGCCGCGCTCACAGTAGTAGTCGGGGTTATTAGGATCAAGCTGGATGGCATGGGTGTAGTCAGTTATCGCTTGGTTATAGCTGCCTTTCATAATAATAACTCTTGCCGCGTTCCCAGTAGTAGTCGACATTATTAGGGTCAAGCTGGATGGTGCGCGTAAAATCCGCTATCGCTTGGAGAAAACACTATTATTCGCATAACTCACGCCTCGGAACCTATAAGCCGTAGCAGTGATCGTCCTAGAGGGTTCATGATGGGCATCGATCGCCAGAATGAGCTCGCCTAGGGTGATGACAGTATCCCAGTCTTTGTCAGCATTGGCTTGGTCCAATTGTCTTGACAGATCCCGAATGCGTTCGACAACACTTGGTGGTAGGCTAGGGGTAGGGGGAGCAGGCGTGGGGGTATGCGTGACAGCGTTGCTGGCCGGCAAAGCAATATCGGGGCGGTTCTGGCGAAGCCAGGTCATGAGGTCGTCCAGGGCGCCACGTCGCTCGAGGGTGAGGAGCAGGTTGCGCGCTTTGGCGTTCCGCCCCTCGCCCGCTAGACTTTCGTAATCAATCTGGAGGTCATAGGCCAGGTTGTAGACCTCGTCCAGGCCCAAGCGGTCGCTGAGGATGCGTCGTAACGCCGCCCGATCCCACTCTGGCATGTGCCTACCTCTGCAAAGATGGACAGGGTGAATTTAGGGAGCCCAATTGTACAGGAGCGCGTCGGGTAGTCAAGCTCTCGGGTACTTACGGCTGGGCAGTGGCAAAGTCGTAGGGTTAGGTCCAAGAACTCACTGTCAACGGATTTTAGGAGCAGATTGAACGGATTGTGGTATGGCGAGGAGACTTCATCCGTTCAATCCGTACCTAGAATCCGTTGACAGCCTGTTGTCCTCGCTTTCACCTGACCCCGACCCCCCTCCCTTCATAGGGGAGGGGCAGGGGGAGAGGTTCGTCTCCATCCCCTACCGTCCCAGCGCCTTGCGCCCGGCCTCCAACGTCTCGATGATGCGGTCCACGTCGAAGACGCAGCCGGCCCAGGTGCCGCCGCTGGCGTTCTGGAGAGCGGCCCACAGCCGCGTGTCGTCGGGCAGGCGCGGGTCGGCGGCGACGTCGGGGTGCGCGGCGCGCTCTGCAAGGACTTGCGCGCCCTCGGCGGGCGAGTAGCGCCGGCCGTCATGGCCGACGAGGTCCACACTGCCCGTCAGGTGGACGCGGTCCACGACAATCTGAATCAGATCACCGTCGCGGACGCGGCCAATCGGCCCGCCGGCCAGCGCCTCCGGCCCGATGTGCCCGATGCACGCGCCGGTGCTGACGCCGCTGAAGCGAGCGTCGGTAATCAGCGCGACCTGCTTGCCCCACGGCAGGTGCTTGAGGGCCGAGGTGAGTTGATACGTCTCCTCCATGCCGCTGCCCATCGGCCCGCGCCCCGCCAGGACGATGACATCCCCCGCCTCGACCTCGCGGTCGCCCAGCCCCTTGATGGCCGCGATGGCGGCGCGTTCGCTGGAAAAGACGCGCGCCGGGCCGACCTTGCGGTAGACGCCGTCGGCGTCCACCACCGCCGGGTCAATGGACGTCGCCTTGATGACCGAGCCTTCAGGGGCGAGGTTGCCGCGCGGGAAGCAGACGCTGCTGGTCAGTCCGCGCTCGCGGGCGCGAGCCGGACCCATAATCACGTCGTCCGGGTCCACCCCGTCCAAGTGATAGAGCCGTTCGCGCAGGCGGGCGCGGCGCTCGCTCCCCGCCCACTCGTCCAGCATGTCGCCCAGCGGCCGACCATGGGCGGTCATGGCGTTCAGCCGCAGCAGGCCCAGGTCGCGCAGGTGGAGCATGACCTCGGGCACGCCGCCGGCCAGGAAGACCTGGACCGTGGGGTAGCCGACCGGACCGTTGGGCAGGGCGTCCACCAGGCGCGGCACGGCCCGGTTGACCGCTTCCCAGTCCTCGACCGTCGGGCGATGGAGTTGGGCGGCGTGGGCGATGGCCGGGATGTGCAGGAGCAGGTTGGTGCTGCCGCCGAACGCCGCGTGGACGACCATCGCATTGTACACCGCATCATCAGTCAGGATATGCGCTCCGGTGATGCCCTGCGCTTCCAGGCTGAGCAGCGCCTGGGCTGAGCGGCGGGCCATGTCGGTCCAGATGGGTTGGCCGGACGGCGCGAGGGCCGAGTGGAGCAGCGACATGCCCAACGCTTCCGCCACGACCTGGCTGGTCGCCGCAGTGCCGAGGAACTGGCAGCCGCCGCCCGGACTGGCGCAGGCGCGGCAGCCAATCTCGGCCGCCTCTTCCAGCGAAATCATAGCGTGGGCGTAACGCGCGCCGATGGTCTGCGCCTTGCCCGCGTCCTCGCCCTCCGTCGGTACGAGCGTCACGCCGCCGGGCACGAGGATGATGGGCAGAGCCTTGACACCCGCCAGCGCGATCATCATCGCCGGCAGGCCCTTGTCGCACGTCGCCACGCCCATCACGCCCCGCCGTGTCGGCAGCGAGCGCGCGAGGCGGCGCAGCACAATAGCGGCGTCGTTGCGGTAAGCCAGGCTGTCGAACATCCCCACCGTGCCCTGGGTGCGCCCGTCGCAGGGGTCGGTGACGAAGCCGGCGAAGGGGATAGCGCCCCGCGCCGCCATCTCCTCGGCCGCCGCCTGCATCAGCAGACCGACCTCCCAGTGGCCGGTGTGGTAGCCGAGCGCGACGGGCCGGCCGTCAGGCGCGCGGATGCCGCCCTGCGTGCTGAGGATGAGGAACTCCTTGCGGCGCAACTGGCGCGGGTCCCAACCCATGCCCGCGTTCTGGCTGAGGCCGAACAGGTCGCCACTCGGCGCGTTGAGCAACATCTCGCGGTCGAGGGGCAGACTGCCCTGCGGCCCGTCGGCGTGGGTCAGGACGTCGTACAGGCTGCGGTCGGGCGAGTCAATGGGAACGCTGGGGAGGGGGGAGGTTCGCGTGGTCATAGCCTGAACTTTCCGTTGCATAGTTTGGGGTAAGACGGCGATTGGCCTGGGATTATAGCACGAGGCGGCGCGTGGGGCGAACGGTCATCACAACGAATCAGATCTGTCAACGGATTGGGGAGCAGATTGAACGGATTATGTTGATGCAAGAAGGCGCAATCCGTACCTAAAATCTGTTGACAGCTTTTTGCCGTCCCCAACACCTCGGACTTTGACACCACCCTACACGACGAATGGCTCAATGAGGTGTTTATTGCTATAATCCGCCTGTTGGAAGGCGCAGGAACCTAGCGCGAGGTCCAAACAAGGGAAACGCAAGAATACCCCACAGAGTGGGTCGTAGCTTGAGCGACAACAGGAGGCACAATGGTACGCTATCTCAAGCACGGCATCAGCGAGGCCGATGCTCATAAGTTAGATGTCCAGGTTCGCACGACCGTCGAAGGGATTCTCGACCAGATCCGCCAGGGCGGCGACCAGGCGGTCCGCGTCCTGTCCGAACGCTTCGACAAGTGGTCGCCGCCGTCGTTCCGGCTGTCGGACTCGGAGATAGACGAGTTGGTGAGCAGCTTGCCCCGCCAGGTGATTGAAGACCTGGAATTCGCCCAGGCCCAGGTCCGCCGCTTCGCCCAGGCCCAGCGCGACGCCCTGCGCGACGTGGAGGTCGAGACGCTCCCCGGCGTCGTCCTTGGCCACAAGAACATCCCGGTTAACAGCGTCGGCGCCTATGTGCCCGGCGGGCGCTACGCGATGGTCGCCTCCGCGCATATGTCCATTGTGACGGCGAAGGTGGCCGGCGTCAAGCGCATCATCGCCTGCACCCCCCCCATGAATGGCCAGCCGCCCGCGGCCACCGTCGCGGCGATGACACTGGGCGGCGCGGACGAAATCTATATCCTGGGCGGCATCCAGGCCGTGGCGGCGATGGGGCTGGGGACCGAAACCATCCAGGCGGTGGATATGCTCTGTGGGCCAGGCAACGCCTATGTCGCGGAAGCCAAGCGCCAACTCTTTGGGCGGGTGGGCCTTGACCTGCTGGCTGGGCCGACGGAAGTGCTGGTCATCGCCGACGACACCGCCGACGCTGAGGTGTGCGCCACCGACCTGCTGGGTCAGGCCGAGCATGGTCCGACCTCGCCGGCCGTGCTTATCACCCTGAGTGAGCAGCTCGGCCACGCTACCCTGCACGAGATTGACCGCCAACTGCAGACGCTCCCGACGGCGGACGTGGCGGGCGCGGCGTGGCGGGACTATGGGCAGGTCATCGTGGTGGATACGCTCGCAGAAGCCGTCGCCGAGGCCGACCGCCTGGCGATGGAACACGTCGAGGTGCTGACGGCCCACCCGCGCTACTTCCTGGACCACATGACCAATTACGGCGCGCTGTTCCTGGGCCAGGAAACGAACGTGGC
>JAHCIP010000062.1 GCA_026129165.1 Anaerolineae bacterium
CGAGCCGTTCGACGCCAACGCCGTCAAGTACAGCTTCGCCCGCTACGTGGACCCGGCCATCAAGAACGGCTACGCGACGCTGCTCAAGCCCGTCAAGGAAGTCGAGGTCGTGGACCCGCTGACGGTGCGCGTCAAGACGACCGAGCCGTTCGCGGAACTCATTGATACCCTGGCGAGCTACTGCGAGATGCTGCCGCCGAAGGCCGCCGCCAACACCGACGCGTTCCTCAAGCAGCCCATCGGCACCGGGCCGTACAAGTTCGTCTCCTGGACGGCCAATGACAAGTTCGTGGTCGAGGCGGCCGGGCCGCACTGGAGCGGCGAGCCGCGCATGGAGCGCGTCACTTTCCGCCCCATTCCCGAGGCGACGGCCCGCATCAACGAGTTGCGCTCCGGCGGCGTGGATATTATCACCAACCTGTCGCCCCTGCTGCTGAGCAACCTCCAGAACCAGCCGGGCATCCAGATTGCCCGCGCCACCAACTCCGGCTCCATCATCCTTATCCCCAACGTGGTCAACAGCGAGGCGCTGGCAAAGAAGCAGGTGCGCCAAGCCATCAACTACGCCATTGACAAGGACGCCCTCATTCGCGTCATCCTCCAGGGCGCGGCCGTGCCCATGAGCAGCCCCTTCCCCAAGGGCGTGGCGGGCGGCTTTGTTGATAGCCTGAAATCCTACCCGTATGACCCGGACAAGGCCAAGGCGCTGCTCAAAGAGGCGGGCTACCCCGACGGTTTCAAAGTCGCCTTCAAGGCCCCCAACGGCCGCTACCTCCAGGACAAGCAGGTGGCCGAGGCCGTCGTCGGCCAGTTGGACAAGGTGGGCATCAAGGCCGACCTAGAGACGGTCGAGTGGAGTCAGTACGTCCAGGGTATCGTGGGCCGCAAGTACGAGCTATTCTTCCTGAGCCAGGGCGGGTTGCAGCCCGGCCCCGCCGTCCAGACCAACTGGAGCAGCAAGATCAAGGGCATTGCCTGGCAGGGCTACACCAACGCCCAGGTGGACGAACTGATTGACAAGGCCGCCAAGACGGTGGACGCGACGGCCCGCGCCAAGGTCTACGAAGACCTGATGAAGATCGTGTGGGACGAGTGCCCCTGGATCTTCCTGTACCACCAGCAAGACCTGTATGGCGTCCGTGACCGCGTCAAGAACTTCAAGCCCACCTCCGAGGCGCTCATCCGCCTCGAAGCCACCGAGGTGACGGGCTAATGAAAGTTTATTATTAAACCGCGTATTGCTTGGTTGTCACCCTGAGCGAAGCGAAGGGTCTGCTCCGACAACCCTGGCAGAGCAGATGCCTCGCTGCGCTCGGCAGTGCGCAGCCTCCTTTAGGATGACATAACGATTACACGGTTAATTAGTTAACTTTCATAAGGAGCAGGCTATGGGGGAAACCCCCTGCGAGGGCTGGTCTTTAGCCTCTTAGGCTTCCATCCTCTAGCCAGAGGCTCGAAGCCAGAGGCTCGCAGCCTCTGGCTGAGATGTGCATCATACCAAAATCGGGGGCGCTTGTCCAACTGCTTTTGACGCCGTCTAGCCTAAAGAACAGGCTGTCTACGGATTGAAGGAGCAGATTGAACGGATTATGTCGGTGAAGGAGCTTGATCCGTTCAATCCGTACCTGTAATCCGTTGACAGCCTGTTGTCGTCAGAGCCACGTTCGGCTTTGAAAAGGTCGTGCCGGATTGAAGTATCCCCTTGACAGGCGCGGCGTTCTAGTTTATACTGCTGACCAGCGTTCGCTATCCTGTATGCCGCGAGAGGGCGATGGCTACCCCCCCGAAAGAGCGTTATCTCATTCCCATGCTGGAACGCTCGCTACGCGCGCTCGAACTGCTCTCCCAGTCCGGCGAAGGGTTGTCCCTGGCCGAACTGAGCCAGCAACTCGCCGCGCCCAAATCCTCGGTTTTCAACATCCTCGCTACCCTGGAACACCACGGCTATATCCGCCCGGACAACGGGACGGGCCGTTTTATTCTGACGCCCAAACTCTACCGCGTGGGTAGCCCGGCCGTCAACCGTATGAGCCTCAAGCAGACGCTCCACCCACTGCTGGCCGAACTGGTGGAGCAGACCGGCGAGACGGCGAACCTGGGCATCCTCGAAGGCGGCGAAGCCTACTATATTGAGAGTATCGAAGGGCCGAGCCGCGTGCGCGTGGCGGTCGCGCCCGGTGAACGGCTGGACCTGCACGCGACCGCGCTCGGTAAAGTCTTGCTGGCTCACCTGCCGCCGGACCACATCGAAGTCCTGCTCCAGCAGCGCCCGCTAACGGCTCGTACGCCCTACACTGTCACGGAGTTGGAGGCGCTGCGCGAGGAGTTGGCCCTCATCCGTGAGCGCGGCTATGCCCTCGACAACGAAGAGGACCACCTCGACATCCGCTGTATCGGCGCGCCGGTCCGCGACCATACCGACGTCGTTATTGCCGCCGTCAGTCTCACCGCGCCGAAGCACCGCCTCGTCGCCACCGCCCTAACCGACAAGACCATCCTCGTCCTGAACTACGCCGCGCGCATGTCCCGCGCCCTGGGCCACGACAGCCCGTACTGACCCACCCCGTCCTGATTTGACAGATGAGACCCTCTCTGTTATTATCTTCGGGCCTATGAATAGCGTTCATATAGCTGAATAACCAGTTCGCACGGGTCGTCCCCAGTCGTACCCCGCCATTGGTCCACGCCACATCACCGCAAGGAGGAGTTACCATGTTGCGTTTCTCTGGCTGGCGCTCGCTGATATGGCTTATCAGCGCCTTTGTTCTCGTCGGACTGCTCGGCGCGTGCAGTTCCGCGTCCCCCGCCCCCTCGGCCCAACCGCCCTCCGCCCCCCAGGCCCAACCCACCCAGGCCGCCGTCCAGAAGCCCGCTCAGCCAGCGCCCGCTCAGGCCACCACCGCGCCGGCTGCCCAGCCGACGCAGGCCCAGGCTAAGGCGAGTGGCGCGGGCACGCCCAAGAAGGGCGGCACGCTCATTATCGGCCAGGATTTCCCCCCGCAGCACTTCGACCCCCACAAGAGTAATGCCTGGGCCAACACCAACATCACCGAGTCGATCTACGAAGGTCTGCTGCGCTGGAACGACAAGGAGACGGCGCTGGAGCCGCAGTTGGCGACCAGCTACACCATGTCGCCCGACGGCTTGACCTACACGTTTAAGATTCGCCAGGGTGTGAAGTTCCACAATGGCCGCGTCATGACTGCCGACGACGTCAAGGCGTCGCTGGACCGTATGCGCGACTCCAAGTCGGGCAGTGTCGTCTTTAATGACTTTAAGGACGTGACCGCCGTTGACATTGTAGACCCGGAGACGGTCAAGATCACGCTCGGTAAGCCCGTCGCCACCTTCCTGAACAACCTGACTGAGACGCGACCCATCGTCCCGAAGGAAGCCTTCGCTGAATTGGAAACTAAGCCCGTGGGTACGGGGCCGTTCAAGCTCGAGAAGTACACCCTCAACCAATCGGTGATGCTGGTGCGCAACGCCGACTACTGGGACCAGCCCAAGCCCTATCTGGACGCCGTCGAGTTCAAGATTCTGGGCGACGAGGCGTCGAAAGAGGCCGCGCTGCGCTCCAAGAGCGTAGACATGACCTGGTTCCGCGACCCGCGCCAGGCGGAGAACGTCTCCAAGGCGCTCCAGGGCGTCGTCTCGGCGCCCGGCATTCCCAGCCGCTTCATCAACATCCGCCTCAACATGTGCCAGAAGCCGTTTGACGATGTGAAGGTCCGGCGCGCCCTAAGCCTGGCGATTGACCGCAAGGGTCTGGTCGAGACCGTCATCCCCTCCAAGTACGGCGGCTCGGTCGGCGCCATCGTCGCGCCGTCGGACCGCTTCTTCTGGAAGGGCGACACGATGGCCCTGCCGTACTACAAGCAGGACGTGGCGCAGGCCAAGAAGCTGCTGGCCGACGCGGGTTACGCCAACGGCGTCGACATCGAGGCGTACAAGGTCGTCGCGGCCAACCAGTTGGACGTGGACGCGGCCCAGGTCCTCAAGGAGATGTGGAACCAGGTCGGCATCCGTGTGACCATCCAGCCCCTCGAAGCCGCGCAAGCCATCAAAGACTACAATGAGGGCGGCGGCAAGATGGCCCAAGTCGGCCAGGTGTGGCAGTCCGACCCCGACGGCTTCCTCTATAACAGCTTCCACTCATCGTCGCCCCAGGCCAAGGCCTTCTGCGTCAACGATCCCGAAATGGACAAGCTGCTGGAGCAGGGACGCTCGGATCCCGACGCCGCCAAGCGGGCTGACGCATACCAGAAGATCCAGGAGCGCGTCGCCGACCAGGTCTACAACATCGTGCTCTACGGCTACCCGCTGCGCTGGGAGATGTGGTGGGACTACGTGAAGGGCTACCAGAACAAGCCGTCCAACACGCGCTGGAACCTGCGCCAGAGTTGGTTGGAGAAGTAAGGGTTGCTGCGCTACATTCTCTCGCGGCTCGTGTTTATGGCCCCGGTCGTCCTGGGCATCACCTTGCTGAGCTTCGTCGTCATCAAGATGCTGCCCGGCGACCTCGCCATCGCCGTCATGGGCACGGAAAGCGCCAATACCAACCCGGCCGGCCTGGAAGCTATCCGGGCCGAGCTGGGCCTCAACCGGCCGCTGCACGAGCAGTATCTAGGCTGGCTGGCCGGCGCGCTGCGCGGCGACCTCGGCAAGTCCCTCTCGCTCAAGATTTCCATCCTGGAGGCCATCAAGAGCGCTCTGCCAACGACGCTGGAACTGGCGTTGCTGTCGGTGCTGTTCGGCCTGGTCGTCGGCGCGCCGATTGGCATCCTGGCCGCCACGCGCGGCGGGGTGTGGGACGGCATCACGCGGCTGGCCGTGTCGCTGGGTGTCGGCATGCCGAGCTTCTTTATCGCCACGCTGCTGCTCCTGTTCATCGCGCCCCAGACGCCCTGGATACCGACCTTTAACTATGTGCCGCTGGCCCAGGACGCCAAGCGGAACCTGCTGGTGATGATCTTCCCGGTGGTCTCCATCGGCACGGGTCTCGCCATGACCATCGCCGAAAACACGCGCTCGGCCGTCCTCGACGTGCTCAACGAGGCGTATGTCACGGTCGCCCGCGCCAAGGGCCTCAGCAGCCCGCTGGTGGTCTGGCGGCACGTCCTCAAAAACGCCGCTATCCCGATTATCTCGGTGCTCGGCTTGCAGACTGGCTTCCTGCTCAGCGGCACGATTATCATCGAGACCATCTTTTCGCTGCCCGGCCTGGGCAAGCTCGTCATCACCGGCATTACATTTCGGGATTACCCGCTGGTCCAGGGCATCCTGCTGTTCACCGGTGTCGGCGTGGTCGTCGTCAATCTGCTGACCGACCTGCTGTACGCCTTTGCCGACCCGCGCATTCGGTATCACTAGCCATGACCAGTCAAGGTTGGCCGGTTCCCATCCAGGCCCCCGCCGCCCGCCGCGCCACGGCGCGGCCCGTGCGGGCGCTCCGCACCCTCGTTGCGCGGTATCCGCTGCTCCTGGTCGGCGCGGTCTTGGTCGGTGTCCTGGTCGTGCTGGCTGTCGCCGCGCCGCTGCTGGTCCGCAACAGTCCGTACCAGATAGGCCTGGGGCCGTCCATGTCGCCGCCCTCGGCCAACCTCTGGTTCGGGACCGACAAGCTGGGCCGCGACCTGTTCTCGCGCATCGTCTACGGCTCGCGCACCACGCTCCTCGTCTCCATCCCTTCGGTGCTGCTGGCGATGGTGTTTGGCCTGGGGCTGGGGTTGAGCGCGGGCTACTTCGGCGGCCGCACCGACCAGGTGATCATGCGGCTGATGGACATCCTGCTCGCCTTCCCCAGCCTGCTGCTGGCCCTGGCGATTGTCGCCGTCCTGGGGCCGAGCATCCGCAACCTGCTGCTCACCATCGGCATCCTCTACATCCCGTCTATGGCCCGCGTCGTGCGCGGCCCCGTCCTGGCGGCCAAGGAACGCGAGTACATTACGGCGGCGCGGACCATTGGGGCGGGGACGTGGCGCATCCTCCTGCGCCACGTGCTGCCCAATATCCTGTCGCCCATCATCGTGGACGCGACCCTGGCAACCTCGCGCGCCATTCTGGTCGAGTCGGCGCTATCCTACCTGGGGCTGGGCGCGCCGCCGCCGAATCCCAGTTGGGGCGAGATGTTGAGCAGCAGCCGCCAGTTTATGACCTTGGCCCCGTGGAGCGCGCTGTTCCCCGGCCTGGCGATTGTCTACGCCGCGACGGCATTTATCCTGTTGGGCAACGGGCTGCGCGACTGGCTCGACCCGCGAAGGCGCTGACGGACGACGGACGACCGAGGAAAGACCGTCTCCGATTAAGGAGCGTTCGTCCGTCCCCCGCCATAGGAGATGATCATGCGTATTGCACTGCTCGGCTTCATGCACGAAACTAATTCCTTCTCCGTCGAGGAGAATGACCAGCCCAGCCAGAAACTCCTGGAGGGGGACGAGGTTCTGGCGGAGGCGCACCCGCGCAGCTTTATCGGCGGCTTTGTCGAGGAGGCGCGACGGCGGGGCGGCACGATTGTCCCCATCGGTAACATCTTCCTGCGGCGTGGTGGGACCATCCACGCCCATGTCTTCGAGCACTACCGTGACCGCATGCTGGCCCGGCTGCGGCAGGTTCTGCCGGTGGACGGCGTCTACTTCCAGTTACACGGCGCGGCGGCGGTCCAGGAACCCTACCTGGACGCCGAGGCCAGCCTGATTCGCGCCGTACGCGAGGTGGTTGGCCACGGTGTGCCGTGCGTCTCGACCTACGACTTCCACAGCAACTACGTGGATGAGGAAGTCCAGGCCTCTGTCCCCTTCCCCCAAAATACTAACCCGCACATTGACGGCTACGAGCGCGGCATCGAGGCCGCCGAGTGCCTCTTCCGTATGGCGGCGGGTGAGATTCGACCCGTCACGCGGCTGATCCACATCCCCATCATCGGCCCCAACATCGGCCAGAGTACCTGGGCGCACGACCCGGCCGAGGAGCAGCGCCTGCCCATGTACCAGTTGAACGTGCTGCGCGAGGAACTCGAACGCACCACGCCTGGCCTCATCAACCTGACCATCCAGGGCGGCTACGGCTACTCGGACGTGCCCTATCTCGGCATGTCGGTCATCGCCACCACCGATGGCGACCCCGCCCTGGCCGACCGCATCGCCAAGCAGATGGCGGCGGCGGTGTGGGCCAAGCGGGAGGACATCCGCACGGTGCGGCCGCAGGTGTCCATTGACGAGGGCGTGCGGCGGGCGATGGCGCAGGACGAGGGATTGGTGTGCCTGGTGGACCTGGGCGACGACCCCGGCAGCTTCTGCTCGGCCGACAGCCCGGCCGTCCTCGAAGCCCTGCTGCGGCTGGGCGCGCGGGACGCGGCGGTAACGATTCGGGACGAGAACGTGGTCAAGGCGGCGATGCAAGCCGGAGTCGGCGCGGAACTGACGATGGACGTGGGCGCGTCGGTGGACCAGCGTCTCTACAAGCCCTTGCGGGTGACGGGGCGGGTGCGCCTGATTGACGACGGGAATTATATGATCTGCGGCCCGACCCACGGCGGCTGGGGGCGCGAGGTGAACCGCGCGGCGTGGCGCGAGGCCAGCGTAGGACCGCGCGCGGTCGTGCGCGTCGGCAACAAGATTGACGTCATCTTCAGCGGGCCGCGCACCGGCAAGGACCGCGACTTCTTCAAGAGCGCGGGGATCGTCCTCGACGAGAAGAGGATTCTCGTCGTCAAGTCGAACCAGGCCCACCGTGCCTCGTTTGATACTATCGTCGCGCAGACCTACAACCTGGACTCGCCCGGCACCTCGACAGTCAACTACCTGAGCCTGCCGTTCAAGCACCTGCCGCGCCCGATGTACCCCATTGACCGCGACTTCGACTGGCAGCCGTAGTGTAGGGGTAGCCACGGAGGGCTACCCTGATGGCGGGGTACCCACAGGGGGGTACCCCTACGAAAGACGGCGCGGGCTGTAGGGGTAGCCCCCCGTGGCTATCCCACCCTCTGTAGCTACCCTGCCGCCACCGGGCGAAGGAACAAGATGCACGTACATGACCTGTTTAACCTGAACGGCAAGGTGGCCGTCGTCACGGGCGGTGGGACCGGGCTGGGGCAGCAGATGGCGACGGCGCTGGCCGAGGCCGGGGCCGACGTGGTGCTTGCCAGCCGCAATCAGAGTCGGCTGGACGGCGTGGCCGACGAGTTGCGCGGCCTGGGCCGCCGCGCCCTGGCCGTGGGGCTGGACCTGAACGACCCGCCGGCGGCCGGCCGGCTGGTCGAGCAGACGCTGGGCGAGTTTGGCCGCCTGGATATCCTGGTCAACAATGCCGCCGCGCAGGATGTCAACCGCCCCTTCGAGCCGTTCGACGTGGCCCGCTGGAACGCCGTCCTGGCCGTCAACCTGACGGGCGCTCTGCTGTGCTGTCTGGCCGCCGCCGAGCCGATGAAGGCGCAGGGCAGGGGCAAGATCATCAACGTGGCGTCGGTGTATGGCATGGTCGGTGTGGACGGCCGCCTCTACGGCTCGGCACCGGAGCGCCCCATGCGCAACTTCCCGTACACTGCGAGCAAGGGCGGGCTGATCAACCTGACGCGGGAACTGGCCGTCGCCTGGGCCGCCGAGGGCATCCAGGTCAACGCCCTCAGCCCCGGCATGTTCCCCGTCGAGTCGAACGCTAAGAAGTACCCGGACGGGACGTTCGACCGCATCCGTGAGCGCATCCCGGCCGGCCGCATGGGCAACAGCACTGATCTCAAGGGCGCGGTCGTCTTCCTGGCCTCGGCATCCTCGGACTATGTCACCGGCCACAACCTCGTCGTGGACGGCGGCTGGACAGCGTGGTAATATGCGTATCGCTATCGGTGAGCTAAAACAGGAAACCAACAGCTTCTCGCCCCTGCCCACGACGCTAACCGCGTTCGAGGAGCAGTACGTGCGGCGCGGGGACGAGCTGCTGACCCAATTCGGAGACGCGCGGGTTGAGATACCGGCCATGCTGGACACGCTGCGGGCAGCGGGCGCCGAGCCGGTCCCCCTGCTGGCCGCCTTCGCGGTGGCGCGGGCCGCTTTGACCCGACCGACGTTCGACCTGCTCCTGGGCGAGCTGCTCGACCGGCTGCGCGCCGCGCTGCCCGTGGACGGGGTGCTGCTGGCGCTGCACGGGGCGACGGCGGTGGAGGACGACCCGGACGCCGAGGGGGCCATTCTAGCCGCCGTGCGCGCGGTCGTTGGGCCCGACCTGCCCATTGGCGTCAGCCTCGACCTCCACGGCCACATTACGCCGCGTATGGTCCAGCATGCCACCTTCCTGATTGGCTACCAGGAATACCCGCACATTGACATGTACGAGACGGGCGAGCGCGCGGCCCGCTTGCTGCTGGCGACCCTGGCGGGTGAGCGACGACCCGTGACCGCTCTCGCCAGGCGGCCCTTGCTCGTCAATGCGGTCAATGGCCGCACGTCAGACGGTCCCTTGCATGCCGTCTATCTGCGCGCGCGGCAGATGGAGCGCGACGGTGAGGTGTTGCATGCCTCGCTCTTCCCGGTCCAGCCCTGGCTCGACGTGCCCGACGTGGGTTTCGCGGCGGTCGTCGTGGCCGACGGCGACCGGCCGGCGGCTCAGGCCGCCGCTGATGAGTTGGCCGATATGGTCTGGGACCGCCGCGCTCAGTTCGAGCCAGACCTGATGACGGTCGAGGATGCGATTCGCCTGGGCCTGGACGCGCCGGGCGGTCTAACCGTCGTGGGCGACCCGGGCGACGCGCCCAGCAGCGGGGCAGCGGCCGACAACCCAACGGTGCTGCGGACCCTGCTCGACATGGGCGCGGACCGCGCCAGCCGTCCGATATACATGACCCTGTGCGACCCCGACGCAGTGCGCCAGGCCGCCGAGGCGGGCCTCAGCGCCGACGTCACCCTCCAGGTCGGACACAGTTTCTCACGCGGCGACGGTGAACCATTGACTGTTCAGGGACGTGTGGTCGGCCTGGGCGATGGTGTCTGCCGCCTGACGGGCGCGGGGGCGACTGGGCTGACCGTGCAACTGGGGCCGACGGCGGTTCTCGCCATTGGCTCGATTCGGCTGTGTCTGCGCTCTCGCCCCGGCATGGAGTGGGATCCGGCGGTGTATACCCATGTCGGCCTGGACCCGCGAGACGCCGGCCTCATCTTCGTCAAGTCGCCGTCGCACTTCCGCGTCGCCTACGCCGACCTGGCCGACCGACTGGTCAGCGCCGACACGCCCGGCGCGGCCCGCGCTAATCTGCGCCTCTTGCCATTTCGCCGCGTCACGCGGCCATTATATCCCTTAGACGAATAGGAGCTTTGCCTTGTCTTACTCACGCGCCAAATCTCAAGCCTGGTGGGAACGGGCCAAAAATTCCATCGCCGGCGGCGTCGGCAGCGGCGTGCGGCTGGCCGAGCAGCCGGGGCCGCTATTCTTCGAGCGCGGCGTCGGGTCGCGCCTCTACGATGTGGACGGCAACGAGTACATTGACTACGTGTTGGGCCAGGGGCCGCTCCTGCTCGGCCACAGCCCGCAGGAAGTGATCGCCGCCGCCAGGGAGCAACTTGACTGCCTGCTCATCTCGGCGGGCCAGCACTGGCTGGAAATCGAGATGTCGGAGCGCCTCCAGCGGGTGCTGCCCTGCTGCGACCTGGTACGCTACAACGGCTCCGGTTCGGAGGCCGTAGCGATGGCGTTGCGTATCGCCCGCGCCTACACCGGCCGCGAGAAGTTCATCAAGTTCGAGGGCCACTACCACGGCTGGCCCGACCCGGTCATCATCAGCTACTGGCCCGACCCGAAGGACGCCGGCCCGCGCGAGACGCCGCGCCCCATCCCCGGCAGCGGCGGCATGGTCGCCCACGTCCTGGACGAAGTCATCGTCCTGCCCTGGAACGACCTGGACCTGGTGGAGCAGACGCTGAAAGCACACGCCCACGAGGTCGCGGCCCTTATCACCGAGCCGATTATGTTCAACTCCGGCGGCATCCAGCCCAAGCCAGGCTTCCTCGAAGGGCTGCGCGACCTGTGCAGCCGCTACGGCGTCGTCCTCATCTTCGACGAGGTCATCAGCGGCTTCCGCGTCGGGCTGGGCGGGGCGCAGGAGAAGTACGGCGTGACGCCCGACCTGGCGACCTACGCCAAGGGCATCGCGGCCGGCTTCCCACTGAGCGCCGTAGCGGGCAAGCGCGAGTTCATGGACCTCATCACCCAGGGCAAGGTACTCCACGGCGGGACCTACAACACCCACCCGCTGGTCATGGCGGGCGCCAACGCGGCCGTCGCCTACCTGGAACGCGAGCGCGACACGGTTTACCCGCACCTGTATGCGATGGGCGACAGGCTGCGGACGGGGCTGCGCGAGATTGGCGCGCGCCACGGCCTGCCCACGTTGACCACAGGTGTTGGGCCAGTCGTCGGCATGGCCTTCACGCAGCGCGAGGCGTTCAACGACTACCGCGACTACGCCGACCGCGACCAGGAGACCTACCGCCGCTTTGTCGCGGCCCTCATGGAGCGCGGGGTGCGTCCCATCTTGCGTGGGACGTGGTACATCTCGGCTGCCCACACCGAGGCCGACATTGACGCGACGCTCGACCGCGCCGACGACGCGCTCAAAGCGGTGGTAGGCTAACGCCTAAAGCGAACCGCCGATGGGATGAGGGCGGTTTTTCCCACACAGGAGGCCCGATGACGCGCATTGCCATCGCGGGCATGATGCACGAAACGAATAGCTTTGCCCTGGAGGAGAACGACGGCCTGACGGCGATGCTGCTCCAGGGTGAGGCTATCCTGACCGAGTCGCACCCCAAGGGGTTTGTCGGCGGCTTTCTGGAGGCGGCCCGCCGCCCCGGCGTCGAGTTCGTGCCCCTGGCCGATGTCAGCTTCATCAACCGGGGCGGCACAGTCCACGCCCATGTCTTCGAGCACTACCGCGACCTGATTGTCGAGGGCTTGCGCCAGGCGCCGCCGGTGGACGCCGTCTACCTGCACCTCCACGGCGCGCTGGCCGTCCAGCCGCCTTACACCGACGCCGAGGCCAGCCTGATTCGCGCCGTGCGCGGTGTCGTCGGCAACCGCTTGCCCATCGTCGCCACTTACGACTTCCACGGCAACTACGTGGACGAGGAAGTCCAGGCAGCCGTCCCTTTTCCCAACAACACCAACCCCCACATCGACTCCTACGAGCGCGGCATCGAAGCCGCCGAGTGTCTGTTTCGGATGCTGGCGGGCGACGTGCGCCCGGTGACACGCCTCATTCGCGTCCCCATCATCGGACCCAATATCGGCCAGAGTACCTGGGCGCACAACCCGGCTGAGGAGCAGCGCCTCCCTCTCTACCAGTTGAATGTCATGCGCGAGGAACTCGAACGCACCACGCCCGGCCTCATCAACCTGACCATCCAGGGCGGCTACGGCTACTCGGACGTACCGTACCTCGGCATGTCGGTCATCGCCACGACGGATGGCGATCCAGAATTGGCCGACCGCATCGCCCAACACATGGCGGCCGCGCTGTGGGCGAAAAGGGAGGACATCCGCACGGTGCGGCCGCAGGTATCCATTGACGAGGGGGTACGGCGGGCGATGGCGCAGGACGAGGGTCTAGTGTGCCTGGTGGACCTGGCCGACGACCCCGGCAGCCTCGCGCCCGCCGACAGCCCGGCGGTTCTGGAAGCCCTGCTGCGGCTCGGCGCGCGGGACGCTGCCCTGGCGATACGCGACGCGCCAGGCCTGGAGGCGGCGATGAAGGCGGGCGTGGGCGCTGAACTCACCCTTGACCTCGGCGCGACGATTGACCAACGCTTCTACCAGCCCCTGCGCGTGACGGCCTATGTGCGATCCATTGACGACGGGGTCTATATGATCTGCGGCCCCAACCACGGCAGTTGGGGGCGTGAGGTGCGGCGCGAAGCCTTCACCGAGATGAACGTCGGCCCACGCGCGGTGCTGCGGGTGGGCAACCGCATAGACGTCATCGTCAGCGCGGGCCAGGAGCCAAATGCCCGCAAGGACCGCGACTTCTTCAAGAGTGCCGGTATCCTCTTCGATGAGAAGCGCATCGTCGTCGTCAAGTCGAACCAGGCCCACCGCGTGTCATTCGACCCCATTGTGGCTCAGACCTACAACCTGGACACGCCCGGCGTGGCGACGGTCAACTACCTCAGCCTGCCGTTCCAGCATCTACCGCGCCCCATCTATCCCATTGATCGGGAGTTTGAGTGGCAGC
The DNA here is from genome assembly GCA_026129165.1 of Anaerolineae bacterium. GTDB lineage: Bacteria > Chloroflexota > Anaerolineae > Epilineales > JAHCIE01 > JAHCIE01. The sequence continues at coordinate 13,217 of JAHCIP010000062.1, forward strand.
CATGAACGACAAATTTAGCCTACGCTGTCTCGATTGTCAGACCACCCTCGCCGACGCGGCCATCACGGCCTGCCCGGCGTGCGGCGGTCCCATTGAAGTCGTCTACGACCTGGACCATCTGCGCACGAGTTGGGAGCCGACGGGACGCGGCCTGTGGCGCTACTTCGACCTGCTGCCGGTCAAGTCGCGCGACAGCCGCGTGACGCTGGGCGAGGGCGACACGCCGCTCCTGCCGGGCGGCCGGCTGGGCCAGCAACTTGGCCTGAGCGGTTTGCACTTCAAAGTGGACTGTATCAGCCCGACCGGCTCGTATAAGGACCGCATCGCCGCCGTGAGCATGAGCCGCGCCCGCGAGACGGGCAAGACCGCCTGGGCCGCCACGTCGTCGGGTAACGCCGGCGCGTCCCTCTCGGCCTATGGCGCGGCGGCCGGCCTGCCCGGCGCGCTGTTTGTGCTGGAGAAGGCGCCCCGCGCCAAGATCGCCCAGATCATGACCTACCGCCCGCGCTTATACGCCGTGCGCGGGTTGGGCTTCGAGCCGGCGGTGGATGTCATGACGCTGGACGGGGTGCGCGACCTGTGCGAGCGGCGCGGCTGGATGCTCATGATTACCGCCCGCCGCTACAACCCCGTGGGCATGGAGGGCGTCAAGACGCTGGCCTTCGAGACGTGCGAGCAGTTGGGCCGCGCCCCCGATGTGGTCTATGTGCCCGTCGGCGGTGGCGGGTTGCTGAGCATTCTCTGGAAGGCGTACCAGGAGTGGTACGCGCTGGGCCGCATTGACCGCCTGCCACGCATGGTCGCGGCGCAGGGCATGGGCTGCTCGCCCGTCGTGGACTGGTGGCAAGCCGGCCGCGACGATAACCCCATCGCGCCCTGCCACGGCTCCATCTCCGGCTTGCAGCTGGCCGCGCCGCCCGATGGCCGGCTGGCCGTGCGAGCGCTGCGCGAGTCGGGGGGCTGGGGCGTGGCTGTGCCCGACGAGAACACCTACCGCGTCCAGGGCGACCTGGCTCAGACCGCCGGCCTGTTTGTCGAGCCAGCGGCCGCCATCACCGCCGCCGCCGCCGCCCTCGACCGCGCCGAGGGGCGGCTGCGCGGGGACGAGACGGCGGTGTGTATCCTGACGGGCCTGGGGTTCAAGGTCATGGACGCCGTCAACCGCCTGACCGCCGACGTCGAGATACCGCTTATCGAGGCGGAAGCCATCGCAGGTCTATAGTGTAATCCCGCCTGCCCCTGAAGGGAGCAGGCTAGGGATGGAAGCCTCCTGGGGAGGCTGGTCTTCAGCCCCTTGGGCTTCCTTGCTGTAGCCAGGTCCTTTTAGGGCCTGGCGGGCGCCGTGACCACGTAAGTCCTGCCATGTGAAAGGAGGGCATCGCATCCTAAGCTGACCGTTTGACCTATCGCTCGCTGCATCACCCTAAGGAGGAGACTCGTGTCACCGTCAAGGCTCACCCGCGTATGGACTGCGACCGTTATCATCCTCACCCTCGGCCTGCTCGCCGCGTGCGCGCAGCCGCAAGCCGCCCCTGCTCCCGCTCCCGCTGCCCAAGCGACGACGGCCCCCGCGGCCGCGCAACCCACCACCGCCCCTGCCGCCCAACCGACAACTGCCCCCGCCGCGCAGCCGACCACAGCGGCCGCTACTCAAGCCACGGCCGCGCCGGCCGCGAAGGCCGCCACGAGTGGCGACCCTGGCGCTAAGGCCACCCTCATCTACGGCATGGGCGCCGACCCGACCAACCTCGACCCGCACCAGACGGTCGACGGTCTATCGCTCATCGCTATGAACCGCTGCTATGACCGTCTGGTAGAGGTCAAGCCGGGCGAACCCAAGCCCGGCGCGCCGCTGGAAGTCCAGGCCGACGCGGCTGAGTCGTGGGACGTCAGCGCCGACGGCAAGACGTACACCTTCAAGCTGCGCAAGGGTCTCAAGTTCGCCGACGGCTCGCCCCTCGACGCCCAGGCGGTCAAGGCGTCGTTTGACCGCCTGATGGCGATCAACAAGTCGGCCGCCTCCAATATTCGTCAGTTGACCAAGACCGACGCGGTGGACGATGTCACGGTCAAGATGACGCTGAGCGAGCCGTACCCCTACTTCCTGCCCATGATCGGCAGCTACGCCTCGTCCATCATCAACCCCAAGGCGTTCGCCAACGAGAAGGACGGCGATAAGGCCCAGGCGTGGTTGGCGAACAATTGTATGGGTAGCGGTCCCTATGTCATCTCCGAGTGGACGCGCGGCCAGCGGCTCGTGCTGGACTATAACAAGAACTGGTATGGCAAGGAGCCGGCGATCAAGCGCGTCATCGTCAAGATCGTGCCCGAGTCGACCAACCTGCTGCTCCAGTTGGAGAAGGGCGACCTAGACTTCATGTCCCCCGTCAGCATTCCGGAGATGCTGACGCTCCAGGGCAAGGCAGGCGTCAAGATGGTGGAAGTGCCGAGCTTCCTGCTCATCCTGGCCTACCTGAACAATACCAAGCCGCCGCTGGATAATGTCAAGGTCCGCCAGGCGATGAACTACGCCATCAACTACGACCAGGTCATCAAGGAACTCATCCAGGGCAAGGGGCGCCGGCTCAAAGGGCCGCTGGCCTTTGGCATGGAGGGCTACGACGAGAGCCTGGCTGGCTACAACTACGACCCGGCCAAGGCCAAGCAACTCCTGACCGAGGCGGGCTATCCCAACGGCTTCGAGATTACGCTGACCTATGCCACACAGGGCGCGCCGGGCGCGGACGACATCGCGCAAGCGGCGGCGGCGTACCTGGGCGAGGTGGGCATCAAGGTCAAGATCGAGAAGGTGGCCGAGCCGACCCGCCGCGAGCGCATTGACAAGTCGGACTTTGTGTGGAGCGTCGGCGGATGGACGCCGCCGGTCCCGATTCCGCCGTGGACGATGGACAAGTGGTACCTGTGCGCCAACCGGGGTCTGAACGCCAACCGCGCCTTCTACTGCAACCAGAAGGCGGACGAACTGGTGACGAAGGCTGCCACCGAGGTCGACTCGGCCAAGCGCATTCAGATGTATCGCGATGCTCAGAAGATCATGGTTGAGGAAGCGCCCTACATTCTGTTCTACCAGGCCAACCAGTTGATCGCCTACCGCGACAACCTGGAGGGCTTCGAGATCAAGCCGGGCGGCTCGCAGTATCTGAGCTACGAACGGCTCAGTAAGAAGTAAGGAAGGGTAGGAAGGGAGGGGAAGACGTAGCCTTCCCCTCTCCTCCCCCGAGGCGCCTATGTCTCGCACGGCTTACATTCTCTATCGCCTGGTCAGCCTCATCCCGACTCTGCTCGGGGTGATTGTCCTGATCTTTATCCTGTCGCGCTCGATTCGGGGCGACCCCGCGCGCATGATGGCCGGCGACGCGGCGGACAAGCAAGTCCTGGAGACCATCCGCCGCGAGTTCAAGCTCGACGAGCCGCTGCCTGTGCAGTTCTGGGCGTACTTCACCAACTTGCTCCAGGGCAACCTGGGCGTCTCCTACCAGACGAAGCGCCCAGTCCTCACCAGCCTGATGGAGCGTTTCCCCGCCACCCTCGAACTGACGCTGACGAGCCTGGCCTTTGCCCTGCTGGGCGCGGTTCCGCTGGGCATCCTCTCGGCCGTCAAACGTAACCGTCCCATTGACCACATCGTGCGTGTCCTGAGCGTAGGCGGCATCTCCATGCCCGTCTTCTGGTCGGGGCTGATGCTCATCTGGCTCATGTACCTCAAGCTGGGCTGGCTGCCCGGCGGGAGTCGCATCGAGACCATGACGCAACCCCCGCCCCCTGTCACTGGCCTCTACACCGTGGACAGCCTCCTGGCGGGCAACTGGCCCCTGTTTACCGAGAGCGTGTCCCACCTCGTCATGCCCGCCTTCATCCTGGGCTATGGCTATATGGCCCTGCTCGCCCGCATCGTGCGCTCCAGTATGCTGGAGGTGCTGGGCCAGGACTACATCCGCACCGCCCGCTCGAAGGGGCTGTCCGAGGCCACGACCATCCTCCGCCACGGCCTGCGCAACGCCCTCATCCCGGTCACGACCCTGGCCGGGCTGGCCTTCGCCGGTCTACTCGGCGGCGCGGTGCTGACCGAGACTATCTTCTCCTGGCCGGGCATCGGCAAGTACGTCGTGGATGCCATCCTGTTTCTCGACTATCCCGTCGTGATGGGCTTCACGCTGCTCATCGCGATTGTCTATATGCTGGTCAACCTGCTGGTGGACCTGCTGTATTCGTGGATGAATCCGCAGATCGAGTGACGGGGGAGAGGGACGAAGGATTAAGGATTGAGGCTTGAGGATTGACGGCTATAAGCTGAAAGCTGACGGCTGAAAGCTGGAAGCTGGAGGACAGATGACTAGGCTTGTCTCCGTGCCACCCATCACCCGCCACCCGTCACCCGCCCCTTCCGCCGGCTGGCAGGCGTGGCGCAAGGGGGCGCAGCGTCTCTGGCGCAACCCGCTGACCCTATTCGGCCTGCTGGTGCTGCTGCTGCTGGTCGTGACGGCCATCGCCGCGCCTCTCATCGCGCCGGCCGACCCGACGGCGATGAAGCTGGGCCAGCGGCTGCGGCCGCCCGGCTCCCAGTTCCTGTTTGGAACGGACGAACTGGGCCGGGACATCCTATCGCGCATCCTCTGGGGCACGCGGGTCTCGCTCCAGATTGGCGTCATCGTCATCGGCATCGCGGCCAGCCTCGGCTTTACCCTCGGCTCCATGTCGGGCTACTTTCGCGGCCCCTTCGATGGCATCGTCATGCGCGTCATGGACATCATCCTCGCTTTCCCGCCCCTGATTCTCGCTATGGCGATTGCCTCCTTCCTGGGGCCGGACCTGAACAACGCCATGCTCGCCATCGCCGTCGTCCACATCCCCAAGTACACCCGCCTGGCCCGCAGCGAGGCGTTGGCCCTGCGCGAGAGCCTATTCGTGCTGGCGGCGCGCTCCACCGGCGCGTCGGACCGGCGCATCATCCTACGCCACATCATGCCGAACTCGCTGGCGTCCATCCTGATCGTCGCCTCTCTCGACTTCGGCCTGGTCATCCTGACGGCAGCCTCGCTGGGGTTCATCGGCCTGGGGGCGCAGCCACCCACGCCGGAGTGGGGCCTGATGGTCGCCGATGGCCGCAAATACCTCGTCAACGCCCCGTGGGTCGCCACCTTCCCGGGTCTGACCATCGTGCTGGTCGTCATCGCCGCCAACGTCTTCGGCGACGGCCTGCGCGACGTGCTAGACCCCCGCCTGCGGACGTAACGACTCACTCGTCCCCCGTCCCACGTCACCCGTCACGGAGGTTACTATGCTCTGCATTGACGCCCATCTCGATCTGGCCTACAACGCGCTGTTCTGGGGCCGCGACCTCAAAAAGACCGTCGCCGACATCCGCGCCTGGGAACGCTGGCTGCAAGGCAAGGGGCGCGGCTGCAATACCGTCAGCCTCCCCGACCTGCGCCGCGGCGAGGTCTTCCTGGTCTTTACCACCATCAACGCCCGCCACGCCACGGGGATGAAGACCGCTATCGACTTCAGCCCCGAGGGCGCGTATGCCATCGCCCAGGCGCAGATGGTCTACTACGATTTGATGAAACAGCAGGGCTGGCTGCGCCGGCTGACAACCGCCAGCCAGGTCAAGGACCACGTGCGGGCCTGGACCGACGCACCGGACACGACGCCGATTGGCTACATCCTCTGTATCGAGGGCGCGGACTGCCTCCTGGAACCAGACCATATCTATCAATGGTGGGAGCGCGGGCTGCGCGTCCTCAGTCTGGCCCACTACGGTCCCAGCACCTACGCCCACGGCACCAACACCATCGGCGGCTTGTTCCCACCCGCCCGGCCCCTGCTGCGCTCCATGGAGGAGTTGGGCGTCATCCTGGACCTGACCCACACCTCGGATGGGAGCTTCTGGGAAGCGGTCGAAGTGTTTGGCGGGCGCGTCATCGCCACCCACAACAACTGCCGCGCCCTCGTCCCCCGCCAGCGTCAGTTCACCGACGACATGATCCGCGCCATCATAGAGCGCGACGGCGTCATCGGCGCGGCCTTCGACAACATCATGATTCACCCCGACTTCGACATGGCGAACCCCAACCCCGAAATCGTCACCCTGGACACCCTCGTGGAGCATATGGACCACATCTGCCAACTGGCGGGGAACGCGCGTCACATCGGGATCGGGACAGACCTGGACGGCGGCTACGGCAAAGAGCAAAGCCCGTCCGACCTCGATACCATTGCCGACCTGCAAAAGCTGCCCGACCTGTTCCGCGCCCGTGGTTATTCCGAGGCCGATATTGAGGGCATCATGCGCGGCAACTGGCTGCGGCTGCTAGGGGAGGCGCTGCCGGCGTGAGACCCCATTGACCCGGTCGCGCTACTTTACTTTTGGCTTAAACTCTGCTATAATACGGGCATCTGAACTTCAGCCGCGACCTTCCGTCGCGGCGCTGTATTTGGCGCCCTCTCTCTTGTGAAGATCGCCAGAGACGGCCACGCGGCCGCTGGCGGAGTAGGGCGTCAGGGATGGGCCTCCGACGACGTTGTCGTCGTTGGGGAGACGATAGGATTGGTTGATGAGGAGCTAGTGAGGCCATGAAAGAGGTTTTCTTGACGCCCGAGGGGCGTCAGAAGCTTGAGGAAGAGCTGAGTTTTTTGATTAATGTTCGGCGGCCCGAGATTGCTCGTCGTATCAAAGAGGCGAAAGACGAAGGTGACGTTAGCGAGAATGCCGGCTACGACGAGGCCAAGACTCAGCAGGGCTTCCTCGAAGGGCGCATCCAGGAGCTTGAGCACGTCCTGAAAATCGCCAAGCTGATTGACGAGCCGCACAGCCGCGACCGGGTGCAGATGGGCTCGACCGTGACCGTGTGTGAGAATGGGGACAATGTCGAGGAGACGTTCCGCATTGTGGGGTCGGCGGAAGCCAGCCCAGCCAGTGGCCTCATCTCGAATGAGTCGCCGCTCGGTAAAGCCCTGCTCAATAAAGTCGTCGGGGACGAGATCACGGTTCAAACCCCAGGCGGCGTCCTGCACTTCAAAATCATGGCCATTCGTTAAGGCCGAGCGCCCGCGCCCTGGCGTGCTCGGCGCATCCCCCCGCTACTTCTCAGGCCAGGGCCAACCCCCTGGCCTTTGACTTGTCCAAGGATACTGTCTATGACGACACCGCTGCCCCCTGTGACCGAAGACCTGAATGAGTTGACCGCCGAGCGCCTGCGCAAGCTGGAGCAGGTGCGGGCGCAGGGCCTTGACCCCTACCCGGCCCATGTGGACCGCACCCATTCCACCGCCGACGCCGTGGCCGTGTTTGAAGCCTGGGAACGGGAGCAGCCCGCCGATACCCCGGCCCCGCCGGCCTCAGGCATCGAAGCCGCCGTCGCCGGCCGCCTGATGAGCCTGCGGCCGCATGGCAAGCTGACCTTTGCCACGATTCAAGATGCGGCCGGCAGCCTCCAACTCGCCTTCCGCCGCGACTACATCGGTGTGGACGCCTACCGCTGGCTCCAGGAGGTCTTTGACCGGGGCGACTTCATTGGGGCGCGTGGAACGCTGTTCCGCACCCGCACGGGCGAAGTTACCGTCCAGGTGGACCAGTACGCCATGCTCGCCAAGGCGCTCAACCCACTGCCTGAGAAGTGGCACGGCCTGAAGGACACCGACGCCCGCTACCGTCAGCGTTATCTCGACCTGCTGACCAACCCTGAGTCGCGCCAGGTTTTTCTCATCCGCACGGGCATCGTGAGCGCCATGCGGCGTTTCCTGGACGAGCATGGCTTCATCGAGGTCGAGACACCCGTGTTGCAGCCGCTCTACGGCGGCGCGGCGGCGCGCCCCTTTACGACGCACTACAACGCGCTGGACCAGGAGATGTATCTGCGTATCTCCGACGAACTGTATCTCAAGCGCCTGATTGTCGGCGGCCTGGACCGCGTATATGAGATTGGCCGCGACTTCCGCAACGAGGGGCTGGACACCACCCACAACCCTGAGTTCACCATGATGGAGTGCTACTGGGCCTATGCCGACTACCGCGATATGATGGCCCTGACCGAGCGGATGATTGCCAATATCGCCCAGGCGGTGCTGGGGACGATGCAGCTTGAGACGCACGGCCACCAGGTAGACCTCACCCCGCCCTGGCGGCGGCTGAGCCTGCGTGACGGCATCCTGGAAACATCGGGCATTGACATCTACGTCGCCAGCGACTACGCCAGTCTCACGGAGGCCATCCAGGCTAAGGGTCTGAGAATCGGCCACAAGCCGACGTGGGGCCAATTGGTCAATGAACTCCTGGACGAGTGCTTGCAACCGACGCTCATCCAGCCCACCTTTGTCCTCGACTACCCGACCGAAATCAGCCCGCTGGCTAAGAAGAAGCCTGACGCGCCGCAATTGACCGAACGGTTCGAAATCTTCATCGCTACCCGTGAGACGGGCAACGCTTTTAGCGAGCTAAACGACCCGCTGGACCAACGCGAGCGATTTATGCAACAGGTGAAGATGCACGCGGCCGGCGACGAGGAGGCCATGCCCCTGGACGAGGACTACATCCTGGCGCTGATGCACGGCATGCCGCCGACGGCGGGGCTGGGCGTCGGCATTGATCGCCTGACCATGCTGCTAGCCGACCGTCCGTCCATCCGCGAGGTGATTCTGTTCCCGCAGTTGCGGACGCTGAAGTAGCGGAGGCCCGTATGCGACGATGGCTGTTTGTCTCAAGCCTGGCGCTGCTGATGGTAGTCCTGGTGGGGGTGGGGCTGGTCGAGGCGCAGTCAGGCGGTCCGGCCCAGATCCAGGTGGACCCGATGGACACCGACCTGGTCATCACCGGCTGGCTGGGCGAGGACAATAGCTTCATCGGCAACATGCGGCTGACGGCGCTGGGCGGGAAGATTGACCGCTTCACTTTCCTGTCATCCGACCTGAAGCAGAAGGACGGCCAGGAAAAGCTGGGACGGCAGAACGTCAGCCTCGTCGGTGACCCAACGCTCGACGTGGGCATCCCCAAGGACTTCCAGGTCAAGGTCATCGGCCTGCGCCTTCCTGGTACCTACACCGGGACGCTCACCCTTATCGTGCCTGGTCCTACGCCCCAGCTCACCTCGGTTCATCTTACCGTCAACGCCAAGGCGCGGCCCGCCATGACGGCCCTGGCCGGTACAGATCGGGTCCAGTTGCGCCTGGTGAACTGCCGCCGCACCCTGCTCTCGATTACCTGGAGCGTGCCACTGGTCAACTGGCCGCAACAGACCGACATCCCTGACCTGAACTGCTGGCTGGCCCGCGTCCTCCTGTCGGACAGCGCCTTGCTGGACAGCCTGCCCCTCAACTTCGATAACACCACGCTGGACAAGGTCAAGCTGCTGAGCGCCAACGCCGTGGTGTTAGACGACCGCACCCGTGCGCCGCTGTCAGACCAGGCGCTCAAACTCCCGACCCCTCAACAAGAATATGGCATCGCCTCCATTGTCTCGACGCCGCTGTCCATCCAACGCGAAGCCATACCGCCGGGGCACTATACCGGCTCGGTCTATCTGACGGTCGCTGATCGGCCAGAGCGGATAGCGGTGCCAGTGGACCTGAGTGTGCGTAGCGGCCCGCTGTGGCCGCTGCTGGCGCTTTTGGTCGGCATTATCTTGGGCCGTCTCTTTCGCTACATGCAGACGAAAGGGGCCGCGCAGGCCGATGCCCTCGCGGCCCTGTACCGCATCGAGGCGCGGCTGGACGATGCCGAGCCAGCGGATCGCCGCTTCCTGGCCGACCAGGCGGCCGACGTGCGGCGGCTGATTGATGAGGGGAATCTCGACGCAGCGGCGGCTGAGCGTCAAACGCTGGAAAAGCGGGTGGAGGTGCTGCACACCCTCAGCCAAATCCAGGAGGAGCCTATTGCGCAGGCGGAGTCGACGCTGAGTGTCATCGAAGAGGTCCGCCTTCTGATTCGCCTGGGCCAGGATGAGCAGGCGCAGAAGAAGATGGCGGACCTGACGGCGGCGCTGGTGAACCCACCCCGCGACCAGTTGCCCGAGGGGCTGCGCGACTTTATCCCGCCCCAGGCGGCCGACCGCGCCAAACGATTGGCCGACACCGCGGCCGAGACCCTGGCGCGACCAACGCTGAGGGTAGGAGCGCCTCCCGTATCGGCTGGACAGCGTCTTGCCCGCGCCTTCTCGTCGCTGGAGAGCTTCCGCACCGACCTGCTGTTGTGGGTGGGACGGCCCTTGCTCTACCTGACCCTGCTACTCGGCCTGCTGGCGGTGGGCCTCTCGTCGCTCTACATTGATAAGGGGGCGACGTTTGGGGCGAACCCGCTGGCGGATTATACCACGCTGCTCATCTGGGGGCTAAGCGCGGACGTTGCCAGCCGCACGCTCAGTACGCTCGGTGGCACGCCCACCAGCCCCACGCCGCCAGTCTGAGTTGCTTGATAGGCCTCAACTGTCACCTGAAGCCGTCCGGGCAGAAGTGGCCTCTGCTAAACCGAGAAACCGT
>JAHCIP010000063.1 GCA_026129165.1 Anaerolineae bacterium
TGCTCGTCCCCTGACAGGGGAGTGTACTGGCGGTTGCTCAGCTTGAAGCCGGCTACCTCGGCCGAGAATGGGTCGTACCAGTAGTACTCAGGCACACGTATCCAGTCCTGGTAGATGCGCATCTTGTGCTGTCGGTCTTCCTCAGCCGAGCTCTCCGACAGCAATTCAATCACGACATCTGGCCCCTTGCCCTCTTCCCAGATGACCCAGCTTTTGCGCTCACCGCGCGGCACATCCAGCACCACAAAGAAGTCGGGGCCGCGAAAGTCGCGGTTGCGCACCTGCTGGAGGCTAAAGTAGACAAACATATTACCGCCGATGTAGACGTCCCTATCGCTCCACGCTGTTTTGAGGGTGTCTATCAGCAGTTGCATCTGGAGAAAATGCCGTTCGCTCTCCATAGGCACTCCGTCGCTGTAGGGAAGTTCGTCTTGGGTGGGCGGCAAAGTGACGTACTCGTATACCTCTGGCTCAACAACTGGTGTCGCTGCCATACGCTCTCCTTCGCTGGACACGCTTATCGTTGCATCTCAATCTTTAATCTTTAGTCATCAGTCCTTATTATACCTGAAACGGCCTGACGGAACTGGCGCACCCGCGACGGGTCGGTGACGGTCCGCGTGAACTCCGGTGGGCGGAGTTCGCCGCCCATAAACACGCGGTCGTGGCGGTAGGTCATCGGGCTGTCTACAGCGCGCGGGGCGACAATGTGAATCTCGCGCACGCCGCTCTGGGCGACGACCTTCTGCATGACCCGTTTGGAGCCAGCGCCGGCCAGGATGATAACGCGGTCGCCTGCCACGCGCACCAACTCAGTGATGAGGTCCAGCCCCTCCAGGACGGTTGGCTCCTGGCCGGTAGTTAGGATGCGGTCCACGCCCATCTGGATCAGCGCCTCCAACGCCTCGAAGGGGTCGCGCGCCACGTCAAAGGCGCGGTGGAAGGTGACACTCAGGGGCCGCGCCTGCTCGACCAGGCGGCGCGTCCGTTCGACGTCCACCCGGCCATCGGGCAGCAGCAGGCCGAAGACCACACCGTCCGCGCCGTGCGACTTCGCTACCTCGATATCATGTTGCATGCTCTCGAATTCCAGGTCGGAATAGCAGAAGTCGCCGCCCCGCGGCCGAATCATGACCTGCAACCCCAACTGAAGGACGCGCCGCGCTACGGCGATAGTCCCCGCGCTCGGGGTCGTCCCGCCCTCCATCAGGTTGTCGCATAGCTCGACGCGGTCCGCGCCGCCCGCCTGCGCCCCCAGCGCCGACTCGACCGAGTCGACACACACTTCGATGCGGATGTCAGAAGAGGATATGGCCATTGATAGGAGTCTCCCAATCATGATGCGTGCTGCGTAGTTCGTAATGCGTAGTTCGTAGTCCTTAATACGTAATCCCTATTCCCTATCTCAGCAGGGTCTGCTCCGCGAAGCGCCACAGGATTGCCTCGGTCTGGGCCAACTCGGCCAGGTCCACGTACTCGTCGGCGGCGTGCGCCACTTCATAGCTGCCCGGCCCAAAGACAATCATGCCCTGGCGCGCGATAGCCGTCAAGTGCTTGGCGTCGCTGCCGGGTAGATAGCCGACGGGACCGGGGTCATCACCCAGCACCTCGCGTGTCACAGCCAGAAACCGCTGCGTGAATGGGGTATCGGCGTTGGTTTCAAACGCATTGGACACAGAAAAGTCACCCACCTCGACGCGCGCGCCCGTCGGCAGCGGCACGGCGGCCACCACCTCACTCAGTTCCCGCTGCGCCGCCGCCACATCCTCGCCCGGCAGCAGCCGGCGATCCAGCCGCACCTCACACGCGTCGGCGACAACATTAGTGGCCGCGCCACCCTGAATGATGCCGATATTGCATGTTGGCGAGCCGACCAGGGCATGCACACGGCCTTGCAGGCGGCGGTGGTAGTCTTCGAGAGCGAGGATGACCCGCGCCATGGCGTTGATAGCGTTGACGCCTCGGTCGGGGTTGGTGGCGTGGACGCTGCGGCCATAGACCTGTACCGTCGCCCGCAGGATGCCTTTGTGGGCTGTCGCCACCCGATTAGCCGTCTGCTCGCCTACCACAACAAAGTCCACCGGCGGGATATAGCCCTGGTCGGCCAGCCAGCGCGTCCCCCACTGCCCGCCCGTCTCCTCCTCGGCGGCCGCGACCAGGACAAACATACCGGCCAATGGCTGGGGCTGGGTGGTGAGATGCTGAGCCACCGCCAGCATCGCCGCCAGTGGCCCCTTGTCGTCCACGCTACCCTTGCCATACAGCCTTCCATCGCGCCACGTCGGAGTGTAGGGATCGCTCGACCAGCGGTTCGCCTCCTGGACGCCAATGGGCACCGTGTCGAGGTGGGCGTGGTAGAGCAGGCCAGGCTCGCCCCGGCCAAGGGTGGCGACGATGGAGCGGGCCCTGGGCTTGATGGGCGGGTAGTACTCGACCACATGGAAGCCCCAGCCGTGGAGGAGCTGCGAGACATGGGTGGCGATGGCCTGGGTATCACCAGGTGGGTTGGGCGATGGGATACGGATGAGGTCAGGCGCTAGCTGTTCGGCCAGACTCATGGCAAAACTCCCGGAAGGCAGTCGCGGCGGGTAGCGTAACACGGTCAGAAGTGGATGTCAAATATGGGGTACTGGCTTAGTCAGACGGGGACGTGTTGGGGCCGGTCTGGGGGAACCAGAAGTACTGCCACTCTTGCAGGTTGGAGTCGGGTGGGGGCGCCGTCGGGGATGGCGCGGCGGCGGCGGGGACGGTATCACTTCGAATCCAGAGAGCCGCGGCGCTCAGCAAGCTCAACCCGATGAGGACGAGCAGGATAAAGACTCCTACCCGGCGATAGTTCAACCGTTCGTTGGGGCGCATACGCCCCCCTTTCAATGGTAAGGTTCGGTCCAGGGCCAAAGGTGCGCCCTGCTCTTCCGCCTAAATCCTAGGCCCCTTAACGCTATATGTCAACAGAGGTAGGCCAGGTTTGACCAGGCGCGGGGACCGGTATACAACTTGGAGCAGGGTTTATACCACCATCGCCAGGAACCACATGACTGACCAACTGATTGCCCTGGTCGTAGACGATGAGCGCCGCTTGCGCGACCTGGTCCAGAGCTACCTGGAACGCGAGGGCTTCCGCGTCGTCGCGGCTGGCGACGGCCTCACCGCCCTGGACCTGGCCCGCCAGCAGAGTCCCACCGTTGTCGTCCTGGACCTGATGTTGCCGGGGCTCGACGGTCTGGAGGTGTGCCGCCGGCTGCGGACGTTCTCCGATGCCTACGTGATTATGCTGACGGCCAAAGCCGAAGAGGTGGACCGCATCGTGGGCCTCGAAGTGGGGGCCGACGACTACCTGACCAAACCCTTCTCCCCACGCGAGTTGGTCGCCCGTATCCGCGCCATGCTGCGCCGGCCGCGCCAGGGCGGACACGCCCTACCTGACACACCGCCGCCGCAACGCTTTGGCCCTCTACTCATTGACCACTCGCGGCGCGAAGTGGCCCTCTCCGGCCAGATCCTCGCCCTGACTCCGCTCGAATTCGCCCTGCTGACGACGCTGGCTGCTCATCCAGGCCGCGTCTTCACGCGCGCCCAACTCCTAGAGCGCGTGTGGAGCGATGACTACTTTGGCGATGACCATGTGGTGGACGTGCATATCGCCAACCTGCGCAAGAAACTCGGTGACGACCCAACTGCCTTCCGCTACATTGAGACGGTACGCGGGGTGGGGTATCGCTTCGAAGGGAAGGTGGGCTGAGATGCTGGTCAGGCTCCACCGCTCGCTGCGGACACGGCTACTACTGGCGCACCTGGCCGTCATCGCCGTGGGGGTGGTAACGCTGTTTCTGGCGACACTGGCCCTCGGTCCCACCCTGTTTGACCGTGTCATGGGCCACATGATGGGGCCGGGGGACGGCATGATGGGCGGGATGATGGGGGGGATGCAGCAGACGACGACGCAGGCGTTTCAGACGGCTATGCTGCAGGCGCTAGGCTTCAGCACGGCCGCCGCGGCGGTCGCCGCCCTCGCCGTCAGTATCCTCGTTTCCGCCCGCATCGTCACCCCCCTCCAGCGCCTCCTCGCCGCCAGCCGCCGTATCGCCGCCGGTCAGTACGCCGAGCGGGTGCCGGTCGAAGGCCAGGACGAGCTGGCCGCGCTGGCCGCCCAATTTAACACGATGGCGGAGGAACTTGAAACGGCCGAGCGCCGCCGCGTGGCGCTCATCGGCGACGTGGCCCACGAGTTACGTACGCCGCTGGCGACCATCGAAGGCTACACCGAGGGCCTGCTGGACGGCGTTGTCGCCCCGACAACGGAAACCTGGGCGCTGGTGCACGACGAGGTCCGGCGGCTGCGGCGGCTGGTCCAGGACCTCCAGGACCTGTCGCGCGCCGAAGCCCACCAGTTGTCGCTCCACTGGCAGCCGGTCGCGCCGGGCGACCTGGTGGAGCAGGCAATGGGGCGCATGGGGAGTCAGTTCGCCGACCAGGGGATTCACCTGACCTATACCCCCGCCCCCCATCTGCCCCTCGTCCAGGCCGATCCGGATCGGGTCATCCAGGTCTTGATCAACCTGCTGGGGAACGCCGTGCGCTATACGCCGGCGGGCGGCACGGTGCGGGTGGAGGTCGAAGCAGGGTTGGCGGGCGTTACCTTTCGCGTGGCCGACACCGGCATCGGCATCGCCCCGGAACACTTGCCTCACCTGTTCGAGCGGTTCTATCGCGTGGACCGCGCCCGCGCCCGCGCTCTCGGCGGCAGCGGGGTCGGGCTGACGATTGCCAAAGCCCTGGTCGAAGCCCACGGCGGGCGGATATGGGCAACCAGCGCCGGCCTTGGCCAGGGTGCAACCTTCGCGTTTACCCTGCCGGTCGCTACGTAACCTGCATTCTCCCCTTTTCTTGACCAAATCTTGATGATTCGGGCGGGTCTGGCTTGACTTAACTGAGGTAAACTGGGAACAGGCATCCAATGGTTAAGAAAGGGATAGACCTATGCGTACACGTGTGGTAGTGGGCCTGGTGGTGGCCCTGGTGGTTGTGGCGGTCGCACTGACGGCGACGGGTATCGCCCTGGCCCAGGGGCCAATTGGCAACGGCTGGCGCGGACAGGGTGGGATGATGGGGCAGGGGATGGGCAGCGGGATGATGGGCGGGTTGATGGGTGGAATGATGGAGCGAGGCATGATGGGGCCGGACATGGGCCGCCGACCGCCGACCGACCCCAACCAGCCCTACGACCTGCGTTTCCTCGACGAGATGATTGCCCACCATCAGATGGGGGTGATCATGACCCAGCATATGGCCGAGGACTCGGCGCGGCCGGAGATGCGTGACCTGGCCCAGCGCATCATCACGGCGCAGCAGCGCGAGATCGCCCAGATGCAGCAGTGGCGGCAGCAGTGGTATCCCAACGCCCCGCGCACTCCAGGTATGGGCAGCGGGATGATGGGGCCGGGCATGATGGGCGGCATGATGGACCGCGAGACGATGGGGCAGATGATGGGGCGTAGCTTCGACTTTGACCGCATGTTCCTGCTGATGATGATTCCCCACCACGAGGGCGCTATTGAGATGGCCCAGACAGCGTTACAGCAGGCCGAACACGCGGAGATCAAGACACTCGCTCAGGCTATTATCACGACACAGCAGGCGGAAATCACTGAGATGCGCGGCTATCTGCGCGCCTGGTACGGCGTCCCATGAGTCAGGGTAACGACAAGAGGGGATGGTAGACTACCATCCCCTCTTGCTGTTGGAATACTATCCTATTTTGAGAGTAACCTTGTCTATGGCGCAGGTCAACATTAAAGACACGACGTTCGAAGGAAACGCGAAGGCTATCCGAGTCGCACTGGGGGCCGTTCTGGCCGCCGCGCTGGTCGCGCTGTACCTCTTGCGCGGGCGCCTGCCTATCGCCGAGTGGTACGGGCTGCTCAGCCTGCCCACCTCGGCGTTGTCCGGTCCGGTGGGCGACCTGGCCGACACGGTCAATATCCCCCTGCTCAGCGCGCTCCTGTTTGGCCTGATCGGCGCGCTCAGCCCGTGCCAACTCAGCACCAATCTGGCCGCCCTGGCCTTCACCACCCGCCGCGCCGACCAGCCTCTGGTTGTGGCCCTGTCGACGACCGCCTATCTGCTCGGCAAGGTCGCCGTCTATACCGTCCTTGGCCTGGCCGCCGTCCTTCTCGGCCAGCAGTTGCAGCAGGCCTCTATTCCGGTCATCGTTCTGGCCCGCAAGGCGCTTGGACCGGCTCTGTTACTGATGGGCTTGGCGATGCTCGGGATGATTCGCCTGCGCGGCTCGATGGGAGGACAGGCAAGTCACTGGCTGGAGCAGCAGGCGGAGGGGCGGGGTATCCTGGGAGCGTTTGTGCTGGGTCTCGCGTTCGCCTTCGCCTTCTGCCCGACCCTGTTCTGGCTATTCTTCGGCCTTACCCTGCCCCTGGCGGTGACCTCGGTGGTCGGCTTCGTCTATCCGGCGGTCTTCGCCCTCGGAGCCAGCTTGCCTCTGCTCGTCTTTGTCGCCGTGGTGATGGTGGGAGGCGTCAGCCGCCGCCACTTCGTGCGCCAGGTCGGCGCGGTTCGCAGCTCCGTCAACTGGGTCGCCGGTGTCCTGTTTCTGCTCGTCGGCCTGAACGAAATCGTCCTCTACTGGCTCATCTAAGCGTTAGCCACGTTGGCCGTTGACTGAGACGGCGGGCGCCAGGGCACCATGACGCTCCAGGTCGTCGTGCAGCCGACTGAGGGCGTTCTCGCGCCGCCGCAGGATGTGAGCATGGATGGCTTCCTCGGCGGTGCGCGGGTCGTTGGCCGCCAAGGCGGCGAGAACCTCTTCGTGTTCCGGGATGAGGCGGGCCGGGACGGTCCCCTCGGTTTCCTCGTAGCGAATCATCCCGACCAACATCCACACAAACGGGTCCATGCCGTGCCAGACCTGTTGCAGGCGGCTATTACCGGAGGCTTCAATAATCGTCGTGTGAAACTCCGAATCCAGTTCAGCCATCTCTGGGAAACGGTCGGTGCCCACGATCTGGCGCATACGGTCAACGACCCGCGCCAGCCGGCCTTGAAGCTCCGTCCCCGCCCCTGACTCGACCGCCCAACGGATGGCTAATCCTTCCAGCCCTACCCGCAACTGATAGATTTCGCGGGCATCCTTCTCGGTAAACTGAGTGACATAGGTGCCGCGATGAGGATAACTGACGAGCAGCCCTTGCTCTTCAAGTTTGCGGAACGCTTCGCGCACCGGGCTGCGGCTCACCCGGAGTTGCTCGGCGATTTGCGCCTCGGGCACAGGATCGCCCGGCCGTAGCTGCCCGCTGGCAATGGCGCTCCGGATGGCGGAGGCAATCGAGTCACGGAGGGCGCGGTTCTTAAGTGGCTCTAGCTGTAACGGCATCTGACCCCCAATGGAGAGACACGGTCTCTTCTATACACTATATCGTAGCATATTTCTAAACTGCTGTCAAGTCAATTGACAGCAATGTACGTGTATGTTATACTCTTGTCGACATGAGACATCCAGCATGAGGAATATTGCCATGATCGCCATTGACTTTGCCACCGACTTCGCGGCCCGCCCCATCGCGGAACCTGATACGGGCCTTGACCAACTCCTGGCCCAACTGGAACGGAGCCAGACCACCCTGGCTCTCGCCAACTCGCGGCGTGGGATGGTCCATCAGCCCGCTTGCGAGGCCATCGCCGAGACGCTGGAAGTGACCGCCGCGCACCCCCGCCTGTTGCCGGTGGGAACCCTCGACCCGCGCCGCTATGTCGGCTGGGAGGACGACCTCCGCGCCTGCATTGACGGTGGCTGTGTGGCCTACCGCTTCTTTCCCGGCCGCCAGAACTGGACGCCGCGCATTCGGCTGTTCGAGAAGATGGCCGCCGCCATCGCCGAGACGGGACGCCCGATCATTGTAGACCTGAACGGGCCAGGCGCGGGCGCGGCGCGGGAGTGGATGTGGCCGCTGGCGGAACTCGCCCACCGACTCGGATTTCCCCTTGTCCTCAACGAGGTGTCCTACGGCTACCTGGGCGAACTCATCACCGTCATGCACGACTACCCCGAAGTCCACGCCGTCATCCGCTGGTTGTGCCTGGCCGACATGCTAGAGTTGATGCACGCCGAGGGGCTGACCAGCCGCCTGCTCTACGGCACCAACGCGCCTCAGTACTCGGTCACGGCGCTGCGCAACCAGGTGCTCATGGCCGAGATCCCCGAAGAGGCCAAGGCGGCCATCCTGGCCGGCAACGCGCTGCGCCTGCTGGGGCTGGACCCGGCGAAGCTGCCCGTCCCCCCATTGACGATCAAGCCAGAAGCGGACCTGCCCACTCGCCCCATCATTGATATGCACGCCCATGTCGGCGGTTTCCCGCTGCCCCAACCCAACGACCTGGCCGAGCAGACGACGGTGCCGCGCATGTCCGAACGCTGCAACATCGAGCTAACCATCGTCTCGCACTACAACGCCATCAACTACGATATGCGCCAGGGCAATGCCCAGACGCAGCGGTTGCTGGATCGCCACCCTACGCTGCGCGGCTATGTCGTGTGCGACCCGCGCGACCTGGCTGGCTCGGTGGAGCAGATGGAGCGTTATTTCAAGGACCCGCGCTTTGTCGGGGTGAAGCTCTACTGCCCGTTCGGCGGCAACATGGCGACCTATCGCATGCAGGCCCTGCTCGACGAGGTGGCCCGCTTTGGCCGGCCCACGCTCATCCATATGGACGAGGGCGGCTCGCCCTACGGCGGTGTACGCCAGGCCTGCCAGCGCAATCCGGACCTGGTCATCGTCAAGGCCCACGGCGACGACGCGGAGGGCGCGCGCCAGGTGCTTGACCTGCCCAACGTCTACTTCGAGTTCTGCTCGTCGGGCATTCAGCCGGGCCGCATTCGCCGCGCCATGGACATCCTCGGCCCGGAGCGCATCCTATTCGGCACCGACCAGCAACTCTTCGCACCCTGGTTCGAGTACGGGGCGTATCTCGACGCTTTTACTAACGAACGAGAGGCCGAGCTTGTTTTGCGCGAGAACCCGCGCCGCATCTACAGGTTATAAAATCTATGCATTTCACCGAACACCTGGTCGGCGACGGCTTCAACTACGCCTACGGCATCTCGCTGGGGGATATGGACGGCGACGGCGACCTGGACATCGTCGCCGCCGACACCAACGTCGGCCTCTACTGGTTTGAGAACGACGGGCGGGGAAACTTTACCCCTCATGTTATCCATCGGCAGGCGGACGAGTGGCTGGAGCGCCACGCCTGGGGCGACGTAGACGGCGACGGCCGGCCCGAACTCGTCTTTGTGGATAACCTGGGCGGCAGCGTGCTCTACTTCGACTGCCAGGGCGACCCGCGCGACGCGGCCGCCTGGCGGCGGGTGTACATCTCGACGCCGGGCAGCTTACCAGGGGCGTATGACGTAGCAGTGGCCGACTTCGACGGGGATGGCGACCTGGACGTGGCAGCGTCGAGTTGGGTCAAGGGCAACCGCTTCGTGTGGTACGAAAACCGCCAGGGGGAGTGGGTCGAACACCTCATTGACGCCGACCTGGCCGAGACCCGCACGGTGGAGGCGGGCGACCTGGACGGCGACGGACGGCCCGACCTGCTCGGTACAGCGTCGGCGGCGGGGCTGATCCTGGTGTATCAGAACACGGGCGACAGCGAGCCACACTGGACGCGCCGTGTGGTAGACCGCGCGCCGCGCCCCATCCACGGCCACCTGGCCGACGTGGACGGCGACGGGCGGCTGGACATTGTCATGGCCCTCGGCTTTTACGGCCAGCCTGACCAGGACCCGCCGGTGCGCCACGAAATCGTCTGGTACGAGCATCCTGGCGACCTGGCCCGTCCCTGGCGCAAGCACATCATCGCCGCCAACTTCCCGCAAGCCTTTGAGGCCATCGCCGCCGACCTCGACGGCGACGGCTGGCTCGAAGTCGCCGCCAGCGCCTGGGGCGATGATGGGCGCATCGTCGTGTTCAAACACCAGGGCGACCCGGCCGGTCCGTGGGACGGCCAGGCCCTCAAGACGGGCTGGCAGAAGGCCAATATGGTGCTGGCGGGAGACCTGGACGGGGACGGCCGCCTGGACCTGGTCGCCGCCGCCGAGCGCGGCAGCAACGAGGTGCGCTGGTGGCGGAACGAGACGCCCTAATCCCCAATCCCCAGCAAGGCGGCGGGGTTATCCCACAGGATGGCGCGTTTGACGGCCTCGTCCAAGGCGGCGTACTCGATGCGCGCCTTCTGGTTGGCGGTGAAGTACAGCGGCGTATCGGTCCCGAAGAGCAGGCGGTCCACGCCAATCTGTCCCACCGCCCACTCGATCAACTGGCTGAACACCGACCGCGCCGACGAGGTGTCAATGTAGACGTTGTTGTGGCGTGTCTGCTGGACGGCGTAAACCTGGCGTGTGACAGACCCCTGGCTGTCGTTGCCCAGGTGGGCCAGAATCAGCCGCACGGCGGGGTACTGGTTGGCGAAGGGGATAAAGTCTTCGGGAAAGCTGCCGGGGTCGCCGCTGTGGGTCAGGACCAGGGCGCGGTGGGCATTGGCGAACTCGAACAGGGCCGCGCCCTGCTGCTTGATTTCATAGAGATGGCAGACGGGGTGGAACTTCAGCCCCTTGCAGCGTGGATGGGTCAGGAGTTCTTCCGCCTGGCGATAGGTCTCTGGCAGGCGGGGGTCCACGACGGCCCAGAACAGCACGTCGGCATAGCGTTCGGCGGCCGCGCGGGCGTCGTCGTTGCCGCGCAGCACGTCGCCGCCATAGGGCATCAGGGCGCGCAGGGCCGACACGACGGTGTACTGGATGCCGACGGCCTGGGCGCGCTCGCGCACCGTCTCGATGCTGCCCGTCATCATCTGGTCAATCAACCCGGCCGGGCCTCGGTCGTAGCGGCCGAAGTGGCCGTGAACGTCTATCGCGCGTTGTGTGAGCATAAGCCTTCCTCTAGTCAATCAGCGCGACGGCCTTGCCCGCCACGCGCCGTTCACCGAGCGCCCGCAGCAGGCTACCCATGTCGCGCCAACTGGCCTGGATATCTAGCTGCGGGTCCAGGCGGCCCTCAGCCACCAGCGCCAGTAACGTCTCCAACTCGCGGCGGCCCGCGCCCTGCAACTCTAGCTCCTGGAATAAGGTCAGGGCGTACCACCGTGCGCCGCCCTTCCGCACCAGGGCGAGGCTGTCGAACGTGGTCGGTTCATCGGACGATGCGCCGATAGAGACGACCACGCCGCCGGGCGCGAGCTGTCCCAGCGCCTGGCCGAGCAGCGGCCCGCCAATGGACTCGATCACCAGGTCGAACAGCGGTTCGGCGCCGTCCAGCGTCAGCACGACCTCGCTGGCCCCTAGCTCCTGTAACCCCGCTGTCCGTTCGGGCCGCCCCACCTGCGCCGTGACCCTCGCGCCCGCAAGCCGAGCCAGTTGCACCGCGAAGCGTCCCACACCCCCCGCCGCCCCTGTGATGAGGACCTGTTTGCCCAGCAGCAGGCCGCCATGGGCCAGCGAGACGAGCGAGGTCAGACCAGCGACCGGCACGGCAGCAGCCTGGGCGAAACTGACGGCGTCGGGGAGGGGGGCGAGGCGGCGCGTCGGGACGGCCACCCGTTCCGCCCACGCGCCTTCGACGACGAGACCCGCCACCCGCGTCCCCACCGCTGGCCCGCTGCCATCCGCCGCCGCGTGGAGTACCTCGCCAGCCAGGTCGTAGCCCGGCCGCCAGCCGTCCTCGGCCCAGGCCAACCGTCGGTAGTTGCCGCGATTGAGCGAGACGGCCCGCACGGCCACCACGGCCTCGTCGCGGCTCGGTTCCGGCTCCGCCACTTCGCGGAACTCGATACGGTCTGGGCTACTGGGTGAGCAGACAATCGCACGCATATGCTTTCATCCTGGACAGGATTAATCGGTTGAACTGTCATGCTGAGCGAAGCGAAGCATCTGCTCTGCCAGGGTCGCCAGAGCAGATCCCTCACATTCGTTCGGGATGACTGTCAAATGTTAGCTTATCCCTGGCGCATCTGCGGGTCGAGCCAGTCGCGCAGGCCGTCGCCCAGCAGGTTCAGCCCCAGCACCGTCAGCGCAATCGCCAGGCCGGGAAAGACGGTCAGCCACCAGCCGAGGCGCATGTAGTTGCGCGCCTCGCTCAGCATCGCGCCCCACTCAGGCGTCGGCGGCTGCGCGCCCAGCCCCAGGAAGGACAGCGCCGCGCCAGTCAGAATTGCGCCGGCCGTGCCGAGCGTCGCCAGGACGATGAGGGGGGCGAGGATATTGGGCAGGATGTGCCGCAGCAGGATGCGTGTCGAACCGCAGCCGGTGGCCTGGGCGGCCTCGATGTAGGGCAGGGTGCGCACGCTGAGGACCGATGCCCGCACCAGGCGGGTGAACGACGGCACCGAGGCGATGCCGACGGCCAGCATGACGTTGGACAGGCTCGGCCCGACGATGGCGACGATGCCGAGCGCGAGCAGGACCGACGGGAACGAGAGTAGCAGGTCCATCGCCCGCATGACAAGCATATCGAGCCAGCCGCCAAAGTAGCCGGCCGGCAGGCCGAGCAGCAGCCCCAGGCTGACGGCCAGGCTCACCGAGGTCAGCCCGATGAGCAGCGAGAGGTGCGCGCCGGCCAGCAGGCGGCTGAAGATGTCGCGGCCAAAGTGGTCCGTACCAAGCCAGTATGTCAGCCCTGGCTCGGTCAGGCGGTTGGGGGTATCTATCTTGACCGGGTCGTAGGGGGTGGCCCAGACACCGACCAGGGCCAAGACGACAATGACGCCGAAGACCAGGCCGCCGATCAGCGCGCTGCGGTTGCGGGCCAGGCGGCGGAGGGAGAACCTAACCCCCCGACCCCCTTCCCTAGCAGGGAAGGGGGAGGAGAGAGCAGAGGCGGTGTCAGTCATAGCGGATGCGGGGGTCCACCACGGCGTAGGAGACGTCCACTACCAGGTTGATGAGGACGTAGACCGTCGCCACAAATAGGACAAGTCCCTGGACCAGGGGGAAGTCGCGACCCAGGATGGCGGCGACGAGCAGCCGCCCGACGCCCTGGCGCGAGAAGACTGTCTCGACCACCACCGCGCCGGCGAGCAGGTTGCCAAACTGAAGGCCCACGATGGTCAGGACGGGGATAACGGCGTTGCGCAGGGCGTGGCGGAGCAGCACCTGGGGGGCCGCCAGCCCCTTGGCGCGAGCGGTGGTGATATACCCCTGGCGCAGGACTTCGAGCATCGAACTGCGCGTCAGGCGGGCGATGATGGCCGCCGCGCCGAAGCCGAGCGTCGTGGCGGGCATGATGAGCCGCTGCCAGCCTTCGGTGCCTGTGGCTGGCAACCAGCCGAGGAATAGCGAAAAGACCAGCAGCATCATCAACCCGACCCAGAACGACGGGAAGGAGACGCCGACCAGGGCCACGGCCATGGAGAGCGAGTCAAGCCAGGAGTGCGGGCGGAGCGCGGCCAGGATGCCCAGGCTCATGCCGACCCCGACCGCGATGAGCATGGAGGCCAGAGTCAACTGGATCGTCGCTGGTAACTGGGTCCGAATCTCGTCCAGGACTGGGCGCTTGTACTGGAGCGAGCGGCCCAGGTCGCCCTGGAGCGCCCGCCCGGCGAAGCGCAGGTACTGGACGGGCAGCGGGTCGTTGAAGCCGTACTGCTCGCGCAACTGGGCCGCCTGGGCCTGGCTGACCACAGCATCGCCGAGGACGGCGGTGAGGGGGTCGCCGGGGATGAGATAGAGGCTGAAGAACACCAGCATCGAGATACCGATGATGACCGGAAGGCTGGCTAGCAGGCGTTTGAGAATATAGACAATCACGCTATGGCTTCCTCAGACGAGGGTCATCCTGAGTCGAGGGTCATCCTGAGCGGAGCGAAGGATCTGCTCTGATAGCGTCGTCGGAGCAGATCCCTCACTCCGTTCGGGATGACGGTCTTTCACCCTACTCCAGGGACACCTCGTACAGGTAGGGGTAGCTGCCCAGCGGGTGGGTGCGGAAGCCCTTGACCTTGGCGCTGACGGCGAACAGGCGGGCGAAGTTGTAGACCGGGAACGAGTAGGCGTTCTCCATGATGCGCACCTGCGCCTGTTCGAGCAGGGCGGCTCGCTTGGCCGGATCGGGCTCCTTGGCCTGGTCGTCCAGCAGCTTGTCCAACTCAGTATCTTTGATGCGCGACCAGTTGAAGCTGCCCAGGTTGCGCGAGTGGTAGACCAACTGGATCGCGCCGGGGTCGCTGTCAATGACGCCGGTCGAGAACAAGTTGCCCTCGCCCTTGTGGCCCATACTGACGCGGGTCGCCTGGTCGAAGACCTTGACGTTGACCTGGATGCCCAGCGGCTTGAGCAACGCCTGGGTCGCTACCACCATCGGCTCATACGTCGTCAGGTTCACATAGTCTACGACGAACTTCTGGCCGTCCTTGGCGCGCACGCCATCCGACCCCACCTTCCAGCCCGCGTCGTCCAGCAACTTCTTGGCCTTCTCCAGGTCATACGGGTACATCCCGCCGGCCTTCTTGGCGTAGTAGAGCGTATTGTCGGCCAGAGGCGCATCGGCCGGGGTGTAAAGCCCGAAGAACGCCGTGTTGATCAGGTCGGGGCGGCTCAGGCCCTGGAGGACCGCCTTACGCACGTTGATATCGTTGAAGGGCGGCTTCTCAGTATTCATGAACATGGTCATGGGCGCGCCGGGCGTGCGCGACGTGAACATCTGGTACTTGCCCGACTTCTTGAGGCGGTCGAAGTCGCCCTCCGGCACCGTCTCGATGATTTGCAGGTCGCCGCTCTCGAAGGCGGTCAGGCGCGCGCCGTTCTCCGAGATGCCCAAGAAGGTGATGCGGTCCAGGAAGGCCGGGCCAACGTGGTTCCAGAAGGTCGGTCCCCAGTTGTAGTCGTTATTGCGTTCGAGGGTGATATGGTCCTTCGGCACCCACTCCTTGAACTTCATAAAGCCCGTGCCGACCGGATTGCGGCCAAAGTCGTCGCCGTATTTCTTGACCGCCGTGGGCGAGACAATGGCCAGCCAGGTCTGGCTCAGCGCGTCGTAGAACGCGGCGTAGGGCGCTTTGAGTACCACCTGCGCCGTGAACTCGTCTACGACCTTCGTTTCCTGGTAGGGGCCGAGCTTGCCGAGCGCGAAGGGCGACTTGGTGGCCGGGTCGGCCAGGCGGTCGAAGGTGAACTTGACCGCCTCGGCGTTGAAGGGCGTGCCGTCGTGGAACTTGACGCCCTTGCGCAGCTTGAAGGTGTGGGTCAGGCCATCGGCCGAGCTTTCCCAGCTTTCGGCCAGGCCCGGCTTGTACTTGAGATCGGCCGGGTCCTGCCAGATGAGGGTGTCATACAGGTTCAGCATGACGTTGAACGCCGACGCCTGGGCGGTCTTGGCCGGGTCGAGGGAGTCCGGCTCATTATTCATGCCGTAGCGGATTTCGCCGCCGAGCTTCCCCGTGACGGGCGCGGTCTTGGGAGCCTCTTGTTTGGCGGCGGGCGCCTGTGCGGGCGCCTGGGTCGGGGCGGCGGGCTGTGGGGCTGGCGCCTGCGTGGCGGCCTGTTGCGGCGCTGACGGTTGCGGGGCGTCTTGTTTCGCGGCCGGCTGACTGGGCGTCGCCGCCTGCGAACAGGCGCTCAGCGCCACTAATAGGGTTAGCAGAGCTAGGCTCACGAGACGTCGTCCGAACATGGTTCTCTCCTTTTCTTTTGGGCATAATTTACAGAATTTACAAAACGAAGAACCTGCCTTTGGTAGAGGCTCATTTCATTCTGTTCATTCTGTAAATTCTGTCCAGCCTTCTTCTGAGCCGCCTCACATGGGCGGTGTGTACTCCACGGCCTGGCCGGTGGCCGACGACCGCAGCGCGGCCTCGACCATCGCCACGGCAGCGCGGCCATCGGCGCCCGAGACGCTATCAGGGCGGTGGTCGAGCACGTCATCAATAAAATCCTGGGTCTGGGTGGCGAAGGCTTCCAGGCGCTCCGCGACAAAGGGATTGTTGATCGGGTCAAAGGGGGGCTGTTCCCAAATCAACTCCCAGCCATCGCCGCGCCCCAACAGCAACTTGCCAAAGCCATCCACGTCCAGAATACCTGTCTCGCCGACAATGGTGTAGCGATGGCCCGACTGGGGGAGGCCGGGCGTCGGCAACTGGAAGGACATCCACTGCTGGGCCACCACGCCATTGTCAAAGACCACCTGGGTCATGGCATTGGCGCGCTCATGGGCGGGCAGGTCATAGGTAAACACCTGGCTGAAGATCAACCGGGGTTCCGCGCCCGTCCAAAAGCGCAGGATATCGAAGTTGTGCACCCCCATATCCAGGAAGTAGCCGCCGTGCTCGGCCTCGCCGGCCCACGGCTTACCGATGTGGCCGTGGGGATTGGAAAAGGTTGACTGGCCGCGGATCATGCGCACCGCGCCAATCGCGCCGTCGGCGATCAACTGTTTGGCGCGGCGGGGTGTCCCGCGATAGCGCAAGGTCTGGATGATCTCGAAGCGCACACCGGCCTGGGCGCACGCCTGAATCATCGCCGTACAGTCGGTCACGTTGGTCGCCATGGGCTTCTCGCACAGGACGTGCTTGCCCGCCGCAGCCGCCGCTTCGACCTGGGCGCGGTGGTCGGCATGGGGCGTGGCGACGATGACGGCATCCAGGTCGGGCCGCGCCAGTAGCGCCTCCAGCGTTGGCACGGTCTCCGCGCCATAATCCGCTGCCAGGCCTGGGGCGCGGCTTCCCCCCCAGACGGCGACAAAGCGGCCGCGGCTGTTATATCTGGTAATGCATTCGGCATACGTGCGGCCCATGTAGCCGGAGCCAATGAGGCCGATACGTAGTTCGGACATGGGGCCTCCTAATCGTGCCTTACAGGTGAATTGAGGGAAAGCCCCCCTCCTTTCCCCCCGCAAGCGGGGGGAGGCAAGGGGGGTCATTTCGCCATTCACAAGTAACAGACCTCACTACCTCGACCTTACGCTGGCGGCGTGTACACCACCGCCTGTCCCGTGGCGGCCGACTGGCGCGCCGCCTCGACAATGGCGACCGCCGCGCGGCCGTCGGCACCACTCACCGTGTCGGGTCGATTGTCCAGGATGTCGTCCACGAACGCCTGGGTCTGGGTGAAGAAGGCTTCCAGGCGCGTCGCCTCCAGGGGCCGGTTGATAAAGTCAATCGCCGGCTGCTCCCAGACCAGTTCCCAGCCAGCCCCACGTCCCAACAGCAGCTTGCCGTAGCCGTCAATGTCGAGTATCCCCTCCGAGCCGACGATCCAGTAGCGGTGGCCGGAGTCGGGCAGGCCGGGCGCGGGCATCTGGTAGGCCATCCACTGCTGGACCAGAACACCGTTGGTGAACAGGAGTTCGTGCATGGCGTTGAGGCCCATGTGGGCGGGGTACTTATAAGTGACCATCTGGCTGTAGACGCGCTGCGGCTCCGCGCCGAGCAGGAAGCGCATGATGTCGAAGTTGTGGACACCCATATCGAGGAATGCGCCGCCCTCGCCGGGCTGGTTGGCCCACGACTTCTCGTCGGCGACGTAGTTGGCGAACAGCGAGCGGCCGCTCATCATGCGCGGCTCGCCAATGGCGCCCTCATCCATCAGCGCCTTGGCCCGCTTGAGCGTCCCCCGAAAGCGTAGCGTCTGAATGACCTGCAAGCGGACGCCCGCCCGCTGGCACGCCTGAATCATGGCCGTGCAGTCCTCCACGCTGGTCGCCATCGGCTTCTCGACCAGCACGTGCTTGCCGGCGCTGGCGGCCGCCTCGACCTGGGCGCGGTGCGCCGAGTGGGGCGTGGCGATGAGCACGGCCTGGACGTCAGGCCGCGCCAGCAGCCCTTCATAGGTCGGCTCGTAGGCCACCCCATGTTTCTCGGCCAGCCCCGGCGCCCGCGTCCCGCCGGAAACGGCGGCCAGGCGCGCCCGCGTATTAAACTTGGCGATACACTCAGCGTAGGTCATTCCCATGTAGCCTGACCCAAGCAGGCCAATTCCCAGTTCCGCCACAGGCCCTCCTAGTTCGTCGTGCGTATTGCGTATTTCCCACTCCGAGATACGAAATACGGATTACGCATCACGCATTACGTATCACCCACCCCCCACTCCCTATTCCCTATACCGATTGACCACCGCCTCGTCCACCTCGATGCCCAGGCCCGGCCCCGTCGGAATGGCAACCTGCCCATCTACCAGGCGGAACGGCTGCGTCACCATTTCTTCACGGAACGGGTTCGGCACGACATCCATCTCCAGCAGGGGTGGCTCGGCGGCGCGCGACCAACTGGCGTCGGGCAGGAGTGCCAGAACCTGCAACACCGAGGCGTGGACAATCGCACCCGCCCAGCAGTGGGGCATGGTCTGCAAGCCATAGAGCTTCGCCAACTCGGCAATGAAGAGGCACTCGCGGATACCGCCGCACAGCGCCGGGTCCGGCTGGATAATGTCCACGGCCCCCCGGTCCAGCAGGTCCTTGAACGCCAGGCGCGAGCCAAGCCCCTCGCCACCGGCGATGGCAATATCCAACGTGCGAGTCATTTCCGCGTAGCCCGCGTGCCCTGGCTGAGGCAGTGGCTCCTCGAACCAGTAGTAGCCCAGTTCTTCGAGCGCCTTGCCCATGGGGATGGCCGTCGCCAGGGAGTAGGCCCCGTTACCATCGGCGGTGAGCAGGATGTCGGGGCCGACGGCCTCGCGCACGCGGCGGGCCATCTCAATATCACGCCGCAGGGGCTGGCCGCCGATACGCAGCTTGATGGCCCGGAAGCCGCGCTCGACCAACTGGGCCGCCTCTTCGGGATATTGCTCGTTGGGGTCCAGGTCGCTGCGGTAGGTCAGCGACGAGGCGTAGGCCGGCACACTATCGCGCAGCTTGCCGCCGTAGAGGGCGTAGATCGGCACGCCCAGCGCCTTGCCCCACAGGTCATGGAGGGCGATGTCCACCCCGCCGACGGCCATGCCGTCGCCGAAGTTCATGCCCCACATCTTCCGCCATAGGACACGGTGGTCGCGTGGGTCCGCGCCGATGAGGGCGGGCGCGATCTGGCGCTCGATGATGTAGCGCACGCCGGCCAGGGCAGCCGTCTCGCCCCAGCCAACCAGCCCTTCGTCGGTACTGATTTTGATCAGCAGGGCGTCGCGGTTGGTGTAGTACCACGTCGCCGGCCCGGTGGCATAGGGCAGCGGCGCTTTGACATAGATGGTTTCGATGTTGGTGATTTTCATCCCATACCTCTGTTCGGATAACCCGCCGAATGAATTCGGGGCTATTGAGCCTGCGGCTGACCGTCCGCCTTCGCGGACGAAGCCGTATCCTGTATTAGTCTTCGTCGGCGTAGGCCGACGGTCGGCCAGCGGCCCTTTAGCCCCGAATTCATTCGGTGGATTTGAGCCGTGGCCTCAAGTTTTCCCGCACGCCTGGATTGACCACGGATCGGCACCAACTCTCGCGCATCCAATCGGTGACGACCTGGACCATCTCCTCGCGCAGGCCAAACCAGCTTTGCTCCGAATAGGCCGCCGCGTGGGGCGTCATGATGACATTGTCGAGGGCGCGCAACGGGCTGTCGGCCGAGAGCGGCTCGCTCTCGAAGACATCCAGCGCCGCCCCGGCGATGCGCCCGCTCGCCAGGGCATCTATCAAGGCGCTCTCGTCCACGACCGGGCCGCGACAGGTGTTGATCAGGAGGGCGTGGGGCTGCATCCGACCTAGCGCGTCAGCGTTGATGAGATGCCGCGTCGCGGGCGAGAGAGCGACGTGGAGCGAGAGGTAGTCGGCCTCGGCCAGCAGCTCGTCCATCGAACGCGGTTCAGCCCCGCGCTCGCGGATCTGGTCGGGGTTCAGATAGGGGTCCGCGGCAATGACTCTCAAGCCCAGCCCCCGCGCCCGCCAGGCGACCGCCGCGCCGATGCGGCCCAGGCCAATCAGGCCCAGCGTCCGACCGGCCAGGCGGTAGATGGGCCGGGCGCGGTAGTGGGGCCAGGCGCCGGCGCGGAACTCCTGGTGGAAGTGGGGAACCCGCCGCGCGGCGCTGAGCAGGAGGGCAATCGTGTGCTCCGCGACTTCCTCGGTGCAGTAGTTGGGGGTGTTGGCGACGGCGATGCCCCGCGCCTGCGCCGCCGCCGGGTCGAACTGGTCATAGCCGACGCCCCAGCGGACCAGCAGCCGCACGTGGGGCAGGGCGTCCATGACGCGCGGGGTGACAATGTGCTTCCACGATACCAGGAGGATTTCGGCGTCCTCCGCCTGGCTCAGCACGTCGTCTTCCGTATTGCAGTCGCCGAGGGCGAATTCACCGCCCGCCTGGGCGATGGCCTCGCGCTCGTAGTCGTAGGGCATGAAGCTCGGAACGGGGTCCACCTGGAAGACACGAATCGTCATGCAGTAGGCTCCAAAGGGGATGAAATGGGTCCGCGCACCTGGTCGCGGATGGCGTCAATGAGTTCCATGGTCCGCACGGCGTCGGCCAGGTTGGAGGCGGGATAGCCGGGCGGACGGTTGGCGGTGACACAGTCGATGAAATAGCGGGCCTGGTCCCACCAGCCATTGGCATAGGCATGCTGGGGACGGTCGGACCACTGGGGGGCGGAGGGGTCGCCGCGCGCCACGTTGCTGATGTCGTAGGTAAACTCGTCCTGGTGGACGACGCAGCGATTGACCAGCCCTTCCAGGTACGCCGACGCGCGCCGGCCGTGAATGGTGAGCTTCTCCGAGCGGACGCCACCCAGCAGATGATTGTGGAACAGCGCCGTCGCGCCGCCCTCGAACCGCACCATTGCCGTGAAGCTGTCAGGGTGGCGGTCGAAGTACGCGCCAGCGTGGGCGTAGACCTCGGTGACATTGCCGCACAGATAGCGCATCAGGTCAATGCTGTGGATACAGCCGGAGGTGAGCACCTGGGCCAGTCCCGTCTCGGACGCGCCCATGCCGCGCAGGATGCCCATATGGAAGTGGTAGAACTCGACGATGACCGTGGCAAGTGGGCCGTTGGCCTCGACCATGCGCTTGGCCTGGTTGAGTAAGGGCTGAAAGCGGCGGTTGACACCGACCATGCCCCACGTCCCCGCCCGCTCTGCGGTGCGCAGCAAGTCACGCGTCTCCTCGGTCGCCATGCCGGGCGGTTTCTCCATCAGCGTGGGGATGCCCGCCGCCAGACAGTCCCGCGCCACGGCATGAGTCGCCAGCGGCGGGGTGAGGACAAACACCGCGTCCAGGCGGTCGTCCCGGAGCATCTGGCGGTAATCCGTGCGCAACTCGGTCAGACCGAACTTGTCGCGGACGACCGCGCGCCGGGCCTCAACCGTATCGCATACGACCAACTCAACGTCGGGGAAGCGGACCAGGCACGGCAGGTGCGAGCCTTCCGCGATGCGCCCCGCGCCAATCACCCCCACGCGGACTTTGGACATGGACACCTCGCTGAAAACTAACGCCGACGTTGCGGGTCCAGGGCGTCGTTCAGCCCGTCGCCCAATAGATTAAAGCCGAGCACCGCCAGGGCCAGGACCAAGCCAGGCACGGCTACGAGATGGGGCGAGTACCGCCATTGGTCCAGACTGTTCGAAATCATCTGCCCCCAACTCGACCCCGGCGGCTGGATGCCAATCCCCAAATAACTCAACGACGACTCCAACAGCATGGCCTCGCCAAACCCCACTGTGATGGCGATGATAATCGGGCCAAGGGCATTGGGGACCAGGTGCCGCAGGATGATCCGCCAGGGTTTGGCGCCGACGGCCTGAGCCGCAATCACATAGTCGCGCTCACGCAACGATAGGATTTGCCCCCGAATCAAGCGGGCATAACTCGGCCAGAGCACCAGCCCCAGCGCTCCTAATACCACCACATAGTCGGCCATGACCGTGTCGTTTAATGCCTTGAGGCCGGTGACAGCCGCCACCCAATCCAAGGTATTCTGGAACGGTGGCTTAGCCATGGCATTGACAAACGATGCCAGCAGCAATTTCGGGAAGGCCAGCGCGAAGTCGAGGGCGCGGTTGACCAGAAGATCGGTCAGCCCGCCATAAAAGGCCGCCGCCGCGCCCAGGAGAATGCCGAGACCACAGGCGAGAAAAGTCACGGTCGCCCCGACAATGAGGGCGGTGCGAGCGCCGGCCAGGATGCGGCTGAAATAGTCGCGCCCCAACTGATCGGTCCCAAACCAGTGTTCCCACGACGGCAGGGCCTTGACATTGTCCAGGTCTTGCTTGTCGGGGTGGTAGGGTGTGATGAGCGGCCCAAAGGCGGCGATAAAGGCGACCAGCAGCACGATGAGCAGGCCCAGCACGGCAATACGGTTACGCGCCAGGCTGCGCCAGGCGTCGGACCAGAGACTGCGTGTGCGTAGGGGGCGGTCGCCGAGCCGGGTCAATCGCGAAGCCACGGTTGGTGTTGCCATCATCTCGCTCCCGTTTATTGCTCGACTCGCACGCGGGGGTCGAGTAAGCTGTAACACAGGTCCACAATCAAATTGGTGAGCATAATGATGATGGCAACGACGAGGGTTGTTCCAATCAGCACCGGATAATCCCGCGTCTTGAGCGCGCCCCAGTACAGGCTGCCGAAGCCGGGAATGGAGAAGATGGTCTCAATGAAGATCGAGCCGGTCAGCAGCCAGCCTGTCAGTAGGCCCAGGGTGGTCAACACTGGAGTCAGGGCGTTCTTGAGAATATGCCGCCACAGGACCAGCCGCTCCGGCAGCCCTTTGGCGCGCGCGGTGCGCACATAGTCACTCTGCCGGGCCTGGATGACGGCCTCGCGTGTCTGCCGGACGACGGTCAACAGCGCGATTCCGGTCAGCAAAAAGACAGGCAAAATCACCTTGCTGCTAAGAATACCATCCCAACCGGCCGGGGTGTTCATCAGATGCAACTGCAAAACGACGATGATCATGAGAATGGGCGCCAGCACGAAGACGGGCACGCTCTGCAAGGCGATACTGACTGTGATGATGAGATAATCCACCCAGGTATTCTGTTTCACCGCCGCCAACACCCCCAGCCCGATGCCAAACACGGCCAGGCTGACGAGCGCCAGCAGGCCCAATTGGGCTGTTACCCCCAGGGCCGGGAACATGAGGTCGCGGACGGGCATGACCCGTAACACGGAGCGCCCAAAATCCCCCTTGGCGGCATTCACCATATAGTCCGCGTATTGGACGAGGAAAGGACGGTCGAAGCCGTACTTCTCGCGCAACGCCTGATACGCCTTCTCGTCGTTCCAGTTCTCCTTCATCATGACTTTGATCGGGTCGCCGGGGCCGTAGAAGCCGACGGCAAAGGTGAAGAAGGAGACGAGCAAGACGGTGGGAATCAGGTATAACAGGCGAAGCAGGACATAGCGAAACATGGCAACCCCTCGGTGGAAGGCATGGGAAGGTGTGCGCTGCCCACGCCTTCCCAGGCCTTCCCACTTCTTCGATCTGTCACCTACTGCGCGATGTAGGCATTCGGCAGCGACAGGTAGAACTGGAAGCGGGTCTGGGTGGAGATGCCGCGCACGTTGGGCTTGGCAAAGGCCCAGTTGGCGATACTCCACGCGGCGGCAAA